>NZ_JANFPJ010000004.1:0-29695 GCF_032227045.1 Pseudidiomarina fusca
TTTCTAAACCCCTCGAATTTATTGACTTGCAGCCGTGTTGGTTGGCTTGATGCTTTGTGCGTATTTGTGACCATATTGGGGCTTGTGACCAAATGGTGACCAAACGGTGACCATGTTTGATTTCATACCTTAAAAGCGACTGTCTTTGATTCTTTAAATGTACTGGTGACAATTGCCAACTAAGGATGAATAATTATGCAGCTAATAAGTTAATTCGCATTGTTTATTCGACAACTAATTCATTCTTCCGAATCTGATTCTGCATCAGGTGGCTTTTTAGAGATTTTTCGAGCTTTCGCTTGCAACTTCCCAGCACTTTTTTGCGCTTCAGGATTATCTCGTATAGCCATTTCTAACGCTGCTGCCGCGCGCTGCGCCTCTCCATTCCATAGACTTTGAGCTTTCATAATGTCTTTTATGGCGCTATGTTCTTTTAGGAATGCTAGTTGACCTTGCAATGCCCGATACACATCACCACCCCATTGACTTTGAGCAGTCACGCTATTTTTAAATGATTCAAAATCATTCAATGCCGCCATTTGACTAGCAATGGATTGAGCAATGCCGATGCTTGATCTTTCGTTAAATTCACGGATTTGGTCCGCAATAATTAGCGCTTGTTCCTCATCCGTAATTTCGTCTAATTCATCCTCTGTTGGGCGTGTTATAACCCCGCTGTGCACGGATGCCTTCTTTTTGCATTAAGCGTAAGATCCGATCTCGGCCGCAATATTGGTTGGCATCACGAAAGTCCATATAGATATTGCGGTAGCCATGAAAACCACCGCTCTCTATCCAAAACTGCTTAATTTTTTGCGCGAGTTGTTGTGTAATCCCCCCATTTTAAGCCATTTAACCGACAACTAGCTTTCCCCGATACATTTGCATCTGGCAATGAAAGTCGTACTCTCCGGGTTCCAGCGCTGGTATTTGAATTTGCTTTAATTTGTTAGAAGGCAACGTTTCACTTATTTCTAGCTTGGGAATGAGCAAAGTTTCAGAACAAGGCGATTGATCCTTCCGCAGGAACTTAAGTTCAACCGGTTTACCTTCAGGTATTTTTATTCTCGAAGGCGAGTAGATACCGTTTTCGACGGCAATCACCAAATCACCTTCTCCCAGCTTCAGCTGCTGGGGCTTGTAAAGCCAAAACCACCAGACGATCAGCGCGATCAAAGTGATACCAGCAATATTAATGAATAACATGTTTATTCTCCTGAATGCGTCAGTGTTAGAAGGTGCGTTAATGTTTCTTGGCTTTGAAAAAGCGTAACCGGTTAGCGTTACTCACTACCGTAAGAGAAGAAAAAGCCATTGCTGCACCAGCAATAACCGGGCTCAATAGCATTCCCAAAAACGGGTACAGAACGCCTGCGGCAAAAGGAATACCCCCTACGTTGTAAATAAAAGCACCAAATAAGTTTTGCTTAATATTGCGCAGCGTGGCCTTGCTCACCGCGATCGCATCGGCAAGCCCATGTAACGACCCACGCATCAATGTAATATCGGCACTTTCAATAGCAACGTCCGTCCCAGTGCCAATAGCGAAGCCTACATTGGCAATAGCTAGCGCTGGCGCATCATTAATACCGTCTCCCGTCATACCAACAATTTCGCCTTCCATCTGCAGCTCCTGAACCTTTTTTGATTTTTCTTCCGGCAGAACTTCGGCAAAAAATTCTTTAATTCCTACTTTTTCAGCAACCGCTTGTGCAGTCGCGCGATTATCACCAGTAAGCATTACGACTCGCACACCGTTATCCTGCAAACGCTTAATGGCATCGACAGAGTCGTCTTTTATTGGGTCAGCAACTGCAATTATTGCAGCCAATTCATTATTAACAGCAAAGTACATTGGTGTCTTAGCTTCAGCTGCTAATTCTTGGGCTTTTTCAATAAAGTTACCGAGCTCAATTTGACGTTCACGTCAAAGTTTTTCATTACCAAAAAGGAGGGACTTCCCGTCTACTTTAGCCTCCACGCCATGGCCAGCAATCGCATTGAAGTTTGAGACTTTAGTTGTTTCAATTCCTCTTTCCCGAGCTGATTGTAACTACCCCGTAAAATAATACAGCTCGCTCGTAGAATTTCTTTTAAACTAAAGCAAAGGAGTTTTACGATGAGCAAACGCATGACTGAAAGCCAAATTGTGGCGATTTTAAAAGAAGCCGAAGCCGGGATGCCGGTGAAAGATATTTGCCGTAAGTACGGCATCGGTAATTCAACGTTTTACAAATGGCGCGAAAAATACGGTGGTATGGAAGCGTCTGATGTGCGCCGCTTAAAAGAACTGGAAGAAGAAAACCGCCGGCTTAAGCAGATGTATGCTGAGCTGAGCCTCAAGTCACAAATGCAAGAAGACATAATAAAAAAGCTCTAGCACCTGTGGCAGAACGGAAAACCTGGGCACGCGAGTTGCAGGTGCAGTATAACGCGAGCGTTGTAAAGTGCTGTGATGTAGTTGGCATTAGCCGTACCGCTTACTATTACGAGCCAAAATTGACCGATGATGACGAAATCATTGATGCCTTGAATGCTTTAATCGACAAGCACCATCGGTGGGGGGTTCCCGAAGTGCTTTAAACGCCTTCGAAAGCTAGGCCATCGATGGAACCACAAGCGTGTTTATCGCGTTTATACTGAGCTAAAACTGAACCTGCGACGCAAAGGCAAAAAGCGATTACCCAACCGCAACCCAGAGCCATTGGCTGCACCGAATGCATTGGGTAAGTCCTGGTCAATGGACTTTATGAGTGACAGCTTGCACAACAAAGTCAGGTTTCGCACATTTAATGTCATTGATGACTTTAATCGCGAAGTTTTAGGTATCGATATTGCGACCAGCATGCCGTCGTTGCGCGTCATACGCTATCTTGACCAACTTGCTGAGTGGCATGGTTACCCTGAGAAAATTCGGGTTGATAATGGCAGCGAATTCACCTCGGAAGTGTTTGTAAATTGGGCAAAAGCACATGACATTATGATTGATTACATTAAACCTGGTTGCCCATATCAAAACGCCTACATTGAACGATTTAACCGAACTTATCGTGATGATGTACTCGATTGCTACATCTTCAACAACCTGAACGAAGTGAAGCAAATAACCGAAGATTGGATTGAGCTATACAACAACGAACGACCGCACGATTCACTCAATGACATGACGCCATTTGAGTACCGAAATGCGGCATAAATACTCTACGAGATGACTGTGTTAGAAATAGGGTATTTACAGCTTTACTATCCTCACACTCATTGTCATCCCGGTATTCTATACGCTGGTGAAACAGCATCGATTAATGCCTCGTTAATCAACGGATGGTGGATGAGGGGGCACAAGCTGCTGAAACATCTGTTCTTCAGCAGCTTGTGTTATCAGAGCATCATTCCGTGGGTTATCGCCCCATTCAATCGCGTGAGCCACGAAGCCGGAGAGCGTTGAAAACCACCGATGCCGAGCTGAGACTCATTGCGAGTGCGGCGAACATGGGTGAGAGCAGAATACCCGTGAGGGGATACAACACACCGGCTGCGATCGGGACGCCAAGCCCATTGTAGATAAACGCGAAACCCAGATTTTGCTTCATATTAGCGACGGTACTATCGGAAAGGTGCCGTGCGGTGGAGATTCCACGCAAGTCGCCTTTGACCAGGGTTACCTGAGCGCTGTTCATGGCAACGTCTGTACCCGTCCCCATGGCGATACCTACGTTAGCCTTTGCGAGAGCCGGGGCATCGTTAATCCCGTCCCCAGCCATAGCTACAATACAACCTTCAGCTTGAAGCTGTGTGACGAGGTCAAGCTTGTCAGCAGGTTTGACTTCGCCGTGCACTTCGTCGATTCCCAATTCCTTGGCAACAGCGTTAGCCGTTGCAATACCATCGCCGGTTGCCATGATGATACGAATCCCCGCTTGCTGGAGATCTCGCACTGCTTCCAGCGTGCTCTGTTTGATCGGGTCGGAGACAGCCAACAGGCCTGCAAGTTGGCCATCCGAGGCGAGATACATGACACTCGCACCTTTTTTGCGCAATGAGTCGGCGATGTTTGTCAGGTGGGTAACATCAATCCCGTCTTGCTGCATCAGAGCTGTATTGCCCAGGACCAGCGACTTACTATCGACTTGGCCACGAACGCCGATGCCGCTACCTGATTCAAAATCGTCGACTGCACTGAGTGTGAGGCCGCGCTCGCGCGCCGCGTTCACAATAGCGTCGGCAAGTGGATGTTCACTGCCTTGATCGAGGCTCGCTGCAAGACGTAGTACTTCATCGGCAGTTATGTCACCTGCCGGAATTGCTTGTTCAAAAGCCGGACGTCCTTCAGTCAATGTGCCGGTTTTATCAACAATCAGAGTATCGACTTTGCGGAAGTTCTCAATCGCGGCGGCATCGCGAAACAGCACGCCTTGCGTAGCGGCTTTGCCGGTTGCCACCATGATGGACATGGGTGTGGCCAGCCCCAACGCACACGGGCAAGCGATAATCAGCACCGCAACAGCATTTATCAAACCGTACACCCAGCTCGGTTGCGGACCGAAGAATCCCCAAACGAACAGAGTTGTTATGGCGATGACCACTACAGCCATAACGAAGTAACCGGCAACCAAGTCAGCCATGCGCTGCATGGGAGCGTGCGAACGCTGCGCCTGCGCTACGAGCTGCACAATCTGAGAGAGCACTGTGGCAGAACCCACTTTCTCTGCCCGAATCACAAGAGCGCCTGAAGTATTCATCGTCGCGCCAATCACCTTGTCTCCGGGCTGCTTGCTTACGGGGAGTGGCTCTCCGGTCAACATCGACTCATCCAATGAGCTATTACCTTCCTCTACCGTGCCGTCAACCGGGACTTTTTCACCAGGGCGAACGCGCAAGCGATCACCTTCATGTACGTGATTCAAAGGCACATCTTCCTCAGTGCCATCCTTGTTGATCCGCCGTGCTGTCTTAGGCGCCAGACCGAGCAAGGACTTGATGGCAGCTGATGTTTTCGAGCGTGCCCTCAACTCAAGCATCTGACCCAACAATGTCAGCGAAATAATGACAACTGCTGCTTCAAAATAGACTGAAACGCGGCCCATCGACATGAAAGTTTCAGGGAATATGCCCGGTGCTATCGTCGCGATAGTGCTATAGATAAACGCCGCTCCAGTACCAAGGCCTATCAGCGTCCACATGTTCGGGCTGCGGTTCACTACTGATTGCCAGCCCCGTACAAAAAATGGCTGCCCTGCCCACAACACTACCGGTATTGAAAGAACGAGTTCGATCCATGTTTGCACGCTCATGCTAAACCAGCCAAGCTGCGGGCCGAACATAGCAAGTATTGTCACGATGACAGTAAACGGCAGCGTCCACCAGAACCTGCGTGAAAAATCTTTCAACTCTGGATTGTTATCATCATCCAGACTGGGCATCAATGGCTCAAGAGCCATGCCACACTTTGGACAGGTTCCCGGGTGATCTTGCAGGATCTCCGGATGCATAGGGCAAGTGTACGTCGTGCCGGGCTCATGCGGCGTTGTATGTTCCTCCGACTTGGTGGGATCGAGGTACTTTTCCGGGTCATCACGGAATCTACCCAAACACTTGGTGCTGCAAAAATAGAAAGACTTACCCTCATGCTCCATGTGATGGGATGAATTCTCTGTAACTCGCATGCCGCACACGGGATCTGAGAGCGGCGCATCTGTGTGCGACGGATCCACGTGGTGTGGATGTTCTGATTGATTCTGCCTCATAACAACTAATCCTCTCGAGGTATGTGCCAAATTCCGTATACGCGTGCGTATAGCCTCATGACTGCATACATTTACTTCTTTTCAGCACCACTTTAACCCATTGGATGTACTGGTCAACTAAATTCGGACACATTTTTAAACAATAATTCATGGTTAACTGGCGACCTGCCGCCGTTGGCCGAATGTAGTCGCTTCAGGTGGTAGTAACGGATGTAAGCGGCCACATCCCTTTTCATATGTTCACGTGTCGGTTGTGACACTTTAAAGAGCCAATCATGTTTCAGGCTGCCAAAAAATCGTTCAACAACTGCGTTGTCCCAGCAGGCGCCAACGTCGCCCATACTCGCTCGCATACCAAAACGCTGAAGCTGCTTCCGGTACCGCTTGCTGGTGTACTGCGACCCGCGGTCGCTATGGAACACCAGCCCCTTGCTCGGCCTGCGCAGGTTGTAAGCCGTAATCAGAGCCCGCAGCACCAAACTGGTGGTCATCGTTTTATCAATTGCCCAGCCCACGATGCGCCGCGAATACAGGTCCATCACAACCGCCAGATACATCCCGCCTTCGCCGGTGCGGCAGTAGGTCACATCGCCCGCCCAGATCTGATTCGGGCCCACTGGGTTGAAATTCTGATTCAGCAAATTGCCCGCTACGCTGTCGCTGTGTTTGCGCTTGGTGGTTACTTTGTAAGCCACGCGCTGCGTCACCTTCAAGCCCATTTGATCCATAAGCCGGCGAACCCGGTATCGGCCAATTTCAAAGCCTTCCGCGCGAAGTGCCTTCATCATTTTCCGGCTGCCCAAGCTGGATCTGCTCGCTTTGAACAGTTCCTTGATCCGGCGGCGAAGCTGCAGCTCTTGAGCGCCAATCAGCTTGCCCGGGCGCTTGCACCAGTCATAGTAAGCCGACTTGCTGACCTTCATAACCCGACACAGAGCCCTGATTGGGTAGTTGCCAGATTCGACCTTGATGAATTCAAACTTTACTTTATTTCTTTCGCGAAGAAGGCTGATGTAGATTCAAGTCATCAACGCAACACCCTTATCAATCATGTGTGACGGTGTCATAAAGCTCAATGTTTTTCTCGGTCTCTCGTTTAATTGGGTCGCTACGTTGTTAAGAACTTCCTGTGAATGAACAGATAAATCAGTTTTTCTTGGGAAGTATTGCCGAACCAAACTATTAGTATTTTCGTTTGTGCCTCGTTGCCATGGTGATTGGGGGTCGCAAAAGTAAACGGGTATACCAATTTCTTTTGTTAGATCAGCATGCTTAGCCAGTTCCATACCGCGATCCCAGGTGAGCGATTTCCGGTATTCTGCCGGCATCTGCTTAAATATTTTTAACAGCGCCCGGTAAACCGACTCCGCGTCTTTGCCAGCTAATTTCAATAGGATAGTTACAAGCTATTTCCCGTAAAGTACCAACGATAAAACCGTCACTAACTACATATCCGAAAATCGGTTCGCAGTTTGCACCATTCGTTTAATTTCATTTTCTTCAACGTTTTTTACTGTTTCTAACAGCTCTTTTGCGCTGTCTATATCAACACGGGAATATAGGTGTTCATACAACTCAATGACTTGCTCATGATGGTTTACAATGTTCTCCATAATGTGATCAGTATCTAACTCTTTAAAAGGCGAATCACAGTGTCCATGCTCAACGATGGGATGTTTCCCAATATAGTCATAACACCAAGTGTCTAATGCATTTCGGTTTGCTGTACTCAAAAAACCTTCGACCATTCGCTCTAAGCTAGCCTCATGACCCGACACGTAGTTTAGAATCATCCGAGCTCGTTCATCTTGGTTTTGTTTAGAGCAGTGAGTAACACACTCCTTCAGGTTTTTGTGGAAATCAACGGTCCAACTCAGCACATCTTTGATTGTTTCTATTTGCATTTTTTACTCCTTACCTATAATTAATCGTTACTTTCGTTTGCTTTTGTTAACTGGCGGACTTCTGTGACAACTCCACGGTGTATGTTCCGAATTATCTTTAATATTTTGGTCAATAAACTTGTAGTACTCTTCTTTCAGATGAGTCCACCACCCACTATTTATTTCAACACCAAACTTCCTGAGCTTTTCCTCTATAACATTGAGATCCACTTTAGATGCATCATAAGCTACCAATAACAAGTTACGCTCAGAGTCATAGGCAACGCTATCGAGACCAACCAAGCGATCGATTTCGTTAATCGCTTCGCGAACTTTTTTCACACTCTCAGTGTTTAGCTTTAATGTGCGATTGACTAAGTTAATTTCCCGCACTCCGGCTCTATGATCGTTATTTGACATCAATACTGTCCTGTTAATTAAAACTACCAATACGTTTCAGGCAACATTTGCTCGGTGTTAACTTTGTAACGAAAGCTCTTTATTAGTGGCTGCTCGTTTATCGTGAACCCAGAACAATTCATCGATTGGCGAGATAGAAACTAATCCCTCGTTAGATACCCCAGTATGGGCCGCTTCAACTACCAAGAGGGCAACATCACGCGCATCATCACTGTTCACATAAACTTCAAGCTGTACGTGATCAACTAAGTGATCATCGTTATAGCTATCGAAGTAGTAACCCCGTCCTCGCACAGGAAACAGCGTAAAGCCGCTAACGCCACGGCCGATGAGAGCCTCTTCCACTGAGTCTTGTCGAAGTTGATCAAAAATAGCGGTAATTTTAGATAGGTTCATATACCCCCCTAAAAGCCCTAAAACATATAGCTTATGGACTGTGTTTAGTCTAGTTACTTAAATTTCGAGAAAATCTAGAGTTGTAATTTAGTAGTGCTATTTCGGAGGGTAGTAAATATCGAAGAGTATTTGCTTCACATCAGCTTTATAAGACAAGGGATGTGGCAAGTTGCTAGGAGAGTTTATCGAGGTGTCGAATTGAATAAATACTAGAGGTGAGTTCGCAGAGTTACACTCTTCATCCATAGAGCATTTATCAGCTACGCAGCAATAACAGTCGTCAATGATAGATTGCTCACTTTCATCGCAATGAAAGTTATCTTTGCTTTCGTTGCTAACATCCATATGGCTAACACTTTTTTCGTGCTGTACATTGGAAGCATTGTTATAAGGAGGAGCGGCTGGGAAGGATAGCTGTATCACTATTCCTAACATAAGCACAACTAAAAATTTTGCTTGAAACATATGTGCGCTCCTATTGCCATGCTATAAATTAGCATACTACCCCCTGCACATCATTGATCGAGATCAAAGATGCGCAGGTGATATTTACAGAGTAAGGTATCATCTAACCTTAACGTCTTTCTTTCGCCACAAATAGTAAACAGCAGGTAATACGAGCAAGGTTAAGATAACAGCGCTGATCATTCCTCCAACCATTGGCGCCGCTATTCTACTAACCACCTCAGCCCCAGTCCCTGTACTAAACATTATAGGCAATAAACCAGCAATTGTAGAAACGGCCGTCATCATGACTGGGCGAACACGAAGTCCTGCCCCTTCCATTACGGCAAGAGAGAGACCCTCTTTCGTTAATGCCTTACCATGCTCTAACTGACTTTTTTCATATTCATTATAGGACTGGTTTAGGTAAGTCAGCATTAGTATTCCTATTTCTACAGTGACACCTGCTAGAGCTATAAAACCAACCGCTACAGCAACTGAGAAATTATAATCTAAAAGATACATTAGCCAGATTGCCCCCACCAATGCGAGAGGCAAAGTTCCCAATATAATGGCTATTTCTGTAGCGTTTCGAAAGTTCATATATAAAAGAACGATAATAATCGCGAGCGTTAACGGAATCACGTAAGTCAGTTTTTCCTTTGCCCTTTCCATATATTCGTACTGCCCGGACCAGGTAACTGAATACCCTGCTGGCAACTCGAGTTCTTGTTCTACAACCTTCATTGCTTTTTCAACATAAGTGCCGACATCAACTCCCTCAATGTCGACAAAAGTCCAGCCATTAAGTCTTGCGTTTTCGCTTTTAATTGCCGGCGGTCCAAGTTCAACGTAGACATCAGCAACATCCGCCAAACTAATACGCTGCCCGTTTGGCGTAACTAAAGGTAGCTTCTTTAATTCTTCCGGCGAATCACGGTAATCTTGAGGGTAGCGCAAGTTTATTGGGTAACGTTCAAGCCCTTCAATGGTCTCTGTAACATTCATTCCACCAATAGCCGTGGCAACAACCTGTTGAACATCCTCAATGTTCAAACCGTAACGTGCAGCTTGCTCTCTTTTTATGTCAACTTTGACATAGCGCCCACCTGCCACTCGCTCTGAATAAACAGAAGCCGTACCATCTACATCTTCAAGTATTGCTTCAAGCTGCTGACCGATCTTCTGAATTTCATTAAGATCAGCTCCGGCAACTTTTATACCTACCGGCGTTTTTATACCTGTCGATAACATATCAATGCGAGTTTTAATGGGGTATACCCACGCATTGGTCAGCCCCGGAAACTTTACAAGCGCATCCAGTTCTTTTTTCAGCTTCTCAGTGGTCATCCCGTCTCGCCACTGATCTTTCGGTTTCAGTTGAATAAAGGTTTCAACCATCGTTAGGGGTGCCGGGTCAGTTGCGGTATCCGCTCGGCCAATTTTGCCAAAAACCGTCTTCACTTCTGGTACTGTTTTTATGAGCTTGTCGGTTTGCTGCAACAGCTCCCTTGCTTTACCAATTGATAATCCGGGATAGGTAGTGGGCATATACATCAAATCGCCCTCATCCAAATCTGGAATAAATTCACTACCAATTTTGTCAATCGGCCAGACACCAACGGCCAGGATAACAAGCGCTCCGACAACTGCTGTCTTGGGGTATTTCAAAATGCCTTTTAAAAGCGGTTTATACCCGGCGATCAATAACCGATTAAGCGGGTTTTTCCCCTCAGGTGTTACCTTTCCTCTGATAAAATATCCCATCAACACGGGGATAACGGTAATCGCTAAGGCTGCACTGGCTGCCATTGCGTAAGTTTTCGTGAAAGCAAGCGGAGAAAACATCCGCCCTTCCTGGGCTTCTAAGGTAAATACCGGCATAAAGCTGACGGTAATAATGAGCAAGCTAAAGAAAAGAGCAGGGCCCACCTCTGAAGCAGAGTCGGCAACCACCCGCCAGCGGTTCTCTGCTGTCAGTGGCGTTTTTTCCATATGCTTATGCATATTTTCAATCATGACGATGGCACCATCGAGCATAGCGCCAATAGCGATTGCGATCCCTCCAAGTGACATAATATTCGCGTTAATTCCTTGCCAATACATGACAATAAACGCGGTTAAAATACCCAAAGGCAAGCTGATAACGGCAACCAGCGAGGAGCGGACATGGAAGAGAAATATCACACAGATAAACGCGACAATAGCGAGTTCTTCTACTACACTTTTCCAGAGACTTTCCACGGCATCCGAGATAAGCCCCGAACGATCATAGACAGTGACTATATCGACACCTTCTGGTAGCCCAGACTTTAATTCTTCCAACTTTTGTTTAACGCCATCAATCGTTTTTTGGGCATTTTCTCCGAAACGCATTACCACAATACCACCCACGGTTTCTCCCTCACCGTTGAGTTCGGCGATACCGCGTCTCATTTGGGGGCCCACACCCACATCAGCAACGTCTTTAAGCAATAATGGCGTGCCATTTTCATCAACGCCAAGCGGGATACTCTCTAAGTCTGACACACTATCAATATAGCCTGAGGCTCGGACCATATACTCAGCTTCCGCCATTTCAACCACCGACGCCCCCACTTCCCGATTGCCTCGCTGGATAGCATTTTGTATGAGAGCAAGAGGAATATTGAATGCGCGCAGCTTCTCCGGATCCACTTTCACCTGGTACTGCTTTACCATCCCGCCGAGGGCGGCAACTTCCGAAACCCCCTCGACCGTTTGCAGTTCATACTTTAAAAACCAATCCTGCATACTGCGTAACTCACTCAAATTGTGGTTACCCGTGCGATCAACCAAGGCATACAAATACACCCAACCAACCCCTGTTGCATCAGGGCCTAATTGCGGTCTTGCATTAGAAGGCAGTTTCGGAGCAACCTGAGACAAATATTCCAGTACTCGCGAACGCGCCCAGTAAGCGTCTGTACCTTCGTCAAAAATGATATACACATAGGAGTCGCTGAAAAACGAATATCCACGGACGGTTTTAGCGCCGGGGACAGACAGCATAGCGGTTGTTAATGGATAGGTTACTTGATCTTCTACCACCTGCGGCGCTTGACCCGGATAGCTGGTTTTAATGATCACCTGGACATCCGACAAGTCCGGCAGTGCGTCTATGGGCGTATTCTTAACCGCAAAAGCACCAACACCCACGAGGATTAATGTCGCCAGAAGAACGAAAAAACGGTTACTCACTGACCATCGAATGACTGACTTAATCATGGTTATGCTCCTGCTCTGTCACTTGTTTTTGCTCAGGAATATGAATCGATGTGAGCTGGTACTGTTGCTTCCCGACTTGCGTTATTTCCGCATGCAAGGATAACCCCGTGCTAAGCTGAGAAAGTTCAACATCCGAAGCAACATCGAAGTCCATCGTCATTGCAGGCCAGTCCCATTCAGAAATCTCACCGTGCTCCAGCGTAACCATCGAGTGCTGAGGCATAACATTTTTAACGGTTGCTTCAACCCAGACAGCTTGAGCTGCTGCGTCACTTGACATACTGCCATGGCTCTCGTTATCAGCATCAGTGTCATGTTGCATGCGCTTAAAGTCAGAGGATTTACTGGACTCAGAATCAATCAAAAACTGAGCTGAAGTAACGATCTCATCACCTGCCATAAGACCCGATAAAATTTCAACTCGCGAGCTCCCTAACCGCCCAACGTCAACATTAACTGATTTAAATTTCCCATCACCCAGTGCCAGTACAACTCGGTTCGAACCACCCATTCTGATAAGCGCTTCTTTAGGGATGATTAAGTTTTTGTCGCCTAAACCAGCCTTAATGTTAAGTTTCGCAAACATGCCCGGTTTTAAAAAACCATCTGGGTTGTCGAAGTGAATTCGAACTTGTCCCGTCCGAGTTTTAGGGTTAAGTGACGGATAGACATAATCAACCTTTCCTTGCCACTCTCTACCTGGAGCATACTCAAGGTTCATTTGAACGTCATTGCCTACCTCAACCTGGTTCAATTGCCGCTCAAAGACTTCTGCAATAACCCAAATGTTATCCAGTTGAGCAATGGTCATTAAATTCATACTCGGCGTTACAAACGCACCTTCACGCACAGTCAGTCTATCCAATACCCCGGACTGCTTTGCTTTTACCGTGATTGTTTTCTGAATTTTACGAGTTTCTTTTAACTTCTTAATCTCAGATTCAGAGACTTGCAGAGCTCTTAAGCGTTCTTCAGCGGCATCAATTAGCACCTGATTACCTCTTTGCGAGGCCAATACAAGCTCCTCTTGCGCATTAACCATTTCAGGAGAGTAAATACTGTATAAAGGCTCGCCGGCTTTAACCGAGTTACCAACCGCTTTTACGAAAAGCTTCTCAATCCAGCCTTCAACACGGGGATTTACTGTTAATAGTCGGTCCTCATCAAACTGAACATAGCCAACTGTTTCGATATCTAGGTTGAGTCTCGAGGACGTGACGGTTGCAGTTGTAACCCCAAGGTTATTAATAACGTCGGGATCAATTCTCACCGTACCAGGTGAACTCTCACCTGCATCATCGCCATAGTAAGGAATAAGGTCCATCCCCATTGGAGACTTTCCTGGTTTGTCTCGGCGATAATTGGGATCCATCGGAGCCACCCAATATAACGGCTCTTTTTCTGCATTGCCCGATGAACGATCAGACACTTCAGTCGATTGCATTACATAGCCAATAGCGCCAGCGCCAACTGCAAAGCCTACAGCTAAACTTATAAGAGATTTGGTGACTGTTTTCATTTTACACTCCTGAAAGTAATAAGTAGTTTGCTTCGGCAATCAATTTTTGGCGGTTGATGGCGATTGCTAATGCATCAATTTTTGCGTCGATTTCCGCAATCTGTGACCGTACCGCCTCGGCAAAGTCGCCATCATCATTGTTGTAGGCAGTCAATGCGGCTTCAGACTGAGCGGACATTTGTGGAAGTAGCTCTTCGTGATATAGGGCAGCACGTTCATTCAAACGGTTCAGTTGTAAAAACGTACTGCGTAAATTGGCTATTAACTGCCTGGCAACCAATAACTTCTCAGTTTTTTTTGCTTCCGTTTTAAGCTTTGCTGAGCGTACCTGCTTATCCTGTCTGTTATCAGTAAATAAAGGGACATCGAACGTAACCCCGACTGACAGCAAGTCGGCACGGTCATTGCCGCTTGGATCGTCGTTTCTATGGCCATATTTCAGATTGGCTGACCATTGCGGTTTATAGCCTTGCTGAGCGAGCTCGACAGACGTCTCCGACGCCAAAATGTCTTGATCGGTCGCTTGCAAAACCGGGTGTTCTTTTATCAATTCGTACAAGGCTTGTTTCGGTATTGTCGAAGGTGATAGCAATGTCTTCTTCAGCGTAAGACTCGGAAGGTCATCCGGTAACCTTGATTTCGCTATAACACCTATCCATTCCGACAATTCGCTTTGAAGTTGCTCCTCTTTTTGTCGCAGTGACGTCAACCTATCATCCAGGCGTGTAAGCTCAAGTTGGGCTCTAATAACATCTTGCTGCCGTGCTTTTCCCTCGGTACTGGTATAACTCGCCTTAGCCGTCGACACTAACTGTTCAAAAAGCGCTCTATCCGATTCAATCAAGCGAATACTTTGCTGAGAGAAAAAAACATCTAACCACAACTTGGTGACCGTTGTTTGGACCTTTGCAATACGATCCGCTCTCAAAAACGGTTGTTTTTGAGCTAATTGGTTTTTCTGCTTACGAGACAACGATAAAGTGTCTCCTCTGGGAAATGCTTGTGAAACACCGACGACTAACTGGGTCATTCCTTCCTGTCTTGAACTAAAACTGTCAACCGGGAAACTGGCAGCCGTGAGCGATATTTGAGGGTCAGGCAAACTGGAAGAGGCTATCGCTTCACTCGCGAATGCCTCTTGGGTTTGCTTACTTGCCGTTAACCAAGGATCTTCTTGTACAGCGATACTCACTGCTTCTTGTAAATTCAAAAGTGGCTCTTGCGCACTAACAACATTTGGCACTACTGCAGTCAGAACACCTAAATAAGCCATTCTTCTTAAAAGTTTCATATTGTTACTCTCAAAAACTGTGAATTTTTAGATTCAACACAGACCAAGCTATGAATCAGAGCGTAACGAGGACGACGATCGGCGTCGTAACAACAATGAGCGAACCAAAGCTTATAGCTGTGCTTTTACCTGGACGATAAACGCGCCAGGAGCGAGAAATTTAGTACTTTTTAAGAGTAGATTGGGGGCCGAAATAGCGCAAGAGAGTGCTTTTCTTTAATATTCGTATCTAAGAATGAGGAAGCGTTAAAAAGCAGCTTTTCAACAGGAGGAACGGTGGATTGCTCAGAATAAACGACAGTAATTGACGGGCTGTAACAATGACGCATCATTGAATCAGAGCAACAGTTATCGGTAAGAGAATGTGACACTTCGCAATCTGCAAGATCGCAAACTTGCTCAGTAGGATCGTGCATACATGCCTTTTCCGTACTGATAGTTTGTGAAAATGACATTGTTGTTACTGCTAATAGCAGTAGGGCAATGATTAAACGATACATGCGAAGGTTCACTATAAAAACATGCTTGCATTGTATCTCTTTTGGCTGATAAAGATCAATCAATTAAAGGAAGTACCCATAACGAGGTAGTCAACCCAGGTGGTGATACGACTTCTACATCACCACGCAGATTTATTGCTAACTCAGGCGCTTTCAAGCTCTAAATACCAAAGTCATCGAACCTTACTTGTTCTCGCGGAACGCCAAAGTCAGCAAGAGACTTTAACGTTGCTTTCAGCATTGGTGGAGGACCACACACGTAAACGTCCAATGTGTTTTTGTTTTCATCTGCCAACCATTTCATTGCGATTTCGTGCACAAAGCCAGTGTGCCCGGCCCACTCATCTGATTTAGCAACCTCTGAAAGTACCGGTATATAATATAACCGCTCATCTCTTTCGAACTCATCCCTATAACAGAGCTCTTTTTCATATCGTGCGCCGTAAAAAAAGATACAGCGACGAGGAGAGCCTGCTGCTAATTCACTTTGTATTAACGCTCTCAACGGTGCAACACCCGCGCCGCCCCCGATGAAGACTTGTGTATGAGAGTTTTGCTTTGCCAGTTGGAAGTCTCCAAATGGCCCAACGGCATCGACACGAGCGCCAGCTTCTAAATTACATAAGTAATTTGATCCCACCCCCGGCGGTACCCCTTCGCTTGGCGATGGCAGCTGCCTTATGTTAAACACAAATCGAGTCGGGTGAGGCCGCGTAGCAACCGAGTAGTGCCGTGACAATATTTCGTTTATATGTGGAATACGGAACTGCATAAATTGCCCGGCTTCATAACTAACGGGGTCTGAACTTACAAAAGTAAGCTCCATAATGGATGGAGTGAGTTGCCGCTTTGAATCAAGTGTTAAAGCAATATCATCGACTCCGACATTATGCAGCTTAACGTCATAATTGGATGACGTTCTGTGTTGACAAGATAGGCGCGTTCCTGCTTCTAATTCGTTGGCACTCAATAACGCTTTATCAGCTGCTTTCGGGCTGGGTATATTGCTGCCTTGCAGTGTCACTTTACATAACCCACAGGTACCGCCTCCGCCACAATTACTCGCAATTGGTTGCCCTTTCTGCTGAAAATATTCTAGCCACGTTTTCTTACGTTTTGGATTAAAGTCACCGTCAGTAATATTTCGGCCTAAGAGAATTAAACCGGATAATGAAAACCAAAGAGCGAATAATCCAGCACTCCATATCAATAGATGATTAAAACTTCGACCGCCCGTGTAATCCATAAAGTGCAGACGAAACGCCCAGTCAGCGATTGTCCATGGCGTATTACGATGTTCCACAACCCGGGATGACGCTTCATCGATATATATTCGGGTATTAAGATCATCCTCGATATCAATGCGGAATCCTGAGGCATTCCAGCCATTCACTTCATCGCTTCCCTTGACTCTTTCAACCCTTTCAACCTGGCCCGGTCCATTGTAGCTATTCAGCGCTAGCTGAGTCGCCAAAGCTTGGTCCGTAGACCACCGTTCACCGGTATCTGCGTTGAAGTAAAGCAAACGTCCATCTGGCAGAGACACCTGATACTGACCTACCCCGGCAACACTGACCAGTTCAATGGAGTGAGCTAAGGGGAATCGTTGATGCATTTCAGTAACATCGATTTGAGGCGCTATTTTTTTAAGTGGGGGTTCAGAGTTTTTTGAGACCATATATTGGTGGCCTGACATTTCGTGATGTCCGGTTAAGCTAAAAAATAACCCACTCACTAGCCACAAAGCGACTTGAATCACTAAAACCAAACTCACCCAACGATGAAGCCATTGCATAAACCTTATCATTGAGCACCCCCAGTCGATTTTCTTTTAAACGTAATCGTATAAAAAAGCAGGACAGTGCCCGTTATCATTAAAATAAACGTACCGATAATAAAGCCCTTTAACCACCAGGTCTCGATATCCACACGCTCGTCGTAGTCCATTATGTGTAACATCCAGGCGATATCAAACCCCCGCCAAAACGTATGTCGCTTTACCAAAAGCTCCCCGGTCGTTTCAGATAAATACAGACTGGTATTACCGAAATCGTCATAATTTACCTGCCAAATCGGTAACAAAGCACCACTCACTTCTGTTGGTGGGTTATCAGTCATGTAAACGACCGATTCAATAGCGTCGGGATCCTTCGTGTAATATTGATTCGCTAACTCTTTAATGTGTTGTTCGGTTATATCAATACGCTGCAGCGACTCCGCATTAACTAAAAACGCTCCCTCGTTCCTCTCTATTTTATACACCGGCTGTAACTTCTGATTCAGCCATACGCTTTTTAACGACGTTTTTCGTGTTTCTGGATAGCGGCTCAACAGGTCATTTAAGCTTGATATTTCAACACCTTTCGGTATTGGCTGGCTTATATCCTGAACTAAGTGATCACCATGAATATAATCCAAATCGAAGAATACCATGTAAGCGCCACTGATTGTCCAAACAACCATTTGCAGGCCAAAAATCAAAGATAGCCAACGATGCCAAACTCGCCAGCTACTGGAGCGTTTCTTTTGAGTCATACCCTACCTCAAATTTAATAAAACAAAGCTGGCGCTCCCAGGGAAAAGCGACAGCCAGTCTAGTCTTTAAAAGCTGTAACGTACCTTCAGATATAACTGACGGCCTAACAAGTCATATGTCATAGTGTCAGTATTGGCGTCCGTCCAACTTTTAAAATAAGCTCTTCAAGATGACTAGAAAAGTTATAAAAAAAGTTGTCCACTTTTTTCAAAATAAAAATAATTTTTCATTTTTAATGAATTTTTACCCTTTTTTGATTATTGATGCTTTTAATCTTTTGCCGACTATAATGCGTACACGAATACATAACTTTTACGTAAGGAACTTGGCTATGAGTCAATCAACTAAAAAAGCCACGCTTTACAGAATGTCGACACCTGACCACCAATGCCCTTTCGGTTTAAAAACCCGGCACTTACTTAAAGCCAACGGTTACGATGTGGACGACAACCTACTGGAAAGCCGCGAGGAAACCAACATATTCAAGGAAAAACACAACGTCGATACCACTCCACAAGTGTTTATTGGTGATGAACGCATCGGTGGGTACGAAGAGGTTCGAGCCTTTCTAGGAAAACCTCTTCCTGACCCTGACGCAACCAGTTACCGACCCGTTATTGCATTATTTATTATGACAACGCTCCTCTCTGTAGCCACGTCGTGGCTGTCTTTTGGTCGCGCATTTACCGTACAAACCATCGAGTGGTTCATCAGTTTCTCTATGGTGGTTCTGGCCTTGCTCAAACTCCAGGACGTAGAGAAATTCTCTACCATGTTTCTCAATTACGATCTTCTCGCCAAAAAATGGGTGCCTTATGGCCGTATTTACCCCTACGCCGAAGGCTTGGCGGGTCTGTTAATGGCAGCGGAATTTGCTCATGTCATTTCCATCCCTATTGCGTTATTCATAGGCATCGTGGGTTCTGTCTCCGTGTTTAAAGCCGTTTATGTCGACAAACGCGAGCTAAAATGCGCCTGTGTCGGTGGCTCCAGTAATGTGCCGTTAGGCTTCATTTCACTCACTGAAAACCTCATGATGGTCGCTATGGCTGTCTGGATGTTTTTTACAATGAACTAGAAAAAGAGCGCTATGCGCTCTTTTTCTTAACGCTTTTTACGTAAAAACAAAATCTCACCAGCGGCAATCAATGCCATACCGATAAGAGACGCCCAAATAACCAGCGGATCGCTTGTCCATTTCACCCATATAAAAGCGGCTAAAACGATGACATCTAGCGTGATTGCGCTGACAAGTATGTAAATATTGGCATTCACCTTTTGCCTTAGATGCCGTAATACGCCCCAGTGGATCGCAATGTCCATCACGATATAAAAAATAGCGCCCAGTGACGCAATTCGACTCAAATCGAAGAATGCCGCTAAGATCATAGCCATAACAATGGTGTAAACCAGCGTATGCTTCTGAATGGAACCTGGCATGCCAAAATGACTGTGTGGAACAAGCTTCATATTGGTCAACATGGCTAACATTCTTGAAACGGCAAACGCGCTGGCAATCACTCCTGATACCGTTGCTACAATTGCAAAAGCGACCGTCACCCATAGTCCGGTCTCGCCATAGACGGGTCTGGCTGCTTCAGCAAGCGCGTAGTCTTTCGCTTTCACAATTTCATCTATGGACAGGCTCGAGCCAACCGCCAGAGTGACCAGAACGTATATTAACGCGCAGATAATAAGCGAAATAATAATGGCACGCCCGACATTTCTCTTAGGCTCAACAATTTCACCGCCACTATTGGTTATTGTTGTAAACCCTTTGTACGCAAGTATGCTTAAAGCAATCCCCGCTAAAATACCGCCACCCGTAGCTTCTTCTGGAATAGCCGATATCGATTCAAACTGAATGCCTGAGGCCCACAAACCACCAGCCGCTAAAATGACCAACCCTAAAGTCTTAACAAAGGCCATAAAAAACGAGAACGTTTGAATAAACTGATTACTCAAAATATTGATAAAAAACGCAAAGACCAGCAAACCCACCGCCAACAAAGGGATAAGCCACTGCGCTTCAAAAGAAATTAACTGGCTGGTATAAGACGCAAATGTCCGAGCGACTAAACTTTCATTAATGACCATAGAAAAGTACATCAAGAGTGCGAATATCGCCGTCACACTTCCTTTTCCATAAGCTTTACTGAGGAACATCGCAATACCGCCCGCTGACGGATAGGCTTTCGCCAACTTAACGTAAGAGTACGCGCTAAAGCCGGCAATGATACCGCCGCACACAAACGCCAGGACAAACCACTCTCTTGCCAGCTGAGCAACTTGTCCGGTCAGTGCAAAAATACCAGCGCCAATCATCACACCAGTCCCCAGCGACACCGCCCCCCAAAGGCTCAGGCTGCTTTTCTGATAATCCTGATGTCCGTGTTCATGATCGTGTTCTGCCATAATCAGCTCCTGTGATTGAACTCAGTTGGACCAATGGATCCGGATAATTTTCCAGCCAGACTCAGTCGTATTTGATACGGTTACGGTTTCATTCATCGTTAAATCAACCTCACGCCCGTTATACTCCCCGGAAACGCTATACCGAGAAGTGATCACAGCAAGGCCATCGGCTTCTTGTACTGTCCTTTCAAGCAACTGTGAAGGAACCGCCTGGCTAAACTTAATATCTGACTTAAGATGATGAGCACTGTATTCAGCCAGGGACCGTTCAACGCCACCACCTTCAAAGATAAGCACATCATCGGAAAGCACGTCTTTAACGACCTCCGTGTCACCTTCAGTTAAAGCAGTTCGAAATGCATCAAGCACAGCGGTCGGCTCAGATAGTTTTTCGGCGCTACTGGGCGCTGAAATAAACATTACCGAAACCATAAAAACACTCACAAGTAATTTCATTCTTCTTATTCCTTACATTAACCGGGGGAAAACGCGCTGCTTAGCGCTGAGGCCAGGGTAAAAATAGTGACAGCCAATACCATTTCCGCCGTTATGGAGTTTTTGAGTCGCTTGGCGGCCGCGTTATCATTTAATTGCGGTACGAACTTTAATTTATGCAATGCGGCAACAAGGAGAATCAGCGCCACAAACACAAGTTTCGCTAGTAGTACCGTGTCATACGACGTAAGCGGCAGCTCTGGCATCC
Organism: Pseudidiomarina fusca; assembly: GCF_032227045.1. NCBI lineage: Bacteria > Pseudomonadati > Pseudomonadota > Gammaproteobacteria > Alteromonadales > Idiomarinaceae > Pseudidiomarina > Pseudidiomarina fusca. The sequence continues at coordinate 21,098 of NZ_JANFPJ010000004.1, forward strand.
ATCGCCCTGTTGCACTACGATACATAACCAAGCCCGCAATAAGGAGTATTGGAACCGCTGCAGACATATGCACACCAAAACGCTCCATAATGGCTTTCGCTTTAGCAAGCGGTACCGACGTTGCCAGCTTTCGCAATGAGTTAAGACTGCCGAACCAAATCCAAGCGACTAACAAGTGTGTTAAAAGCGCTAGCTTTCCCCACCAGACGGCGTCACTGCCGTGACCAATACTTAAAAAGCTCCATCCCATGAGTCCAATGGCGACAACATATAGCACCCACTTTATACGTTTTAGCTTAACAACGGAGTAAACAATCCAAGCAATAGCAATCGCTATCTGAAGTTGGATGAACAACCCAACAGGGCCGGTCCATATAAACTGCATGTAAGTCTTGTCAATCATGCCGGCAAAGCCTTCAGCAGCAAAACTACCGACTTTCAGAAAAAAATACAGAAGGCTTGCCAGTAATAGAAGCAACGCAACAAGGCTATTCTTTCGTTCAGACTGCTTTTTTAAACCGGACAAATAAACGATATAAGGCGAGGCGGTCATCACCGCGTTAAGCCAGAATATAAAGGCCAACGTTAAAACGCTGGCCACACTCCAAAGGGTCATCATTTCACCTCAAAGCTAAAATCACCCGATATTTTATGACTGTCCCCACCCATTGCCGTCCAATAAACCGTATAACCACCTGACGCCAAATTGTTTTTAACAGCAATTTCGTACGCTGCTTTGGGAGTCATGCTCATCGAAAAGTCCAGCGGATGCATTTTACCGTCATCTGAGTGCAGCATAATTTTAGCCAGACGAACATCACCGGAAAAATTCATCGTAATTTCCGTTGGTGACTCGGACAAAGTCGCACCGTCCTCCGGGCTACTGGATGTTAGGCCGACGTGAGCGCTGGCCCATGCACTAAAAAATAACGTGGTACCGAAGGCTAACTTAAGTATGTTTTTCATGTTGTTTCCTCTTTGTTTATTATCAATTAAAACCAAACTCTGGCCCCAAGGACCACGCCTGTTTCTGTGGTGTCCTCTCCCATTCGTTTCATTTCATCTGCCGTGTTGCCTAACGCGCCGTTCCAATAAACACCAATGTAGGGTGCAAACTCACGACTGATTTCGTGACGATAACGCAACCCCACACGCAAGTTGCTCAAGCCACTTTGCCGTTCATATTTGTCTGAATCTGTCAGGTTGGCTGTAAACTCAATGCGAGGCTGTAAGTACGATGTTTGTGTGAGCTGCCACTCGTACTCAGTTTCGCTGACAAACTGGACATCACCTTCTTCGTTCACCATCAACGAGTTGTCCATTTCAAACCAATACGGAGCCAGCCCCATGAAGCTAACAACGGCATAATTTTCCATAGAGGCATTGGACGATAAGGAGCCTCGCGTACCAACACCGGCCTGAAACGACCAAAACGGAGACATCAGGTAGCCGTATAACAACTCAGCCCTTTCCAAGTCAGTGGGCTCTCCGTCATCTTGAATATTTTCCCCCTCACTTTTGAAGACAAACCGATGATAATCACCACCGTACCAAGCCATCATGTCCCAAACGGCAACGTTCTCTTCCTCGTCTGTTCGCGTTAATTCCAGCCGGTCAAATAATACCTGCCCGGTGTAATATTCTTTAACGGGCTCTGGCCAGCCTTCCTCTGCATGTCCCGCCATTGCCACTGCGGGTAAAAGTGCTGTAGTGAACAACAATGATTTAGCGTACATAGCCTTCCTCCTTATGCCACATTTACCACACGAAACATGCCCGCTTTCATGTGATAAAGCAGATGACAATGAAATGCCCAGCTTCCCGGTGCATCAGCGGATATCAGTAGTGACACTTTCTCGCTTGGTTTTAAACTAATGGTGTGCTTACGAGGACGAGGATACTGTCCATTTTCAAGTTCCATCCACATACCGTGTAAGTGGATTGGATGATCCATCATGGTGTCATTAACCATCACCAACCTTAAGCGCTCGCCGTGACGGAACTGCACAGGGCCGTCAACTTCGGTGTAGTTCTTCCCGTCAAACGACCACATATACCGTTCCATATTACCGGTCAAATGCAGTTCAATCTGGCGCTCTGGTTCCCGCTTATCTGGCCATTCTTGGGCGCCAATAAGATCGCTATACACTAAGACTCTATGGTCAACATTATCCAAACCTATGCCCGGTTCATGGAGACGACTGGTCGGATTCATAGCTATCATGGCGGCAGCAGCTCCGTGACCACCTTCACTGTGCTCAATTTTAATGTTTTCCACAGGAAGCTCTTTTTTATGCATCATTTCATGATTCATATGACCGTCTGTGCCGCTCATATTCATCATACCTTTCTCTTCCTTATTTCCTGACATCGCCATGGCCCCCATTCCCATCGCGGCCATCCCACGTTCAGGCACCGCGCGTAACTCAGGAACTTCTGCTTCAAGGCCAATTTCTGGTGTTAATGTGCCTCTGACATAGCCACTACGGTCAAAGCTCTCCGCAAAAATCGTATAAGCCTTGTTATGCTTTGGCTGAACAATGACATCATAGGTTTCAGCCACTCCGATACGAAACTCATCAATAGACACAGGCTTCACCGGTTGACCATCTGCCGCCACTACAGTCATCTCTAGACCAGGAATACGTACATCGAAATAGCTCATCGCAGAGCCGTTGATAATACGAAGTCGCACTTTCTCACCTGGTTTAAATAATGCTGACCAGTTCATTGCTGAATCGCGACCATTCATCAGGTAGGTGTATGTACTCCCTGTCACATCAGCGATATCGCGAGGACTCATCCGCATTTGTCCCCACATTTCTCTTTGCTTCCAGGTTTTCTCTAACCCATGCTGGCGCACGTCCTCGAACGTCTCAAATATCGTACGCTTTTGGTAGTTATAGTAGCCTTCCGCTACTTTCAAATTACGAAAAACCTCATTTGGATCTTCGAATGTCCAGTCACTTAGAATAATTGTGTGTTCACGATCAGCGCCTATATCTCCGTCTTTTGGGTCGATAATCAGCGGACCTAAGTGCCCCAGTTGCTCCTGTAAACCCGAGTGGCTGTGATACCAATAAGTTCCGTTTTGCTCGACATCGTAGCGGTATTTGAACGTTCGTCCTGGCTTTATCCCTTCGAAAGATACGCCAGGCACGCCATCCATATTCTCCGGCAAAATAATCCCATGCCAGTGGATTGACGTGTCTTCAGATAGTCTATTGGTCACATTTAGCTTGGCTCGTTGACCTTCTTTCAAACGAATTAGAGGACCAGGCATTTGACCGTTAATCGTTATAGGTGTGCCAACCTTATTCCCTACTAACAAAGGAGACTTCGCGATGGTTAAATCAATTTCATCTTTCGTCAAAACTTGATCTTTAAATTTACGCCCTTGAGGTGTTGCCCATGTTGGGGCTACTTTGGCAATTGCTAACGCGGACGCCACAGTAAATGCAGATTTAATGAATTTTCGACGCCCTTTATTAAACTCATTGTTCATGATGACGCTCCTCTTCTGAGGTTAAATTTTGATGACGTTGAATGTCCTTTTCCCTATCAGACGGTTCATCAGTAATCGATGATTTAAACCCTTTTATCGCACTACCAAGATCGGATCCCAGGGTTCGTAGCTTTTTGCTACCAAAAAGAAGAATGACAATAACCAGTAAAACTCCTAACTGAACCATACTCATGCCGCCAAATCCCATAGCTAAAGCCCTCCATTTGAGAGTGCTTGCTGCTGCTCTAAACTTGCTATCTGCTGATAAGGTGTAATTGAACCGTCCTTTTTGATTTCATAGACCGTATACGGTTGAAACCGAGTACCCATTTCCATACCAACAGACCCTACCGGCATGCCAGGAACAGTTAATCCAATGCCATTTTCTGACTTTTTCCCAGCTAAATAATGAGAAACCAATGTAGGAGGAACGTGCCCCTCAAAGACATAGCCATTACTAGAAATAGCGGTATGACAGGATTGGACCTCGGCACTAATACCGGAGTCACGTTTTCGTTGGGTCAGGTTGTTCGGATGTTGTACGGACACACTAAAGCTATCGGGTAAAGCTTGTAACCACTTTTCACAGCAACCGCAGTTGGGATCTTTTAGAACGGTTAGTTGCTGCTCTTCTACATCGGTTGCAGATACAGACACGGAAAACAGCATCGCCAAAACAGCGATATTGCGTTTGATAGACATAATTATTCACCGATTAATAAGTTTTAAGGAAACACGCCGAGCGTGTGTTAAATTTCTAGTAACTTATTAAGCGGTAATTATTGGGGGACGGAATAAATTAGACGCGTGTTTAGGACGAATTGAGGTGTCGATGGGCGCATCGACTTTGGCAGAGAGGTTAACTGCAGCGGCATTAACCGAAGAAGACTGTCCGACAAATAAAACCGAGCCGCCGGAGCAATGCCGAATGGTCATGTCAGCACAGCACGAGTTGTGCTTTTGCGTCTCATGCTCGCAATCGTTTGTGTCGGCTTCGTACATCATGCTGTGCTGCATTTGGCTGTTATCATGACATGCGTGAGCTTCTGCCGTTTGCGAAAACGACATCGACACCAATAGCACTGTCATTAATAACAGAATTCGAATTAGCACGAGCACCCTGCTTTTTGCAATTTAATAAACTTCAGTCTAACGTCATTTTAGCGCATGTCAAATATCATTCTTCTTTACTTTATAGCGTTCGGCCCATGGAAAAATGTTGATAAATAGCTAATTCACTTTAACCAAAGCAACAAGTATAGCTTTTCATCTCTGATCAGAAGCACGAATTTATTTGCCACTACACGTTCACAAGTTGCAGACCACTATAGCTATGTTCAACGTGTTAAGCGAGTATTGGGCATAGCCAAAAAGTTAAAAGATTCATTTGTGAAAAAGCTTTCAATCAAAAAACTAAAGCTGAAGTTTTAGTAACAAGGTAAGTAACACGCTTGAATCTTGATATTTTTTATCCACTATAAAACAATAAGTTATTAGATCTTATCGATTCCGCCTCCGGCACCATTATTGATAAGGCCTCGCTAGAAATAGCGGGGCTTTTCTTTTTCTGGCTTTGTACCAGATTTGTACCAGTTGTACCATCCAAATTGCCCGCCACCCGTTTCAAATGATGACTCGCAAGGTGAGCGTACCGCAGTACCATCTCATACGATGACCAACCGCCAAGCTCCTGCAACTCTTGTAAGCTTGTGCCGCGTTGAACATGCCAGCTTGCCCATGTATGGCGTAAATCGTGCCAACGAAAATTTTCAATACCCGCTCGTTTTAACGCTGCATACCATGCTTTGGTTGATGTGCGCTCAACTGGTTTGCCTTGATACACAAAACAATAGTGAACATCGTCGCCCTGCACTTCTTGCAACACCGATAAAGCATCGTTATTGAGTGGCACGTTTATCGCCTTTCCTGATTTTGATTGATCAGGATGAATCCACGCAAAACCACGTTCTAAGTCCACTTGATCCCACCGTAGATAACTCACATTCGACTGACGCAAACCTCTAGCCAGTGAAAATTGAGCCATCAACCGCAGATGCTTAGGTAACTCATTCAATAAACGTTGTGCTTCATTGGCTGTAGGAAAAAGATTACGGATAAAGTTAGCTTAGTATGTGCTCGTTGATTTAGGCTGCAAGGTTAACGTTAAACCAAGTGCAGATGCCACCTTAGCGATAGTTGAAAATGTCGGATCTCCATCAGATTCCTCCACGCATGCATCCAAGTATGCTTGAATGGCTTCGTCATTATCGAGGTGTTGTGTGTATGTAACTACCCCGGGGTTTGTCAACTGCAGTTAACAACCTGTGCGTTGACACGAGGTTTGAAGAGTATGGTTAGTTGGTAAAAGTGGCAAACGTAATATTGTGTAGGATAAAAACTTAATAGTTAAAATTCGACGAAGCTATGTCCGCTGTGTGCCATTAAGAGACATTCACTTAGCTCTTACAACAACTTTGGCCTTCTTGAATTGGTGGGCATTTCACTGTTCCATAAGAGCAGTATACACAACAATCGCCCTTCAAAGGCTTTAGGAGAACTTTGCAAGATTCACATTCATAATACCACTGGCAAGCGTTGGTTGACATTTCTTCGGTTTTACTGAAACCGCACTCAGGGCAAGTAATGGTAGAATTTAACTCTATACCTCGCATGTTTGCTCCTTCAAAGGTTTAACAATGTCCAATACGGACATTACAATCATCAAACAAATACCCACATAGAACAAATAAGTGCTCCAGTCATATTGCCATAGTGGATAGAGGGTTAACAAAACAGCTATAGGCCCAATAACTCCAAGAGTACCTCTCGTATGATTTTGGTTTTTATACCAGTTATACAAATTTACCAACAACGCCAAAGTTGCAAATATAGGTAACAAGGTATTTACAGCAATCCCCTCAAAGTGAGAGAGAAAGCCTAATCCCAATGCTGATGCTAATGAACCGAGAGCAGGGAAACACCCCGTACAACTGAGGGCTGCAAGCCAAACACCACCTGAGCCAACTTTATCTAAAATCTTATTAATCATTTTTAACGCCTAACATTATTTGAATGACTTGAGTGTAAACTCCGTAGATAGGTACGGAGTCAATGCTATTTTAGCGAATCGATTATTGGGCAGTGAGATTGGTCGTTATTGTTGCGGCATGAATTAGTCATTTCTTTTATGACGACTTCTAAGCGTTGAAGGTCAGCTATCTTACTTTGAATTAAGCTCAGTTTCTGCAAACCTAGAGATTCAACTTTGGCACAATCGCCATCCATTGACATCAAAGACGCTACTTCCTTTAGAGTAAAGCCAAGTGCTTTAGCCTTACAAATGAATTGTAATTGCTTGGTGATTGAGTCGTCATACACACGATAACCATTTTGAGGTTTTTGAGGTTGTTTTATCAAGCCTTCTCGCTCATAAAAGCGTATAGTTTCTACGCCTAAACCAAGTTCTTTAGCCAACTTGCCTATTGTTTTCATCGTATAACCACAAAATCAGCCTACTTCATGACATTAGTATATCAATACGATATAAAATTTCTCGAACTAATAATGACCGCTTCTCGCTCATAGCTGACTAACAGCAATATCCGCAACATTACCCATTTGATTAAAAGCCCTGAAGCGCCCTATTTTCATGCTCTGCCAATCAGTAGCGCCAAATTCGAAACATGCTAGCGTGGTTACGCATTAGTTAAATCAACCAACAAGGAGCCACAACGATGCACCACACCAAAACCGTTTTCGATAAAGCGTTTGCGCATGCTGAACATACCGAATGCCTGTTTGATATGCAGCATCAACTGATTGCTTTGATCGACAACCACCAGCAAATTTTAGGGGCACTTCAGTTCGATCTACGTGACGATAAATACGCTCAAATCGAAACCTTAGCCACTGCCGCCGAGAAAAAGGGTTATGGCTACCGGTTGTATCTAACTGCGCTTGCAGCTCTTGGCCCTGGCATGCAGCTTATTCCTCAAGCTTGCCAAGATAGTGATGTTTGTTTGGATATTTGGTACAAGTTTTACATGGAGCCAGACATCATCAAGACATCGTTAAACGGTACCAAGCATTATCGATTTGAATTTGATGCCACCTACTCTCACGAACTGGCGGGCCTTAACCCCGATATTATTTGTGAGCAATGGCGGGCTTGGGAAATCACCGACGATATCTATACCCATGTAAAATCCGGTGAATTGAATCCGCATCCATCGAATGTATCCTTTACGCTGCCAGAACAACGGCGCGCACACATTACCAAAACGGTAACACCTTATGTGTTCACCGCAGCACAGATTGACGCTTTGAATAAGTGTTTAAGTTTAGATTATGAAAACCTTGGAGCGCCCGCCGCCGATATTCTGCGCCAGGGTGTGTTGTTACCAATACCAGGGCAACTCGCAAGTTCGGCACAGGCCGCCTAATAAAAAACGGAGGCAGTCGCCTCCGTTTTGTATTAAATTCATCAACGAAGCTTTGACGTTGCCTTTTGCCGTTCAATGACTTCGTTCTGTGCCTCAATTGCTTTATCAATTACCCGAGCATACACACGCTTCTTCTCGCGCGATTTTGCATTTCGCACGAATTCTGACAGGTTCGAATTATAAGTAGTCCTCGGTTTTAGCATCCGACTAAACATGACGAAATCCTCCTTGTTATCGCTCAGGCTTGCGCTAATTATAGCACTCCACAACGAGTCAAACGCCCTCTAAAAACTCACTAAAATGCATATCTATGCAAACACCCAAATAGCATGAAATCATGCTTCATTGCCGCTCAAAATAGCATGATTTCATGCCAAGACCTTGTGACCAAGTTGGCGGTGACCATGCTAATTTACCTTAATGGATTTTAAGCGACGCTGAGATGCCGGATAGCTGAACCCCCTATGTAGCAAGGGCTGTAAAGCAATGCACATTGAGGTATAAAGATGAAAATTACCCCAGACTACCTTGACATGGTAGGGGTCGGTAGTTCGAGTCTACTCGGACGCACCATCTTCTTAAAGTTCCAAATCCATTGATTTTATTGACTTGCAGCCGTGATGGTTGGCTTGATGTTATTTATTTTTTTCT
>NZ_JANFPJ010000005.1:0-26997 GCF_032227045.1 Pseudidiomarina fusca
TTCTTAAAGTTCCAAATCCATTGATTTTATTGACTTGCAGCCGTGATGGTTGGCTTGATGTTATTTATTTTTTTCTCGACCAATAAAACATCGCCAACCCGCCAACAATCATTATCAACGGAGCAATTAGCATCAATGTTGCCTACGTATTCGTCATAATAGTTCCCTCTGTTAACTTGGCTCGCGAGTACTACACCGTGGCTTCGAAATTACTGGGGGATTACACAAATAGTTGCCGATTATTATGACGCCTCTATAATCAGATCATGAATTGCTATCCGCTGGAGGTGCTATGAGCACAGTACAAACCATCTCACTGGTTATTTTGGTTACCGGCATTGCCGCTTTTTATGCGTTGGGGATTTGGGGGATTAAACGGATGACTCGAAGGAAATCAACCATCAAGAGTAGTTGCTAAGGATCATATTAGGCTCTAGGAAATACATTTGCATAATAAGATTTATCCAAGTATTTGGGCATCCAGTTGCTCAATCCGAACCTCTAGTACCTCGTCACTTTGCAACTAACTCATGACCAATTAATAGCTTCATCTTTGAAATAAAAGTATTAGCTTTCTCTTCAATTTCCTTTTTGTCTTCGACGGACAAAGCATGAAGATAGCCATTCCGCAATTGTCTTGCTGATTTACTGCCTCGTATACCTGGACCACCTTTGAAGAGTCCCGATATGTCGGCTTCTGACACGGAAAATCTAAAATGCTTAATAGCGGCCTTTAAAGTTCCTAAATTTAAGTCTTCCTTACCTGACTTACCGGTATCGGTTCGATAATAAGTCTGGAGCTTTTTTGCAAAAACTTCAGATTGAATATAGGTACCGATGAACTCACCAACGATCCCCTGACATGAAAAACCAGGATCAAGGAGTTGCACTGACCTCAACTCTTTATTTCTTTGCTTATTCAAGGCATCTTGCTGCTTTTTAGTTTTCTGCTTCATGACGACTGTTCCACTTGCTATATTCGGCCCTGATGCGGCTTCGGCTATTCATGCTATATGTCGGAATTTGTCTTCAGCAAACCATCACTTCTCTCTACCTACCTACATACCAACCATTCGCTGCATACTTTGTGTCCACGATGCTTTAAATGCTGAGTCACCAGCAAACAGCTTGTAAAGTTCCAGTTCATCCTTACGGCGCTGCAGCATAATTTCCTTGAGCATCTTTTCGAAGGCTAAATCTCTATTATGGGGATCTGGGTTATTTTTGTATTTAGATTCAAAGTCCGGGTGATTACGGATACTCTCCGCAATGTTTACAAACTTAACTCTTTGCTCTTCCGGTGTGGCGCTCCAGCCTTGGAACCAACGTTCGTTAAAAGTGCGGATAATCTCGTCTAGCGGATCGGTTTCTTTTTCGCTTCCGTGCGCACCGCGTGGGTTGGGGTTCTGCGGGTCCAACTCAGTTTCATCATCGCTTAGCTTAATGGAGTTATTCAGCTTTACTCGCTGTAACCCATAGGAGCTTAAATCTACGGACTCAAGCAATTCATCAATTGCATTAGCGTCTGGGTCTTGAACTTTTAGTTTCGGTATTAAGAACTTCAAGAACCAAAACAGCTTCTCCCACGTCACCATTTCGTAGGGCATGATTGAAGCCATCTGACCGTATATTTTTACGAACTGCTTGGCTTTGATTTTGAAGTCAACCTTTTCATCGTGTTCAAGTTCCAACTCTTGATTGAAGCGATCGGCAGCAACGTCGATAATTGGGCTTAAGCTTTGTGCGTCTTCTTCATTGAAGTAACGGGTAACGAAATCGTTTACTTCATTCCATTCATAAACACCAACATCGTCCAAGCTGTCTTTGAGCTCATGCAGTACGTTTATATCTGTCGCTTGAGTTAATGACGTAGCCGTATAGAACGGCTCGAATCCCGCTTGAATGTCATCAACCGAATTGAAAAAGTCGAGAACAAACAAATCCTCAGTTTTTTTACCTAATTTTGGCGCGCTGCGATTAAGCCGAGATAGTGCTTGAACACAAAGCACACCTGCGAGCTTTTTATCAACGTACATTGCGCACAACTTCGGTTGGTCAAAGCCTGTCAGGTACTTGTTGGCTACAACAAGCAACCGGTATTCGTCCGTATCAAACATTTCTTTGGTATCGGTTTCGGCAAAGCCGTTTATATCTGCTTCTGTATATTCGATACCGTCGACTTCTTTTGTGCCGGAAAAGGCAACAAGCACCTTAAACGGATTACCTTGCTCTTCGAGGATGCGCTTAATAGCCCGATAGTAACGAATAGCAGTCTCGATATTCTGCGTCACTACCATACCTTTGCCTTTACCTCGCAGTTTTTTTGCATTTACAACTTGAGGGATAAAGTGCTCGAGCATAATTTCGGCTTTGGTATCAATGGTCTGCTGACTTCGCTCGACATAGGCTCTAAGTTTCTTCTGCGCCTTCTTGGTATCGAACTCTGGGTTCTCAGCAATCGATTTCTTTATCTCGTAATAGCTCTTATAGGTTGTGTAATTGCTCAAAACATCAAGTATAAAGCCTTCCTCGATAGCCTGCTTCATTGAATAAAGGTGGAAAGGTTTAAATGAACCGTCGTTCTGGCGTTGACCAAACTTCTCCAGAGTGGTGTTCTTCGGTGTCGCGGTAAATGCCAAGTACGATGCATTCCCGCGCATCTTGCGCGACTTCATCGCCTGAAGGATTTTATCCTGAGCATCTTCTGCCTCTTCGATTTCAGACTTGCCCATCGCTCGGTTCATATTGTCATGCGCTGATCCAGATTGAGAGCTGTGCGCTTCATCAATAATCACCGCAAAGCGCTTGTCGCTAAGATCGGCTATACCATCAATAATGAAAGGAAATTTCTGAATCGTCGTGATGATGATTTTCTTGCCATTTTCGAGCGCCTGTTTCAGCTCAGATGACTTATTAGCCGGGGCAATAATGTTCTTAACTTCAGAAAATTCTTTAATGTTGTCCCGCAACTGCTTATCCAAAAGGCGTCTATCAGTAACTACAATCACCGAATCAAACAATGGCTGCTCTAGACTTTTGCCACCCGCGACATCAGATGTCGCTGGATAGGTCTCAATTAGCTGATAAGCCGCCCAAGTAATCGAGTTAGACTTACCTGAACCAGCAGAATGTTGAATTAAATAAGTGTGTCCAACGCCATGTGTGGCCGCGTGTTGCACTAACTTGCGCACTACATCCAACTGGTGATAGCGCGGGAAGAATAACGTTCGTTTTGCAAGTGGATCTTTACTTGAACCGTCAAGCCGCACAAAGTGTTGAATAATGTTAGCCAGACTTTCTTTGGTGAATACTTCTTGCCATAAATAAGCAGTTTTGTGCCCTGTAGGATTTGGAGGGTTACCTTGACCGAGATTATGACCTTTATTGAAAGGCAAGAAATAAGTACTTTTACCGGCGAGCTTTGTTGTCATATAAACTTCATCGGTATCAACAGCCATATGAACCAAGCAACGGCCGAAGTTTAAAAGAGGTTGAGTCGCATCGCGATCATCACGGTACTGCTTTTGCCCATGGTAGCGGGCTGTTTGTCCGGTCCAGGCATTTTTAAGTTCTAAAGTAACCAGAGGAATGCCGTTAATGAACAGCACCATGTCAATCTCTTGTAGCGGGTTTGCGCGAGAATACCGTACCTGACGCGTACAACTGAAAATGTTCTCGTTAAAGTTCTGTTTTACCTTCTCACTGCTGCTGGCTAATGGTGCTGGGTAAAGCAGGTTAAAATGCGCATCATCAACACTTAAACCCTTTTTGAGCAAGTGTAAAACACCATGCTTCTTAATAAGACGGTCATAACGCTCAAGCAGCTTACGCTGCCAGTCGGTCGGGTTATTGCACTTTAGTTTTTCGAGCTCGGCCTCTTGTGTTTTTTCGAGAAATGCCCAAAAGTAACGCTCGTCGAGAGCATATTGGCTGTTAAAGTCAGAGGCTTGGCCAATCTTGTAAAACGCACCGATATAGTCAGGTTCGGCAAATTGCACACCCGCACTCAGTTCCTCTAAACAAGTGCCAGTTAGACTTTTCTCGATTGCCGCCTCTAGCGCTTGTTCGTTCGTTTTACTAACCATAATATCCCTCTACTTAATTTCCAAACGTGTGAAGCGTTGCTCTCTAGTCAAAAATAAATGCTCAGAAATTCAAGGAGCGAAGCTTTACAGTCAAACAATTATATTACTTTAACTTATTGATTTTGTTAGAACCCATTTAAGTTAACTCTCTGCTCAGTCAAATACCAGTCAAACAACTGGCTTAGTTGGTTTACTCTTTATTAAATAATGCGTTCTGAGAACGTCAATCATCTCGCGTTGGTGCTGCATAATTTGAGTCTCCATCCAACTATTTCCTGATTTTTCATAACATTCAAATAATGCTTTAAGTTTGAGCGAGTCGTAGCGAGGCTTACTCGCGAAGTCGGCTTTTTTCTTCGCTACAGTTTGGTTGCTATAAGATGAATTTTCACCTGGACTCAATAGCACCAGATTGCCAAACGCATCTAGAAAAGTGGTATCTAGTATTCGCCCATACTCTTCTTGCTGAGGGTGAACGTGTTCAATCGAGTTTTTGGATGTAATTCGATAGCGCTTCAACCGCTCATCACTTTTGTCGCCCTGCTTCCACAGCAAGTATTCGAGTTTTTGAAACCAATAGTGTTCGAACCGAGTGCCCTGAGGGGTGCTAAGATATTTTTCGAATTGCTGCCAGTCGTGAAGCGCTAGCGATTCATCTTTAGCTAGGCTAAAACTTGCTACCTTTTGAGTTTCGCAGGTTAAAGAAAGTTGGTTATCAATTTGTTCTAATGTTGCTAGTACCTCTGGGCCTTTAAGGTTAGGCTTCGATACCAAACTGGCGAGCAGCGCAGTAAGCCAGTAATGAGCTGAGCGGTCACCGGTAAAATTGAGCACAGCCTGCAATTGAACAAGCTCACTTAGCTCAGCTGCTGAACGGTTAATATAGTATGAGTTGCTCGATTTCGGACGGTTTACATAGGTTAGCCGCAGCTGAGGGTCAATACTGTCATCATGCTCAACCCACTTTACAACCCATTTATCAAACTGAAAGCGAACCTGCCAGAGCAGTAGCAAAAATGCTTTAACCGCCTCCTCATCTTCCGTTAGCAAGCATTCAAAACAAGCCATCAAGTTGGTAGATTTTATTCTGGGCGTTAAATCTGGACATCCGCGTTGAGCGTAGAAAATCCTCAGCGTATGAACCAGTAGCAGTTCAAAACTGATAATTGAACGGCAATAGACGGTTTCATCGCTAATATCATCTGTTGAGTCTTTAGGCTCCTTGTCCTCAGTATTTGAAGGCTCGTCACCAGCAACAACTTCAGCAAGCAGCTCACTGATAGTGCGATGAGCTCGGAGACTAACTTCGAGCCCGGCATCTTCAACCCGAAATGCGGGTGAGAATTCCCTTAAATGCTCAAATTCTATAGCGTTCCAATTAGCGTTGGGGAATAGCTGACGTAGATTGCGCTCAAAATAATTATTCGTATGTTCGCAGGCTTGCCAAATTTTGTTGTAAAGAGACTTTTCCGTATAAATTTTACGGAACAGCTTTGCCTTAAGAAGGTCGACTGGCTCTAACTGAACACCTGCGGTATTCATGCTAGAAAACAGTCGATTTAGGTCTAAAGCTCGAGGAACCACATTATTTACCCAGCTCACTTTGCAGAAAATGTAATCGGCTAAACGATTAACATCAATCTTATCGCCTTTACTTAAAGCTTCAATTTGCTGTACTAAAACGTCTAAATTGCCATGCAGGTGTTTGAGGTACGGGTCGCTCTCAATGGAATCATAGCCCGGCTTCGTCAAGCTCTTTATACCTGCGTAACTGCCTAATAAGTTTCGCACTGATTCACGTATTGCAAACGTCAACCGTGGCTCGTCGTTTAAAATGGAGACCTGGGCCAGAGCGGATTTAATATTTGCAGTTTTAAAAGCGATGGAAATCAGCATTAAGGTGGTTATGCGCTGCTGCCCATCTATCAGTTCATAGATCAATTTGTCTGTGGCGTTGTATTTTGCAGACAAAGAGCTGCCAATGAAATAATGGGGCTCATTAGCTTTGCAAGACTCAACAATGTCGTCCAATAGCTTTAAAGCATCTTCCGCCTTCCAAACATAAGGGCGCTGATAACTAGGCACCACAAAACCAATTTTGCTTTTATTAATCTTCTCCAGAGTTAACAACTCGGTTTGCACTTTTTCATGGGAGGTTAATTGTTTCATTGCGCCCCCTCAGTCACCGCAAGGGTAAGTGCTATTGAAAACTCATCAGCGTAGTTTTCAGGTTGGATGTCTAATTGAAAATGCTCTACAACAGCTTTAATAAAACGCTTTTTTGTGCTGTTTTCGTCTTTAGCAAGGTTGCTGCTATCAACTACTAATTCAAAATTATCCAGTAATTCAAAGCACTGCTGAGGGGTATAGCTTTGCGCAATCCAATCTAGGACTGGATATTCTTTTATGAAAGCAGGAACAGACTTTTCTCGTACTGCTTTTTGGTTGCTAACTCGGCGGGAGTACACAACGCGAAAAAGCTTCTTAGCTGCCTGTTCTAATTTTTCTTCACCAAACACACTTATATAAAGCAGCAGGCATGCTTCGTATAAGTTTTGCAGGTACCCACAACCTTTTAGATTTTGCAGCCACTCAATAAAACTCTGGTATTCCTGTAAATGAGGGAGATCAGGCACCTGCCAATAACGATTATAGAGACTCTGGAAATAAGCTAAATAATGAATGGTATTTATGCCCTCATTGAGAGGCTGACGCACATCATAGCCTTGTTGCGCAGTTTGCATAAAAACCTCCCCCGATAAGCCTAATTGCCTGCGCATTCGGCCATAAGCAACATCAGGTCCGGTTCCTGTTTCCTGAGCTAGCTCATTAACAATAGTATCGCGAATTCGTTGCGTTTGTTGATGCGAGGGGAGTGTACGACGGTTAAGTGCTTGCCAGTATCTGCCCTTTAACAAAGCATCCACGGTTTTGTTTAGCTTGCCAAGACCCTCCCACGTTCTTGCAAATCGTTCTTGGTGAGTTGTACTGATAGCGCGAAGATGATGTGCTTTAATTATGTCTGGTCCACCAAGTCGTACACCGCCAGTATTCTGTGTTTCGAAGAATAGATAGGCATCGTCTTCAGACTGTGTGACGACTATGGTAAAAACCAACTGCTCTAAATTAACGAGTGAAGACAATGTATCCATACGTTTTCTTAGCCAAGCGAGATTGTGTTTGATTTGCTGCTGGCTTTCCGGAGCTGCGAAACTCAACTCGATGTCAGCTCCCGACTCGAGAAGACAAGCTATCATGGCTAGGGTTGTCACTCGCTGTTGGCCGTCAATGATATTCAATTTGTCATCTGCGTGATGAAGTATCAAGCTGCCTAAGTAATAGGATAAGTCAGGAGTTTGCTGATTATGCGCATTAATATCAGTCAACAGCTGTGATAACTGCTGTTCTTGCCAACAATATGGGCGCTGATATTCTGGTATTGTTAACTGACCTTTAATCCCCGCCTGCTCTCCTGCGGGAATCAAATTACCCCGCAATATTTCTGCTGCAGTGCAAGTAAGTACTTCTACAGTCATTCTCTATCCTTAAGAGCTTGAGCGACACTCTGCAAATGGCTTTGTAAGGCTTGCTCAAGTCTCG
This sequence comes from Pseudidiomarina fusca, assembly GCF_032227045.1. Taxonomy (NCBI): domain Bacteria; kingdom Pseudomonadati; phylum Pseudomonadota; class Gammaproteobacteria; order Alteromonadales; family Idiomarinaceae; genus Pseudidiomarina; species Pseudidiomarina fusca. The sequence continues at coordinate 7,686 of NZ_JANFPJ010000005.1, forward strand.
TCATATGCTCTAGATACCAAGCAATTGCTTCGGGCCAGTTCTCTTTATTAAATGCATCAAGCTTTTTCGAAAATTGGATACGCGACTGTTTCTTATCATCCAAGCGCAACCACTCGAGTTCATCTCCAAAATCTTGCTCGATTGTTTCTTTCTGCAGGTAGAGTTGATCAAACATCCATTTGTTTTCCTCGCCGTTGTTACGGCTTAGCCAAAGCTCAACTCTAAGTTCTTTCTGATTAAAAATAAGACTGAATGGGCAACCGGTTACACCTGAACCAGCGTTGAGCCAGTGATCCTTGCTTGGGCTGATATTGTTGTATAGCGTGCAGGGGCTGGATTGGAACGCGGCTAACGCTTGCTCCCAATAATCTCGCCTTACACTGTGGCGGGTTTTGAGAACCACCTCCGTGTTTTTCTCTTCAGCTTCCTTCGCATTAATGCCAATCATTAGCTCTTTGGCTTCAGGGGTAGGAATCACTTGATCGATATTAATAAGCAATTGCTCACCTAACGAGTATGGTGTGATTTTAAAGCAGGCGATACTTATACCTTGGCCGAGCAGCCACAAGGCGGTGCTGGTCACCTCTTTTCTGAAGTTAGCGGCCACTAAAATAATACGTTGGCTGTTGCCCAAATTCAGCTTTAGCTCGTCCATTGCGGGCACATCAAGAAACTCGCAAATTCGATTTGAGGCACTTTGTGGCATATTATTCAAATCGACATCACCGGTGACAGGTTTATATCGGTCGAGGTACTGCTGATAGATGTCTACTATTTGCGCTTTGGTCAAACTAGCGCAGTAAGAGGCATATTTAAGCGCCTGCCACACCACATCTCGGCCACTGTCGTCCAGCTTGTTTTCAATAATGACCAAGTTGCCATCTTTATCCAGTGCCAGTAAATCTAAACGTTCACGGGTATCATCAAAGCCATCAAACTCCTTTTGAATAATCAACAGCTCTTCACCCAGTGCGGAAGGCTCGTGTGCTAACCATTCCTGAAGATGCTTGCGCTCAGTAAAGCCCAACTCACTGAACTTCTTCGTCTTAACTGGACTAATCCTGTTGGTTTGATGATTTACCGTGAACATAATCGCGTCCTATTGCTCAACCATTTCTGGGGTGATCTTGATTTTTCCTGTCACGGCGCTGTTGATCAGGGTGGTTTTGTATTCTTTGATATTTTCAATTTGCTTTTCTAAATCTAAAACCACTGAATCGAGAGATTCCTCTACCATTTTAACATGTTCAATTATTTCCAATTGTTCGCCAATAGGAGGCAACGGATGAACGAAATTCTTAATATCAGACTGAAAGAGGTGAGGAACGCCCATCCCATCTTTCATTATCGAAATTATTCTCTGAAGGGACTCTGATTTAATGAAATAGTCGAGATATTTTGGTTTTACCTCTTCTGTATTAAACAATTTAAGTACTGCTATAGAAGAATTTACTGTGCACTTCATCGGCAAATCTTCAACTACATTGCTAATACCAAGAGTTGAACCATCCTTTACAAGTAAAACATCTCCATTTTCGAGCATTATTTCAGGCGACTCAAAATATCTCCTTTCGGTAATGAAATATGCATCTTCATATTTTATTCGCTTGTGTTTAATGTTTGGCGTTGATAAAAAACCAAAGTCACTTTCTTCAACATATTCGTGAGCTTTCAGTCCCTTCCAACCTAATCGGGCTTTTATTCTCATCGAGTATTTAAATTTCAACGTATCCCAATGCGCTGGAATCTTACCAATCCAATCCACACCGGATTCTTTCATTGGCACATTGGGGTCAAGCCCTTGGGTCACCGCCTGTTGTATGATGATCTGCTTACGCTCTTTCAGCAGGCTAATTTGCTGCTCTTTGATTGCAATCGCTTCGTCGATTTGCGTGGTTTTCTTGTCTAGAAAGTTGGCGATACGGGTTTGTTCTTCTAGTGAAGGAACAGATATAGCAATCGTCCGCATTTCATCGTATCGAGTAGTCCACAAATCTGCGACAATTCCACGTCCAACACGATAGTATTCCTCAATAAATGCATGACTTTTCAAAAGGTGCTCAGAAAACTTTGGATGAATCCCTTTTGGTTTAAGCACTATATTTATAAGCGATACTGATCCATCTCTGTCAGATACTCCACTAGAACCCTTCCGATCAGAGCGGCTATTTATAACAAAGTCACCCTCTTTTACTAGCTTTCTGTTATCGCCATCTTTTGTTTTGGCCGCATTATCCAATTGAGGTAGAACGCCTTTTTTTGTTACGGAGAGTGCGGGGTAGTCAATGTCTGAAACTTTAGATCTACGCTCATTAAAGCGAGTGCCTAATCGTGTTAATTCCCAAGAGGCAGGTACTCGTCCCAACCATTCAACCCCAGAATCTACATAATCGTCATATTTCGGCATCAATGCTAAACGTTCCATTACGCTTCTCCCTGAACTTCGGCCACGTTCACACCTAATATCTGCGCAATGAGACCTTCGGCTTTTTGTTCTAGGTTGATGATGTCAGTTGCGACCTCATCTAAACTACGTAGTGGTTTATGACGGTAGAAATACTTATTGAAGCTGATTTCATAACCAATTTTCACCGTATCCATGTTTATCCATGCTTCATCAACATGAGGCTTCACTTCGTCTAGGAAGTACTGGTAAATGCTTTGCTGCTCTCCGTCTTTACGTAGGGGGACAGATTCTGTGTCTCGCAGGTCTGAGCTGGTTTCATAAGTGATGAACTCACCTTTTTTACCGCCTCCTGCTGTAGGAACGGGGTAATAACCAAAATCTGGTAGGTCAGCGACTTCACACTCATAGCGCTCCAGCAGGTCGTTTAATTTATCACCCGTTAGTTTAACGATCTTTTTCACCACTTTCTTGGCGGTTTCGTCATACCAGCTCACTGCGTTCAGGATGGCATTTTTCTCAGGTGCTGAAAGCTTAATCGCATGGGCTTTTAGTGATTTATCAACTTGCGTTTTAAAGTTATTGAAGTCATCAAATTCAATGCTACCGATGTCAGCCATCAGCGTTTGTGCCGTTTCAAGCAATGCTTTAAGCGCCAGCCAATGTTTCACATCGAGCAGTTTTGCCTTAGCTTTGGCATTGAGACTGATGTCGTTATCTTCACACCAAGAAAGAATGTCTTTCTCAATGGATTTCAAGAAGCTCTTTTTCTGATCAGAACCATAACCGTTTTTTTCGTAAACACGTTCGCCGTATTCTGCGTACACGTGCTCCATCACTTCACTAAGTTGTTTATCAAAACGTAATGGTGCTATCGCATCTTGCGTAAACTTAGCTCTGCGGCGATCCGGGCGCTCGATAGTGACTTTGTAGTAGCCAAAGTCGTCATTACTAAACACCTTGCTGGCGATGCCAACAGGATCATTGTTTGCATCAAGTACTCTTTCAACGTCCACACACGCGAGGTAAGTATCGGTAATTTCCGTGATGTGCTCAGGCGCAAATTCGCAGTTTTTGTTACCCAAGTTCTTACGCAACTTACGGTATAGCAAGCTGGCATCAATCAGTTGCACCTTGCCTTTGCGTGCTTCAGGTTTTTTGTTGCTTAACACCCAAATGTAAGTGGTAATGCCTGTGTTATAGAATAGGTTATTCGGTAACTGAATGATGGCGTCTAGCATGTCGTTTTCAATGATGAAGCGACGAATGTTGCTTTCGCCACCGCCCGCATCACCGGTAAAGAGTGATGAGCCGTTATGAACAGAGGCAATCCGGCTGCCTAATGGGCTTACGCTCGGATCTTTCATTTTGTTGACCATTTCCATTAAGAAGAGCAGCTGGCCATCACTTGAACGTGGCGTGGCATCCACCACTTCGAGATTTCCCCAATAGTCTTTCAGGCTAACCTTAAAACGTGGGTCAATCACGTCACTACCATCTTTAATATGCTTCTGTTCAGACGCCCAACTCTTACCGTATGGCGGATTAGACAACATAAAGTCAAAGCGCAAACCTTGAGAGCCGAACTCATCGGTAGACAAGGTTGAGCCTACTCTGATGTTCTCAGGGTTGTTACCTTTGATCATCATGTCCGATTTACAAATGGCGTAGGTCTCGTCATTAATCTCTTTGCCGTAAAGGTAAATATCTCGGCTATCGTGTGGGTATTTCTCTTCAATGAAGTTTTGAGATTCAGTGAGCATACCACCGCTACCACACGCAGGGTCATACACTGTCATGGTAAGCGGCAACTGGTCTTTTACTGGGTCAAACACCAAGTGCGTCATCAGTTCAATTACTTCACGTGGCGTGAAGTGTTCGCCCGCTTCTTCGTTGTTTTCTTCGTTGAACTTACGGATCAACTCTTCGAACACATAACCCATACCCAGGTTAGTAAGGGCTGGCATCTTATTGCCATCTGGGTCTTCGACCACTTCAGGAGTTAGGTTGATGTAAGGGGAAACAAACTTTTCGACGACATCAAGCAGGACTTGCTTTGAAGCCATGTGACGAACTTGCGACTTGAGGTTAAAGCATTCAATAATTTCTTTAACATTATCGCTAAAACCAAGCAGGTACTCTTCAAAGTTGGCGAGTAATATCTGTTGGTTATTCGTTGCGGTGTTGAACAGGGATTTCAGCGTCCATTTCGATGTATTGTAGAAAACATAACCACTGGCCGCCTTTAATGGCTCATCATCAAGCTCTGTGGCTTGCATGTCTTCTTTTTGGAACTTTACCTCTTCAAGCACGGCTTCTTTGGTTGGCTCTAGTAACGTATCTAAACGCCGTAATACCACCATAGGTAAAATCACATCGCGGTACTTACCGCGAACATACACATCCCGTAAACAGTCGTCGGCAATGTTCCAAATAAATGAGATGAGCTTGTTGTGTACACTATGATCCATTTTTTTCCTGCTCCGTGTTTGTTGCTGCCCATTAGACTGGTGCAACAGATTCACTATAAATTTAAAATTCTGTTCTTTATGTAACGCCTATATGGCCGCTACATCGTTCTATTAACTTGCTCTACCCGGTGCAATGCTTAAGTTTGTGACACCATAGAGTGCTTGGCTGTTGCGCAGCCAAAGCTGATATTCAAGGCCGTTCAACGCGTGTTCGGTAGAACAATCGACATGCCATTGTCGAAGTAAGTACCCTGCGGTTGCGGCCCTTATTTCTATTATCATCACGCCGTTAACCATGCCGTAATCCAGCTCAATGGCTTCTTGATGTTTAATTCGGGGGTGCGGCACTAATTGCAATTCGACAAAACGGTTCCATTGCCGGTCTTGTGTTTCGAGTTCTGTCTCGTGCAAGGTTGAGTTTTCTAGTACTTCGGCTGACTTAATTCTGGTGAGTACAAAGTCTCTGAATTCTGCTCGTCTACGGTCGAAGCAACGAACGTGCCAACGTAAACCATTATCCACCAGGGTATGTGGCACAATTTCACGTGTGGTTTCACCGCTCGATAGCGACACATAGGTGATGCTTAAGGCTTTGCCTTTGTGTATGGCCTCGGTGACTTTGGCGACGATTGATAAACTGGGCTTGTTTAGGTGATAAGGCGCTTCACAAGCTAGCGGTGGTTTTACTTCGCCAGTAAAACCGTCGCCGTAACCCTGGCTAATAGTGGCCAGCGTTCTAACCACGTCATAGTCAAACAAGGGCGTAAACGCCTTGCCACGCTTATGTACTTTGAGCTTTTGGTCATACTCTATGTTGTGCGGCGCCAGCTCTCGATACAAGGTGAAGTCTTTAGTGGTTTGTGCGGCGGTGATGCTAAAACGATTCACTACATCAGCGCGTATGGCTTCGCCTTTAAACAATAAGGTGAAGTCGATGTGAGCAATGCGATCACGCGTTGCCTGCGGCAATTTTGCTAGTTGCGCAGAACTGTTTGTTTTCGCCTGTGGATTTTGTGTCAGGGCCTTATGTATCATGCGGCTGATTGACCTTGTTCGAGCGATTGTTTTGTTTATTTCGCACTGAATAAATCTGTCCTAATTAAATTTATTAGGTCACATCGTATCACAAAATATTTACAAAGGAAGGTTTGAGGAATGGTTTAGCGGATTGAACTACTCGCGTTCGTTCGTTTCTTTTTCTTCGGAGTTCTGCCCTTTCGCCAAATAAACCATCGCAAGACCAATTGTAAATACCCCATTTATAACACAGTCATCTCATAGAATATTTATGCCGCATTTCGCCGACAGCGGCGCTGTTGTTAGGCATTTTCTGGTTTCTTAGCCCAGGATGCGTTTTCAAAGTAACCGAGTTCCTTTTGTATTCCAGTTACTTGTTCTTCGAAATCATCATTCCATTCTGGGATGTCTACATAAACAATATCGTGAGAGTACCCAACCTCTGACGGCCCCAACTTATCTCTTGATATGCCAACTACAATTTGGACATCGGGAAGGCGACCTCTTACAACCAAGCACCTTAAGCCTAGCTCTTGAACCCTGGATTCTCGATCACTGCTTGGCCCTAGATGGAATACAAATGCCGTGTTTTTGTGCGCCAAAACTACTCTTGCAGCAATTTTTAACTCAGGCTTCTGTAAAAACTCAGAAAAGGCATCGACTAGATTTGCTCTGTGACCACGCGGCTGGAGGGCCATTTGAACAAGAGCCAGCTGATTATCAGTGACCTGATTTGTGCCATATTCAAACATTCCATCAGTAAGGAGATCACCCACAAAATGCTCGATCAACTTGTCCCAAAAATATGAATCCTTATAAGACTCTTGGATCGCTTTGTAGTCATCAGAGTCTATAAACCCTCGAAAAACCGTATCATCAATTATTAGTAAATTAGCTTCTTCGTAAGGGAACGAATGATTGTTTAATAAATAGATGGCCAATAAGTCTTCAATGCCACCGCCGCTGAAAACTATATTGGCCCGGTTTATTAAAGCCTCAACTTCGGAAAGAAAACCAACGAAGTCCGTGATCGTATCTAGAAGGCCAAAAATTGCTCCAAGGCTAAACTCATCGCAAACATGTACGATTCCATAACCTAGGTCTCCCGACTTTGTGGGTATTCTTCGCTGAGCCCCAAGTGATACAGATACACGATGTACGATTCGATCCTCTTTTGGTGGCAACTCGACCTTTCGGCCATCGTGCCTGGTGAACTCAACAGAAGAATCTAGCCATCGTTCAGCGCCCCATATTTGAGAAGCCGATTTATCTATTGCTGCTTTAGTCCACCTCTTCCAGCCAGCTTCATCACCTGTGTCTTTGTACTTAATATCCTTCACAGAAATAATAACGATATGGTTTCCGCAGACAATTAAGCAATCACAAAGCTCTTTTCCTTTCTTCCCAATCGGATTTGGATGAGTCCAAAGATTAAGAAAAGCTCTCTCACAAATAGAGTTCACAAATTTTTCTGATTCAGTCAATCCCTCGGACATGCAATCCTCTCTGCGTGATGCCTAACGCCGCAAACATGGGCTGGCAGAAGTGTCACGTAATTGCGAATGCAATTTAAGTGACGCTTTTGACAGTCCAGCGCAGCTTTGCTGTGCGACATGCTTTGCCTTGTTATGCGCTGACAGCATCTGTTCTGACTTTGGTTTTGGTGTAGTTTATTGGTGGGTACTCACCGTGATTCTGAAAGTACCACCACAAAAATTGTCCTTCAGCACCCAGCAGAGTGTCGCCAAACTTACGATAATCACAAAACGCGATCTCTATTGCCCCATAATTTCTTATTATCATATCAAATTTCAACGAGTTAGCCTTTGACGTGGCATGCAGGTTTGCGTGGCGGAAATATCTGGACTTGAAACTGGTCTTTGTTTGGCCTATGTAAAGTATGTTGCTCTCGCCATTGAGGCGAGGCACAGGTTTTGAGGACAAGAAAAAATAGATTATGTTTTTTGCCTGAGCAGCAGCTTCCGTGTCATAAACACTTTCAAAGGCGGACTTTGAGAGCTCATTGATTCGGCCCGGTAGACGCTCAAAATTGCTCACAAGAGATGGCAAGTCATGCTTTGTAATCAAACTTACTGCTCCTCACCTGAATGATCTGATAAATGGGTAGACCCGTCAGGCAACCATTCAATACTCAAGTCGCCACCACCAAAACGAACAATCCCTTCTTTTTTCGGCAACTCATTACATCGGCCTCGGTGTGCAATAAAATCATCGAGAAGCTCGAGCAGATGCAGCTTAAAACCAGACTCCGTAACCTGATCGAAAATATCCTCTTCAAGTGTCCAAGATGTACCACTCAAGCGGTCTTCATCATCTTCTGCACGGAAAACCACCTCACCTGTAACTTTAACAATGTCTGAATGCTGTTTGGCCAGCGAGGCAAGACGTGCAGCTTCAAAATTTTGATCGAAATTCGACATACCTTTTCCTTTATGATCATTGCTCTTTCAGCTTACGCGAGCTTGCGAGCGTCGGGCGACCGAAGGGAGCGTACTTGATGGCTTGGTTATGCATATTATAGGTCTCCTGCGTCCTGAACTATTTCAGACCAAGATTTATCGGAATGCCACTCGTCGTACTTTACCATCATTGGCAAGTAATGCTCTGGAATGTCTGATTCCGGTGCGTTGCTATACACATACGCCATACCTTCTCTAAACCATTCAGGTTTCATCATGGTCGAAACAGGGCCAATTTCATAAAATTGGAACCAATGAACCAATTCGTGCTGAGTGATGTAGCGCTGCCACGATTCAGGAGCTATAACCGTACCGAGAAACGGATAAGAAATCGCTCGCTCATTTCCTCCACCAAACGACTGGTAGCACTCTGCAGTAGAGCAATAAACAAACGTTGGGCTAGCTCTAAGTGGAAGTTGAGCTGCAGAGATGTTCGTTACCGCAGAGCCATAAAGCTCAATAGCTTGATACATCCCACTCGTATCCTCCACGCACACTGAGCCGTTGCACGTCACTCCATTTAAATGAGGCAGAAGTAACCTTAACGGCTTTGCATATGACCAAGCGAGCGCTGGAATTGACGCAATTACTAAAACCAGAAATAGTTTTCGTATCACACTGAGTCCTTATGCATAACGCCCGGCTCACGCGCCGGCTTGGAGCCGCAAAGCGGCGGAAAATCGGTCGCTGTGCAGCCGATTGTTATGCCAGAAGTTCCGCGAAATCAACGGCAAACTCCTGTTCCAAAAACTTTATAGTTTCTGGCTGACCATCCAACGAGGCTCGGATGAGCTGCGAGGTAAACAGCCCACTCTTTGATTTCCACTTTGCCTCGTTTCGCGGAACAGTCCTGATCCAGTCGACGAGTGCGACATACTCCGACTTATCGAGATCGTTCGAGTTTTCTGCAATATTTGGGCATACCAGCTCATGCTGCAAAAGTGGGATACCGCCTACCAGAACGTCACGCACCGGCCGAGCGCTTTGAGTAATTTGGCCAACCCCAACAAAACCGTGGCGCTTGAGATATGCTGCGACAAAATCCCCTGTCTGCAAACCTAGCATTGCATCCCGGAATCTTGGTGCCTGACCTGCGGAGATAAACCCATGGGAAACGTAGTCATCCCAGTTGCGATGCACACCTTCCCCTACGTTGTAATAATATAGCCCATTTTGAAAATCGAACCCCGAAAGGTATTTGTGTAGGGAGTCATGCGGACGGAAATTGTCTGCATAATGGCCCGAGGATATATTCGTTAACTGCTTACCCAACTTCCAGAGTAGCGTCTTCTCAACCAGCAGCGCATCGTGCTCAGATAGATTGCGAGCAATAACCCTGATTATTGGCTCCAACCCTTCTTTCTTGATGGCCTTTATCCGCCGGGATTTTTCGCTATCCGAGTCGTCATTCAGGTGAGCATGTTTACGGGAGCCTTTACCTTTTCCAAAGTAAAACTCCTCGAAATTTCTGGGATCAATGTAAACGTAGACGTAATAGTTACTCATAACACCTTAGGGCATAACGTCGTGCTAAGCCGACCGAACCGAGAGTGTAACACAGCGCGTACAATGGCGAAGCCATGCGCTGTGTGGAGCGTAGGTGAAGGTTCGGCTTGAGCACCTTGTTGGGTGCTTTGCGCACTAGGAACCACTGCCCCACCAAGAAGCCCTGAACTACCCTACTTTGAAGATGTACTACAATGGCCAAATTGAAGAAGGGGTGTACGCGCCGCTTGCCCAACTTACGCGAACCACCAGAAAAGCTTGATAAAATGGTTAACACTGAAAAAACCTACGCCCTCATTTCAAACTCTTCAAGCCGAGAATTTCAACGACAACCTTCCTTTAAAACGCGCCGGAAACGATATACCAAAGACCACAGAAATAATATCGTTCGCGCAAAGCCTTCACTGAACTCTGACGACTAGAAAACAAAATTTAGAATGTTTTACCTACACCCAACGCCGTGCTAAGCCGGCCGAACCGAGAGTGTAGCACAGCGCGTACAATGGCGAAGCCATGCGCTGGGCGGAGCGTAGGTGAAGGTTCAGCTTGAGCGTCTTGTTGGGTGCCTGCCAGTTAGAACCTACCCACTTCCAGCGAACTAACTTAGCCTTGCAAAGACTGGCACGCTTTTAGGCTGCTTGCGATGTGAAACCCCAAGGACAGCTAAAGTATAGAACACCGTTTTTTGCGGGAACACCACTGTTTTGCAAATGAAAATAAACACGGCTTGTGAACTGGTACGACGACGATATTCGCCGCTCTAACTTAGGTTAACCCTGTTCCCCAACCTGCAGGAAAGATAGCTTTGGCCCTCTGACTTCCGTTATTAAAAACGTTCTCGCCTCGAACCACCACGATTAATAATGCCAGGCTTCTGCACATTTAGAACCAAGATGTTTTTTTACACCCAACGCCGTGCTAAGCCGGCCGAATCGAGAGTGTAGCACGGCGAGATATAATGAGCGAAGCGAACCAGCCTGCGCAACGTAGGTGAAGGTTCGGCTTGAGCACCTTGTTGGGTGCATACCACTAACGCTGATCCCAGTGACGCTGCATTTCGAGATAGAGAAACGAAGCTGTCCAAGTAATAAGTACCAACCCTGCTATTGACTCAATGCCTGTAAGATAGCGAATATACCCTAAAGGCTCAATATCACCAAAGCCGACTGTTGTGTAAACCGTAAACGAAAAATATACGCAGTCCAACAACGTACCATCAAAATTGCCTTCTAAACTACCCCAACCCGAACCTTGAGATTTAAAATAGTAACCTAAAGCAAAAATCCATATTTCTATAACATGAGCAATCAAGGCGCCAAAGACTCCGAAAACTATCCGTAGGCTATGAGCGAAAGTAAAACGTGGTAGGATTTTAACGATCTGGTGCAATATGCCGTAATGCACCATGACCACTACGGCGACAAGCAAACTATTGATTACAAACGCGAGAAGCAACTGCATTACAAATTTACCCAGAAATTACTGTGATCTACTTTAGCACCCAACATTTGTATATTGTGCGTGCGCATTTAGAAACTCGTCCAATTGACGGTTTTCGGTTCTTAACTTACTGATCAAGCAGGCATTCCTGACTTGAAAAGTCCCGAGTTAGCAAAGGCTATTTGAGAATGCTCAGTTACACTCTACCGAGCGCACAATATCCAACCTTCATTTTTTGTTATGTCACTGACAGTAAACGACTTAAATACACAACACAACAACAAAACGCGTAATATTGCCGACGTGAATGTGCCGTGCACCGCTAGCAACACCCACACTGACGAATAACGGAACGGCTAGTCACTAGTTGGAGTAGGCTGAAAGTCAGAAGGTCCGCTGTTCGCTCATTCGAGCCCGGCAAGCCAGAATTAGGAATGCATGATAACCCTAGCCATAACGTTCAAAAACGCAGTTAGATAACAACGCTATTAATCTTTAACTTTGTTGGCTTGTTAGTGATTATCGAAGTTATTGTGAGGGGTTCCTAAACTTACAGAAACGTACATCTCTAAAAGTGCCTGTCGCATTGGTTCCGGTTCGGAAACGTAGCGTACATGCATCTCCCTCACCCTCTTTTTCTGTTTGATAAATTCAGGACCAAACGTAGCATCTAACTCTAAATTCGCACGTGAGCCATCGGTAACATATGTCGCCTGTGTGATTCCGGTAATTTCTCGCGTAAGCCTAAAAGCAAATGTAGCTGAATTATGTCCTGAACTTGGCCGACAATGATTCTGCAAACGCTTTCTTATTGTATTTGTTCTGCCAACGTACAGATGTTTACCATTCTCTGAAAACAGATAAATACCGGACTGTGGGATTTCCTTTGGCAACGTTGCAACCGTGACTTGTTTCATATTTAGAAGTTGTTGGAAAGATGGTTCTAGTGAATCAATGTACTCTTTAAAAACTGGATGCATTTTTAATTATCCTAGCATTTTTAAAACAAAAGTTAGCACGAATATTGGAGGTCCGTTCTTCGCTCATTGCTGACCTTCAGCTAAACCCCGACTTTAGTAGTCGTTTTTAATTTAGCCACTCGAGAGTCTTCCCTTGCATTTCAGTCATTGTTTAGTAAGAATAACTGAGCAAGGATTAAGTACGTTTCGATTAATAGCCCGCCAAACTATTAGTCATTGAATAGGCACTCCAAATGGGCGCCTATTCAAATCTCCCCAAACCGCATTTCATTAATCAACCTAAGCAGTACATTACGACCATAGGTTGTTTGCATTAAAAGTCAAGGTTGTGTTTGCTCTAACGCTCTCGCCTCACTGTTTAACCACATGAGCAATATGTCGCGACGGCCATCAAAAAAAGCCAGTAATTTACACCATGTTCGCACAAGATAAAGCAACGTGTCTGATTGCGAAACGTTCAACTTTATCTGATTTGCCACTTTTAACTTAATTGTACGCTCAGTCAAACCGAGCGCATCAGCAATGAGAGTCAAAGGAATGAAATGTTGTAGCGAGTCAATCACGCAAGCATCAATCCCATCTCGCAACTCTTGCTGCACCTTGGATGCCGGAAGGGTGATTCTTGCGCAAGAATCACCTGGAGCAAGATTAACAAACCACTGGCTCAATGAACTCGTGTTTTCTTCCGTTGATACAGTGTTCATTCTATTCCCCCCGCTTAGCTTCTGCGAGATTGTAGCGTCAATTTTAAAATATGTTACTCATGTTAACCATAGCATCAATTTCTAAGACTAAATTTACTGAGTATCGATTGGAGAAATCACATGGGGATTATGATCACGGTTGCGTTTGTTATCATGGTTATTGGCTATCTAATTGGCAAAGGCGACGTTGCTGCAAAACGCTCGCCGGACCTGCTCGCTCCTGTACCTATCAAAAAAACTGGTGACCAGCTTAACGGTACGACCACACGCCTCTTAAGCTCGGATATCCTGAGGTTATACGATTGTGATGATGAGCCAACACCGCACCTTTGCCACTCTTATTGGAGAAACCACCGTTTCAGTCATCACTCAGTGATGCATCACGACTTACTCGACCCAGCCAACCTACTCTCGCCCTTCAATCCAGTAAATGTTCAGTCAGGGTTTCATGACGACATGTTCACGCACAGATTGAGTGATGACGGCATCTTCAATAGCAGTATCAATAATGACTCATTCAGCTCATTTGACTCACATAGCCCATTTGATTAACCGCCCTGCAGCGCCCTACTTTTTGGCCCTGCCAATCAGTAGCGCCAATATCGAAACATGCTAGCGTGGTTCTGCATAAGTTATTTTAATCACCAAGGAGCCACAACTATGCACTACTCAAAAACCGTATTCGATAAGGCATTCGCTAATGCTGACAATGTCCAATGCCTGTTTGATATGCAGCATCAACTGATTGCGTTGGTCGACAACCACCAGCAAATTTTAGGCGCGCTTCTGTTCGAGCTACGCGATGACAAATACGCTCAAATCGAAGCCCTTGCGACTGCTACCGAGAAAAAGTGTTATGGCTACCGTTTATACCTGTCTGCACTTGCTGCTCTTGCACCTGGCATGCAGCTTATACCTCAGGCGCTCCAAGACAGCGATGTCTGCTTAGATATTTGGTACAAGCTTTACATGGAGCCGGATACCATCAAGACATCGCTCAACGGCACCAAGCATTATCATTTTGACTGGGATGCCACCTACTCTCACGAACTTGCGGGCCTAAATCCCGATATTATTTGCGAGCAATGGGAGGCTTGGGAGCTCACCGACGATATCTACACCCAAGTGCACTCAGGTGAATTGAATCCACATCCATCCAATGTCTCATTTACACTGCCTGAGCAACGCCGCGCACAAATTGTCAAAACGGTAACGCCTTATGTGTTTACCGCAGCGCAAATTACCGCGCTAAACGGTTGCTTACAGCTCGACTACGAATCGCTTGGCAGCCCCAAAGCAGATACCTTACGACAAGGCGTGACACTACCTGGCAGCAGCGTTACTTCTGCGTTAAAAGTGTGTGCTGCTTAATTTTCGCCATCCGATACAAACAAAAAACGGAGGCAGTCGCCTCCGTTTCATATTAAATTCATGCACGCAACTATGACGTTGCCTCTTGCCGTTCAATGACTTCGTTCTGTGCCTCAATGGCTTTATCAATTACCCGAGCATACACACGCTTCTTCTCACGCGATTTTGCATTTCGCACGAATTCTGACAGGTTCGAGTTATAAGTTGCTCTCGGTTTTGGTAGCCAACTGAACATCACCAATCCCCCCATTTTATGTCGTCAACTGGTGCTAATTATAGCACTCAACAATGCACTAACAGATCGCAACTAACCCACAAATCTGCATACCTATGCAAACCCCAAAAATACAAATAGCATGAAATCATGCTTTTTCAGCACTCAAATTAGCATGATTTCATGCCAAAACCATGTGACCAAGTTTGCCGCGACCATGCTAATTTACCTTAATTGATCTTAACTGGCGTTCGGGGTCGATATCGCTGAAAGCCTTATATATCAAGGGTTGCAAAGCAACGTACATTAAGGTATAAATACAGAAATTACCCCAGACTACCTTGACATGGTAGGAGTTACTTAATTATTAAGGCCACTTCATAGCCGCATGTAGGATTCGTAAAATTCTAAGGGCGTCCTTACTGAAATCGTACACGACAATATAGTTTGCATGCACTACAAGCTCTCGAGTTCCAAGAACCCGTCCTTCACGGCCTATTTCTGGATATTCAGACAGATTTGCTACGCTTGACGAGACTTGATTATCTAGTTGAAGCGCCGCTACTGGGTTATCATTTTCGATAAAGTCATAAATTTGCTCACGATCCCGAATAGCTTAAGGAGTCCATTGCACAATCATCGTTGCTTATCGATGTTACGCTGCGTTAACGCTCTGCGTGCCGCAAACTTAGCCTCAACGTCACCCGCTGGAACCAAATTCCCAGCGTTAGCAGAATCAAGCCCTTGCTTCACTTGCTCCCTAAACCAGCTATCGTGCTCAGCCAACCGCTCTTGTTGCTGAACGTACTCACGCATAAAGTCACGTAGCAATTGCGCACTACTGCGATCGCGCGAGCGTGCGGCTTTTGAAAATTCACTTTTCAACTCATCGTTAACGCGGAACGTAAATGTTGCATCGCTCATATCACCCCCTTGTGTTACATTATTAGTACAATGTAGCACCCGATCTTTGCTCCGTCTAGCTGAAGTCATTCTTTCCTATAAAGCGGATGATTTTAGATAAAAAACTAGTTTGTTGGTTTTCGCGCCAACATAGTCGCAAACTTCAATCGCGCCCCATTGTGCATAGTGCCCAGATCTTCATTGTATTTAACTAGCTCCCAACCTTGGTAGGCATCCCGTAATTCGCTTTCGTCAAAAGTGAACGGAAACGGCATGGGGCACGGGTACTCGGCTGTGCTCATGGCGCATACAATTAAGTTGTAGCCGCCAGGCAACGTATGCTCTTGCATGTCAGCTAACACTGCCGCAACACGCTCTGGGTCTAAAAACATCAAAGTTACTGTGCACGCAATAAACCCGAAGTTATCGCTCAATTGCGCGTTGTTAATGTCGTATACCTGCGAATTAATGTTCGCAATGCCCTCTTCGGCTGCAATTTGCTGCAACATCGCAATGGCACTGGGGTTGCTATCTACAGCGGTGACATCGAAGCCAAGCTGACTCAGGAACAGCGCGTTACGCCCGTTAGAGCAACCCATATCAAGAGCTTTGCAAGGCTCTATCACCGAACAGGCTTCAACAACTTCACTATGTGGTGGGTTTAATCCATAACGGCTATTTAAATCAGCTGACATTCTATTTCCTGCCCTGTCTATTCACGAATAACGAATAACGAATAACGCGCATTATACTTGCACTTTCAGAGTTAACAATCATAATAAATGCATGTTTAACAAGGAGCACGATCTATGCGTCAGTTATTACTTATTAGTTTTTTCAGTGTATTCATGATCGCGGCGGCTACGCCGGTACAAGCGCAAGACAAATCGCAGCCGTGGTTACCTAGTTTAATTACCGAAACCCCGCAGCAAGGTTTTGAGCTTGCCGTCAAACTGGCTCGCAAAGGGGTGACAAGCACACAGTCGAACAAAGAAGTGTTGTTTCGCGAACGCGATAAATATTCCAACAATGCAGAAGATTTAATGATGGCATCGCAGGTGATCGCCCTGCACTATCAAACCATCGCAGCGGCTAATAATTATTGGCGTTCAACGAGCTTGTTGTTAGTGCCCAGTAAAGGTGCGCCGCCAAACTGAAGGGCTTACCTGATGGCGGCGCTGAAAGTGCTGGCGAAACGACACGGTGTTATTAAAACCACAAAGCTCCGCAATCCTTTCAATAGAATGCGAGCCGGCTTCTAGCAATTCGCAACTGCGCTGTATGCGCTCATCATTTAGCCAGTTGATCAACGACTTACCGGTTGCTTTTTGAAAGTGACGCGTGAAAGTACGGCGACTCATCGACAAGCGTTCTGCCAACTCATCGATACGATGCGGTTGCTCAAGATGCTGACGCAGGTAGTCCAATAGCTTGTTGATGGTGATATCTTTGGTTGAATGAGCCACCGGCTGTTCAATATACTGCGCTTGCCCGCCCTCACGGTGCGGCGGCACCACCATCACGCGCGCAATTCGGTTTGCCGCCCGCACACCGCAGAATTTGCGAACAATATACAAGCAGCAATCAAGCCCCGCCGCAGTACCAGCTGAAGTAATCAACCCCGAATCTTCAATGTATAACGCATTGGTATCGAGTCTAACGTGCGGAAAGCGCTCCCTGAAATCCTGCTCGGCTAGCCAATGCGTTGCAGCGCGGCGATTATCTAGCAAACCGGCGTAGGCCAACGCATAGGCCCCATAACACAACCCCACCACCAAAGCGCCACGTTGGTGAGCTTGTTGCAACGCATGCAATAACTCAGTACTCGGTCGAGCATTCAAATCATGCCAGCCCGGCACAATCACAATGTCCGCACTAGTAATGAGTTCAAGCCCACCATCAGATGCCACTTGAAAACCATGGTTAGCGGTATCGGCAATATGCGCTTCGGCCGCTACTTTTAATTCGAACAAAGGCTGCTCAGTAAATATTGGACTGAACACGGTATAGGGCACCGAATAATGAAACGGCGTTATTTCGGGGTAGAGCAATAAAGCAATGCGTGGAATAGTTTTCATGGCCCAATTATTTCGTTAAATGACATTTAGGTCAATCGTTTACCTAGTCAAAACCAACCATAATAGTTAGCGTTCAATCACTCAAAGGAAGCAACACATGAAACACAGTCTAAAAACACTTATTATGGCATCAGCCCTAATCGCCACAACTGCTTGCACCGGTGTTGGCGACACCACCCAACACCAAACGACTACAACAACCACCGAGGTAAGCGTTCAGCATATTCGCAACGCCACCGTAAAAATAACCTATGGCGAAACTACCTTCTTAGTTGACCCCATGTTAGCGGGAAAAGGCGCCTACCCTGGTTTTGAAGGCACCTACAACAGCCATTTACGCAACCCGCTGGTTGACTTACCCATCCCAACCGAGCAGCTTTTAGCAAATGTTGATGCGGTAATCGTTACACACACCCACTTAGACCACTGGGACGACGCAGCGCAACAAGTGATACCAAAAGCATTACCGTTATTTGTACAAAATGAAGCAGACGCAAAAACGGTACGGGACCAAGGCTTTACCGACGTTCGCGTGTTAGATCAAAGCGCTGAATTTGCCGGTGTTACCCTACAAAAAACTGGCGGCCAACATGGCGAAGATAGCGTGTATGCGGTGCCTCCGGTTGCGCAAATGCTCGGCGAAGTAATGGGCGTATTATTTAGTGCTCCTAACGCCAAGCAAGTGTACTTAGCTGGCGACACCGTATGGCGCCCAGAAGTTGAGCAAGTGCTTAAGGCTGAACAGCCAGAAGTGATCATTCTGAACACCGGTGCGGCAGTGATAAATGGGTTTGAACAAGCACCTATACTTATGGGTACATCAGACACCTTGCGCGTTCATCAAATGCTACCTAACGCCAGTATTGTTGCCGTGCATATGGATGCTGTGAACCACATGACTGTTAGCCGCGCTGACTTACAGCAGTTTGTGGACACCCAAGAAATTAGCGCAGCGGTTCGTATTCCTGCTGACGGTGAAACCTTATCGTTTTAAATAAACTTAGGCGCTGCGACACGCCGTGGCGCCTTCACTTCCATCCGTAAGACTATTGCGCCTTCAACTGCTGCAACATACCCACAAGCAACTGGCCGACAGTGTGAACTTCACTATGCAGCGAATGATTATCGTCAACAAGCACCAAGCGTACATTATGGCGCTGCGCCCAAGTGATAGCATTGTCTACCGGCACCACCTCGTCATGCCAGCCGTGCACGGCCGCAACTTGGCTAGCGACTGGGGCTGGGTAATGATTTGGGTAATCGGGTAAGCCAAACGCCGGCGCCATAAGTAATAAGCCATCGGGTTTTAAATGTGCTGATGCCGTGGTGCTGACGTAACCACCCATACTGGAGCCTACTAAAATCAGGCCGTTGTGTTCTGGCAGCTTGGTATTCAGCAGAATGTTCACGCGCTCGGTGGGATCATACGTTGAGGTATAATCCACGCTGATTGTCTGTGCGCCCTGCGCTTCGGCAATTTCTTGTAATTTCCTAATTTTACAGCCATGAGGGCCGGTTTCTTTACCGTGACTAAATACCACGAGTGGTTTGGTTGGCATGAGAAGTCCTTATCTAGTTATCGTTGAGTGGTGCCAAGCATTACGTCATTCGGCTTCATCGCAAGTCATCGCCCTGCACTATCAAGCGATTGCAGTGGCAAATAATGACAGAGATTAACCTTTAAACAAAGGTTCCCAAAGTGACTGCTCCCCGCCCTAAGCGCTAAAGCGCCACGGGCGAGGCT
>NZ_JANFPJ010000006.1:0-331418 GCF_032227045.1 Pseudidiomarina fusca
CGCAGAGGAACTCAACTACGGAGTCGATCTATCAACCATCTGAGGGTGGTATCAGATTGATGGGGTGAAGGTGCCCCATCAACCATTAAATCCGTATACCCACTAAAACAAAGCCACCTCGGCAGCAGTTAGGTGCCGATACTCACCCGGGCCTAAATCACCCAGTTTAAGCTCACCTATTTGTTCACGATGCAGGCCTTCTACTTTGTTACCAATAGCAGCAAACATCCGTCGCACCTGATGATAGCGTCCTTCTGATACGGTCACTAACGCTTGCTGCGGATGAATAATATCGAGTTGTGCCGGTTCGGTTAACTTTTTCTCACCATGCAATTGCAGCCCTTGTTTGAATAGCTCTACATGGTGCGGCTCAAGCGGCTCGGCCAGCTCTGCTCGATACACTTTCGGACAGCTACGCTTAGGCGAGATAATCCGATGGGTCCATTGTCCATCATTAGTGATCAGCAAGAGTCCAGAGGTATCTATATCCAGTCGTCCTACCGTGTGAAATTTTTCCGGGTTAGGTAAATCTAAGTAAGCAAATACCGTCATATGACGGGGATCGTCATTGGCACAAACGCAATCTAACGGCTTATGCAACATGATATAAGTTGGGCCCAACAGCTTAAGCGTCACCCCATTAAAAATCACTTCCGCAGTCGCTGGCACCTGCATCGCGCCTTTCTTAGCGACCACACCATCAACACTGACCGCCCCGGCATGCAAAGTTCGCATCGCTTCTTTGCGGCTCATTCCGGTGGTTTCGGCTAAAAATTTATCTAATCGCATCTGCATCACCTACGTTTGCCATGGTTGCTCACCAACACCATGGGCTCGTTACCCAAAAAATAACCTCGCCTAAGCGAGGTTATTGTGCCCCAGAATCTGGGGCTATTATAGCTAGTATCACAGCGGCTTAATAAAAGTTTTTATCCTCAATCACGCCTGCTGCGAATTGGTCGACACCAATGGCATACAGACGGAGTCGCTCAGTACGGCTTAAAGCGCTGGCCTCTTCAGCGCTAATCACTTCGGCTGCCCGCGCTTGCTCTACCAAGGCATCACCGTTGAGATTACCATCAATATCGCCACGTTTAACCGCCTTACGAATACGTTTGTAGACATCTGAATGCTCGCGCATCGCTAAGAATGCCAGTTCCATATGACCGGTCGGATCTTTTTCATCATCCTTCCAATAGGTTAAGAAGGTATGGCGATCACGAGTAACACCCGGCTGCATCATGCTGGTAGAAATTCCCTGCAAAATACTATCGTCCGGCTGATGATAATGGTTGCCTAATGGGAAGATTGCTAAGCGCAAGGTCCACGCAATAAATCGGTTCGGGAAGTTTGCGAAGAATCCTTTAAAGGCTTCACCAATAGCGTACAAATGATGCTGCAGCGCATAATCAACAAACACCAAATCACCACTTTGACGACCATCATCTTCATACCGCTTCAGCACTGCCGAGGCCATGTACAAATGACTTAACACATCGCCTAACCGCGCCGATAACATTTCTTTGCGTTTTAAATCGCCGCCCATCACCAACATCGCCATATCTGCAGTCATAGCCAGCGCTCTGCTCATACGGGTTAATTGTTGATAATAACGTGCGGTTGGACCACTCACTGGGCTCTTATTAAAACGTGCTCCAGATAACCCCATCCACAAACTACCGAAGAAGTTACTCGCGGCAAACCCAATATGTTTGAGTAACAGCTCATCAAAATCATGTAAGCCTTGCTCTTCATCTGGGTTGCTCGCTGCTTCCATTTCTTTCAGTACGTAAGGGTGACAGCGGGTTGCACCTTGTCCAAAGATCATCAAGTTACGGGTAAGAATATTCGCGCCTTCTACGGTAATAGACACAGGTGTGGCCATATAGCCATGGCCCAAATAGTTTCGACTACCTAATTGAATGCCTTTACCCGCATGAATATCCATCGCCGCATCCATCACCTCGCGGCCCATTTCTGTCATGTGATACTTAGTCATGGCCGTGATAACCGACGGACTCTTACCTTCACACAAGGCGGTCACCGTTAACCGACGCATGGATTCGAGGATGTAGTTGGTGCCACCAATTTTACCCATGGCAGCTTGCACCCCTTCGAACATCCCAATGGGCATGCCAAACTGTTGCCGTACGTAAGCATAGGCACCGGTCATGCGCTGCGTAAGGTGGCCCGTTGCTGCCGCCAATGCTGGGAGTGAAATACCACGGCCAGCTGATAAGCATTCCATCAGCATACGCCACCCTTTACCAGCAAACTCTTGCCCACCGATAATCCAATCTAGTGGGATAAAGACATCTTTGCCGTAGGTGGTACCATTCATGAAGGCTTGATTGAGTGGCAAATGACGCTCACCCGTCTCAACACCCTCGTGACTGGTAGGAATTAACGCACAGGTAATGCCGATATCTTCTTGCTCACCCAATAATTTTTCAGGATCGTATAGCTTAAAGGCCAAACCTAAAACTGTCGCGACCGGAGCCAAGGTAATGTAACGTTTGCTCCAATTTAAGCGAATGCCTAAAACTTCTTTGCCTTCAAACTCGCCCTTACACACGATGCCCGTATCTGGAATGGCACCAGCGTCAGAACCTGCTTCAGGGCCAGTTAAGGCGAAACATGGAATATCGGTGCCGTCAGCCAAGCGCGGCAGCCAATAATTCTTTTGTTCATCGGTACCGTAGTGAGTAAGTAACTCACCCGGGCCTAACGAGTTGGGTACCATCACCGTAACGGCGGCACTGATTGAACGGGTCGCAATGCGCGATACAATGTATGAGTTTGCTGCTGGCGAAAATTCTAAACCTCCAAACTCCTTACCAATAATCATGGCAAAGAATTTTTCTTTACGGATGTAATCCCAAACATCTTTAGGTAAATCGCGATCTTGTTGCATGATTTTAAAATCATCCAACATCGCCAATAGCGTCTCTAACTGGTTGTCGATAAAGGCTTGTTCAGCATCAGTAAAGGTCGGCGCCTGAGTCTGGTGAAATTTTTCCCAATCCGGGCGTCCACTAAACAAGTCAGCATCCCACCAGATATCGCCAGCTTGCATGGCCTCGCGCTCGGTTGGCGAAAGCGGCGGCAACACCCGTTTAAAAAAACCAAACGCTGGTCTGCTAATCAGGCTACGGCGAATGTCTTTAATGGCGAATAACAACACCACGGCGACAATCAGGATAATTAAAATTTCCATGCTACTACACCTTATTAAAAGAATGATTCAACTAGCTATAAGCATAGCTGATTATGCTGCCGAGGCGTCAACACCACCGGCAAGAAATGGAATAAGACGATCAATCATCTGGTCTGCTGCAATCGTTTCACCAAAATCTGCTGCGGCAATCTCTCGAAGTGCCGGCCCAGATACCTGTGCAAATACCGTTGCTCCAAGCACAAAGTGTAACCGCCAAAACATATCTACGGGGCTCAATTGCGGGTTAGCTTGATGCAACGCAGCTAATAGATGCTCGATAACATGGCCAAAATGGTCCATGGTATACCGCCGTAGATGCCCTTGAATTTCTGCATAAGCAAATCCCAATAGGCTTAAAAACAACGTGGGACCATGCTTTCTAACCTCACGCAACTGCGCCAATGGCTTACGAAAACAGTCGAATACATCGCGAGTTGATATCTTATTTCGTGCTTGCAGCGCCACCAGTTCTTGCTCTAAGGCGGGCATTAACACCTCTAAATAACGTGCCATAACCGCTTGAATAAGCGCCTTTTTTGAACCAAAATGATAATTCACTGAAGCAAGATTAACATCAGCATCGGCGGTAATCTGCCGCAAGGACGTCTGCTCAAAGCCATGTTCCGCAAATAATGCTTCCGCTGCATTGAGTATTTTTTCTTTGGTTGTAACTCGTTTTGCCATCGTTAACTGGCCTCACCTCTATGCTGTTCTTTTGTAAGCGTTTAGAACAGCCATTTTAAACATGCGTTTCAATTTAATCAAAATAGCATGAATGCGCAAGCGTCAGCCACTTTCCTATCCCTTGATCTGCCTGTTGCTAGCTGATAGTTTATCAATCATGTAAATCTATCAACATTCTAATAACTGAGCAGCCTGGGCCATGCATAAACTTACTCATATCATTTATTTAGCGATTATTGGGGTACTAGTTATTGCGCTAGTTGTTGGCCGATCCGCACCTAGCAGCCCTGTCGCCGGCACCAGTGCAGACCTTAATACTGCAGCGGAGAACACGTCTGCCGCAGCTTCTGTACCTAGCACGTCCTTAACTGCCACCAATGCTGCCACCAATGCTGCTGTAAATAACACGGATAGCGCGGCTGCTTTTGCCAGTGATAGCAGCACTCAACCACAAGCCGCTGCTTCTACCCAAGAGCAACAAAACGTAGCTCAAGAATTAGACCTTAGTGATGCGCAGCTGGCCCGATTGGCCGAATTATTAAAGACCCGTAACCAACAAGAAATAGAGATGTTGCTAGATGTGCAATCAGAAATACTTAATTCTGAGAACATTAGTGAACGTC
Source organism: Pseudidiomarina fusca (assembly GCF_032227045.1). NCBI lineage: Bacteria > Pseudomonadati > Pseudomonadota > Gammaproteobacteria > Alteromonadales > Idiomarinaceae > Pseudidiomarina > Pseudidiomarina fusca. The sequence continues at coordinate 4,525 of NZ_JANFPJ010000006.1, forward strand.
TTCATACCGAAGCTATTGACCAAGACTGGGCTTATGTCATGACTAGTGAAATAGAAAACCTGTACGCTCAACAGGAAGATTTACAGGGCGCAGAAATTAGCGACATTCAATGTCGCACAACCGTGTGTGAAGTGAGTATTAGCGGTTCAGACTTGCCGTTTGACTACATGATGAAATTTCATAAAGCGCTGGCGCAGTCACCGCAATTAGGCCCAGACTATAAGACCATGATGATCTCTAATTCCTTAGAGGGCTCCCATAAAATTCATATCATCAGACCTCAGCCTTAACCATAACGACTGCGGTAACTGCTAACAGTTACCGCAGTTTGCTGGTTAAACGGTGCTGGTATCAAGTGGAGCAAAACTCTTAACCAACTGATCCACCGCTTGCATTTGCTGTAAATAAGCCTCGAGCTTATTCAATGGCAAAGCACAAGGACCATCACATTTGGCTTGATCAGGATCTGGATGGGCTTCAATAAACAAGCCCGCTAAACCAAGAGCCATCCCCGACCGAGCTAACACAGCAGCTTGTGCACGACGTCCGTCAGCAGAATCTGAACGACCACCAGGGCGCTGTAATGCATGAGTGGCGTCAAACATCACTGGGGCTAGTTGTTTCATTTCGTCCATGCCTAGCATGTCTACCACTAGATTATTATAGCCAAAGCAACTACCACGTTCGCACAAAATCACTTGATGATTACCAGCTTCACCAAATTTTTTCAAAATATGACGCATTTCGTGGGGAGCTAAAAATTGTGGCTTTTTGACATTGATCACAGCACCCGTTGCTGCCATCGCCACCACGAGATCCGTTTGCCGTGCTAAAAATGCTGGAAGCTGAATAATATCAGCAACCTCTGCTACCGGCTGGGCTTGGTGAGGTTCATGCACATCAGTGATAATAGGAACGTTAAAAGTCGCTTTTATCTCAGCAAAAATATCTAATCCTTTGTCTAACCCAGGCCCACGATAAGAGTGAATCGACGACCTATTAGCCTTATCAAAGCTTGCTTTAAAAACAAAAGGAATGCCCAATTTGCTGGTCACTTCAGCGTAGTGCTCAGCAATGCGCATGGCTAAATCACGCGATTCAAGCACATTCATGCCACCAAACAGCACAAAAGGTAAGTGATTACCTACTTGTACCTGCCCTACTTTTATTACTTGAGTATTAATCACATTCGATCCTTACTGGGTCCATGATGAGTTAGTTTAAGCAGCTAACTAACCCTAACCAGCACTAATAACACGAAGAATTTGGCCACATATGTACGCCATATAAGTACCTAGCGCGTAACCAAATACGGCTAGTAATACTCCTACCGGCGCTAACGATGGGTGAAAAGCTGAGGCCACCACGGGCGCAGACGCCGCGCCGCCTACATTCGCTTGGCTACCTACCGCCATGTAAAATACTGGCGCTTTCAGAAGCCGTGCAGTCACTAACATCAGGCTAGCATGAATGACCATCCAGATAGCACCTATTAAGAAATACTTAGGTGAGTCTAGGATAGCAGTAACATCCATGTGTAAGCCGATAGTCGCGACCAAGATATAGACAAACAAAGAACCAAATTTGGATGCTCCTACCCCTTCTAATTTCCGTGCCGGAGTAAAAGAAAGGATAACCCCAACGGTGGTTGCGATGACGATTAACCAAAAGAATTTTTTATCCAAACTAAAATCTTTGAGGAGCGGCAGATGCTCGCCAATAAAAGGTGCCAGCACATCAGCGCCCCAGTGAGCAATACCTGTTACCCCAAATGCAACAGCAAGAATAAACATTAAATCAGGTAGTTTAGCCTCACGGTTATGTTGCGCTTGATAATGCTCCATACGCTCTTTAATGGTTTCAATGGCACTGGTGTCGGCGCCAATCCGCGCATCTATGGCTTTGCTATTAGCAGCCATATACAACAACACTGCCATCCATAAATTGGCGACAATGATATCCACGGTAACCATGGCTGAAAAAATCTCGCCGCCAACTTCGTAAACTTCTTTCATGGCCGCCTGATTAGCACCGCCGCCAATCCAGCTGCCGGCGATGGTAGTCATACCGCGCCACACCGCATCCGGTCCGGCGCCATTTAGCAATTCAGGAAAAACCAGACTTACCAGTAACAGTGCAATAGGCCCACCAATCACAATCCCCAAGGTGCCTACCAAAAATAAAATCACTAACTTAGGCCCCAGCCGCACAATGGCTTTTAAATCGAGACTTAAGGTAAGCAGTACCAAACAGGCTGGCAGTAAATAATCCATCACCAACGGATACACGCCAGTACTGGCGCCATCGACAATCCCAAAGGTGTTCAGTAAAGACGGGATAAAGTAACAGAGTAAAAGCGCTGGTACCCATTTATAGAGCTTTTGAAAAAATGGATGTGAGCTGGATTGGGTGTAAAAAATCGCACCCAAAATAACGGCCAGCAAGCCAAAAATAATACCATCGTTAGTTATGAGAGCGGTTGTTTCCACGTGGGCTCCTTAGTTGTTCTTATTTTATTATTGGCATCCATGGCGCTACTCTCACTTGCCTTAATGCAAGATATGCTGCGGTGCCGCCCAAGTCTCTAATTGCAGACGCAATAATTGAGCACTAGGGTCATCAGGACATTGTTCGACAAAATACAAATAATCGTCAACCGCGGCTTGCTGACAATCTAGCTCTTCTAACACATAACCACGATCTCGAATTTCGTAGGGGTCATCGGGATGGATGGTTAATAACATATGCACGGTCGTCAGCGCATTCGCAAAAGCCCGATCATGAATAAACGCATGTTTTAATTCAGTCAAATAACGAACTAAAACCGTTTTTTGATCGGCCGCTTCAAACATATCCCACCCAAAATCAACGACATTTTCAGTGAGATCTTCAAAGCGCTCTTGCACCTGATAGCCCTCTAGCAAGTCTCCGTTGATGGGGTCAACAAAATAACTTTGTTGTTGATAATCAAATCGCAATAATGGATAACCAGGAAAATCGACCAGTTCTAATTGCAAGCCCGCATAAGCAGCGGCCTCTTGCAGCAACAAAGCTAAACTCATGGGTAACCCAGTGCGATAGCTAATCACTCGATCCAGTAGAATCCTTTGGCTACCAACGATAGGTTCAGGCGCATCACTAAAACTTAGGTTAAAGAAGAATTGCTCAGTTAATCCTTGTAATTTCTCTACACCTTCAAGCTCATCAAGGTCTTCCGCCAAGTGCCGAATGCTTTGATAATAATCAGCTACGTACTGATCACTATCCGAATGAAAGGCACGACTTACTTCCCAGATGATTTCTATGGTAGGAAGAATTTCTTGAGCAATATGTTCTAAGTATGAAAAACGCATAAACTATTCTATTACTTTCCTTAGCCAATCAATGCTTGTTTGCTAATAGCTACATGCAATAAAAAGGCAATCCAGCCTAGGGCCACCGCAAAACCAAGCGTACGCACCAAGGTGGTGGTTGCTTTCATGGCAACTAAACCAGCTAAAATATAACCCACTAAACCAATCAATTTATTGGTCGCAAAAGCATCCCACGGGCGGTATATCATCAAGCCAACGATACTGAGTAACAACAAGGTATCGATGACATGAGGAACAATCTTTACCCACTTCTGCTGAGCCACCTTAGCATCGATGCTAACCCAGAAAAAACGTAACACGAATAATAACACACTCAAGGCTACAAAGGTGACGTGCATGTGTTTTAGCGCCATATAAGACATCTTATATCTCCTGCTTTATATTTTAAAAGTTATTATTAATCAGCTAGTTGCCTATATGCCGTAGCTATCTTTACCGCTGTTTCTGGTTGATGCTCGGCTAACCAGTTACGATAAAACTCTAGTTCAAATTGCAATTGCTGCTGTTTGGCCACCACCTGCATGATGTCACGATAAGAACGCAGCGACGACATCACACAGGTAAAGAGTTTTTGTGCAGTAAGTTCTGTTTTAGCTTTGTAATCATTAATATCGTAGTTCATTACCACCGCGCGCTCAGGCGCTTGACCTGGTTGCCCCGTGCGTAAAATAATTCGTGATGACTGGTTTTTGGCTTGCTCGCGAATAAACCGCGCCACCATCAAACCCGCGTCATCAGTATCCATCACCACATCTAACAAGACAATGGCAAGGTCAGGATGCTGCAGCACTAACTGCTCAGCTTCATGACGCGAATAGGCACTTAAAAATTGCAGCCCACGCCCTTCAAATTGCAGGTCCATCAAAGCGAGCCGTGTTACTGCATGGACTTCTCGTTCATCATCAACGATTAAGATTTTCCATGGCTCTTGATTCGCTTGGTTATGGTGTTCGTTATTATCAGGTTCGTTGGCAAAGATAAATTCGCTACTCATTACTAGCCTCTTCGGTTGTCTGCCCCACACATTGACCATAAGTATAGCGTTCGTTACCGCCATAATCACAACCACTGGCCACTGCTGTAAACCCTTGTTGTACCATCAGTTGTCGTACCGCTGCAGCTTGTTGCCAGCCATGCTCTACCACCAACCAGCCCTGTGGCTTTAGGTAACTCGGTGCTTGCGCCACGATGGCGGCTAAATCAGCCAAGCCCGCGTCTGTGGCAACCAAGGCTGACCGCGGCTCAAATCGCACATCACCTTGCTGCAAATGAACATCACTAGCATCAATATAAGGTGGGTTACTGACAATCAGATCAAAACCTTGGTTTGTGATGGCACTGAACCAATCACTACAACTAAAGCTCACCGGTAGCTGCAGCCGTGCCGCATTGGCAGAGGCAAGCGCTATGGCTGCCGCCTCTTTATCGATCCCTTGTATGTGCCAGTGCTCACGTTCACTTGCTAGGGCCAGCGCAATAGCCCCGGTCCCTGTACCTAAATCGAGCACGTGCGCGGTAGCCGGCAAGGTTAAGCTAAGCGCAAACTCAACTAAACATTCGGTATCAGCCCGAGGGATTAAAGTACTAGGGTTGGTCGCTAAGGGTAATGACCAAAACTCGCGCTCGCCCAGTAGATAGGCCATGGGCTGCCCGGCTTGGCGTTGCATGACCCACGCGCTGAACTGCTGTTGCTGCGCCGCCGTTAACTCAGCTTCAGGCCAAGTAAACAAGTAACTACGCTGTTTAGCTAATACCTTAGCCAACAACACCTCAGCGTCCAGCTTCGGGCTGGAGGATTCACTCAACTGCGTTACGGCCCACTGCAATGCCTGTGCGACCGTGCCTACTGCGCTGTGTTGCTTATCCGCCATGAGGTGCCTTCATTGCCGCAGCCACCTTAATGTTGTTCTGACAAAGCCGCAAGTTGGTCTGCTTGATGCTCTTGCACAATGGCATCCAAGAGCAAATCCAACGCACCTTCAAGCACTTCATCTAAACGGTACAAGGTTAAATTGATGCGGTGATCACTCACTCGTCCTTGTGGATAATTGTAGGTACGAATACGCTCTGAACGGTCACCACTTCCAACCAAGCTACGCCGCGTTGATTGTTCTTCGCGTTGGCGCTTTTCGTCTTCTGCTGCTTGTAGTCTTGACTGCAACACCGACATGGCTTTCGCGCGGTTCTTATGCTGTGAGCGCTCGTCCTGACATTCCACCACAAACCCCGTTGGGATGTGGGTGATCCGAATGGCTGAATCGGTACGGTTGACGTGCTGTCCACCAGCACCGGAGGCACGAAAAGTATCCACTCGTAAGTCCGCAGGGTTGATCTCAATCGCCTCGGCTTCTGGAATCTCTGGCAATACCGCCACCGTACAAGCAGAGGTATGCACCCGACCTTGCGATTCAGTATCTGGTACCCGTTGCACACGATGGCCGCCGGACTCAAACTTCATCCGCCCGTAGGCACCATCACCTGATACGTGCGCAATCACTTCTTTAAAACCGCCATGTTCGCCTTCGTTACAACTCACCATGCTAACCCGCCAGCCATGATTCTCAGCATAGCGGCTGTACATTCTAAATAAGTCGCCGGCAAAGATAGCGGCTTCATCGCCACCGGCACCGGCACGAATCTCTAAGTAGCAAGGACGGTCGTCGTTAGGATCTTTAGGCAGCAACAAGATTTGTAGTTGTTGCTCTAACTGCTCTTGTTGCTGTTGCGCAGCTTCTAATTCGAGCTTGGCCATCTCACGCATTTCTGCGTCATCTTCTTGCATCATCTCGCGCGCCCCCTGTTCATCCGATTGGGCGCGTTGATAGGCGGTAAAGCACTGAACCAGCTCTTCTAACTGAGAATATTCTCGTGATAAGGCTCTAAATTTGTCTTGATCCGAAATAATTTGCGGATCACTTAATAAATGCTGTACTTCTTCATAGCGCTCTAACAGCGCTTCTAGCTTTCGAATAATCGAAGGATTCATCATCGGGCGAAGACCTTACTCGTCATCTGCAATTAATTGTTGGAATAGTGCCAACGTGTGTTGATCACCCGTGGCTCCAGCGGCTCGCATTAACCGCGTGGGTTGGTGTAAAAACTGCCGGGTTAAGCGTTGACTAAACTCACTCAACACCGCATCCGCATCTTTACCTGCGGCCAGCTGTTTTTGTGCTCGTTGTAATTGTTCAGCGGCCATGGCTTCGATGCGTTGGCGATAATCACGAATCACATCAACATGGCTTAGTTGACGTAACCAAGCTAAAAAGGCATCACAGTGCTCTTGAATAATGCCTTGTGCTTCTGCAGCGGCTTCTTCACGGTTACGTAAATTCTCGGTGATGATACCTTGCAGATCATCAACCGTGTATAAATAAGCGTCAGCAAGCTCGTTTACTTGCGCTTCAATATCTCGCGGTACCGCTAAGTCAATCAGCAACATAGGTTGGCGACGCCGCTGTTTTAAGGCATGTTCAATCAAGCCTTTGCCAATAATCGGCAACGGACTTGCGGTAGAACTGATGACAATATCGGCCTTAGGCAATAAATCTTGCAGCTCACCTAAGGTGTGCGCATGACCACCAAACTGCTCAGCTACTGTCGCGGCCCGAGTTAGCGTCCGGTTAGCTACCATCAAATGCTTCACGCCGTGCTCAGTTAAGTGTTGGGCAACCAACTCGGCAGTATCACCAGCCCCCACCAGTAACACATTAGATTCTGGTAACTCGGCAAAAATTTGGCGCGCCAGATTTACCGCAGCAAAAGCCACTGACACCGCGTTCTCGCCCACTTTAGTTTCCGTACGAACGGTTTTAGCAACGCGGAACGTTTGCTGAAATAAGCGCTCTAACACGCTACCAACGCTGGTTTGATTGCGAGCAAATTGATAGGCTTGCTTTACTTGGCCTAAAATCTGCGGTTCACCCAGCACCAGCGAATCTAAACCACTGGCTACGGCCATTAAATGAGCGATGGCGGCACCATCTTGATAGCCATAGCTATGTTCTCTGAGCTGTTGCAAGGGGATGCCGTGATAACCGGCCAGCCAACCTGTGAGCAAATCTAACGAGGCTTCGCCATGACAGTACAATTCAGTTCTATTGCAAGTAGAGACAATCACCGCTTCTTGCACGCCGGTTTGCTCACGCAAAGCCGGCAGCGCGCTATGCAGCTGCTCAGGCGAGAAAGCAACCCGCTCTCGTAATTCTACGGAAGCGGTTTTGTGGTTAACACCCAGTGCGAAAATGGTCATAATAGGAAAAAATTGCAAGCCTCTGGCTACTGCGAAACGCTGGCAATTGTACGTGAAACCCCTCATTATTAAAAGCATGCGAACAGGGATAAACCTGCACATGAAACGTCTTCTATTAGTAGTACTCCTAAGTGGGTGGTTAAGCGCCTGCTCTACGGTACCAACCAGCACCACGACCACCATGGTGTCGGCCGGTGCCATTGCGGCCCAACAACAGCAGTTAGCTGAGCTAACCCAATGGCGTTTGCGCGGCCAAATGGCAATTTTTGACTTACGCGAAAATGACCGCCACGGCATTTACGTGGATTGGAACCAATCCCCCAATCTCGTCAGTATGCACTTTTCACATCCACTCAAAGGTACTCTTGCCACACTCGAACAAACCTCTAACGGTGCTCTGTTAATTGATAATGATGGCAACGAATATCGTGACAACAGCGCCAGCGCCCTGCTTGAGCGCTATTTTGCGGTGCAATTACCGTTCGATTTATTGCAACAGCTGGTGTTGGGTGTGCAACCTGAGCAAATGTTTGAAGCGCACTACCAATTGCTCGATGATGACCCACAACAACGCGCGTTACTGGCCGATTATCAATTGCTGGCGGCCCGCCAAATGTGGACCGCGGAGCTGCGCCAATACCAGCCGGTAGCCACTTACTTATTACCTCACAGCATTGATTTAACCTCAGCGCACTGGCGCCTCAAACTAAAGGTATCGCAATGGCTACTCTGAGCCTTTCGGCTGTTGCCAAACTGAATTTATTCTTGCATATCACCGGCCAACGTCATGATGGCTATCATTTACTCGAAACGCTATTTCAATTTATCGATTACGGTGATCGCTTAGATTTTACCCTTACCGCTACCGACACGCTTGATTTTAGCTGTTCGGTAGCTGAACTCGCGGGCCCTGATAATCTAGTGCTTAGGGCAGTTCAACTGCTGCAACAGGAATTTCCTGAACATGCCCGTGGTGTGCGTATTCACCTCCATAAAGTACTGCCCTGCGGCGGAGGCCTTGGCGGTGGTTCGTCGGATGCAGCCACCACCTTACTCGCCTTACGCCAGTTATGGCAGTTACCCCTCAGCACCGCTGAGTTAGCCCAGCTAGGCTTACAACTAGGAGCCGACGTGCCGATTTTTGTTAGCGGCCATGCAGCTTTTGCCCAAGGTATCGGCGAGCAATTAACGCCGATGACGCCGGCCTGTCCTTGGTACTTAGTGGTGCACCCCGGCGTCCATGTCAGCACCCCAACTATTTTTCAGCATCCGCAACTGCCGCGCCAACATGCGCCCATAGATCCGCAGCAGTGGAACTGGCACAACACCCAAAACGATTGCCAACAACTGGTCTGCCAACTCTATCCAGAAGTTGCCAAGGCCCTGGCCTGGTTGGTAGAATACGCGCCGTCTCGGCTGACCGGCACCGGTGCCTGTATTTTTGCCCGGTTCGACCAGCAGCAACAGGCTCTTGCTGCGCTGCAACAGCTACCTGCGGCTTGGACAGGGTTTGTCGCCCGTGGCATCAACGAATCCCCGGTCTGCCAGCAATTGCGGCAGGCTTCAACTGTAACCTAACCATTGAAAACAGAGGTTTAGTGTGCCTGACATGAAGCTCTTCGCTGGCAATGCAACGCCAGAACTCGCCAAGAAAATTGCCGACCGTTTGTATATCAAATTAGGCGATGCTGAAGTGGGCCGTTTTAGTGACGGTGAAATCAGTATTCGTATCAACGAGAATGTGCGCGGTTCTGACGTTTTTATTATTCAATCAACCTGTGCCCCTACCAACGATAACCTGATGGAATTAATCGTGATGGTAGATGCTTTGCGCCGCGCTTCAGCCGGCCGTATTACTGCAGTTATTCCCTATTTTGGCTATGCGCGCCAAGATCGTCGCGTACGCTCGGCTCGGGTTCCTATCACCTCCAAAGTAGTAGCTGACTTCCTCTCCAGTGTTGGGGTGGATCGGGTGCTGACCGTTGATTTGCACGCAGAGCAAATTCAAGGCTTCTTTGATGTACCGGTAGACAACGTGTTTGGTACCCCAGTTCTGCTTGAGCACCTGCGCCAACAAGCTTTCCATAATCCAGTGGTGGTCTCTCCGGATATCGGTGGTGTGGTTCGCGCGCGGGCACTAGCCAAATTACTAAATGATATTGACTTGGCCATCATTGATAAGCGTCGTCCACGAGCCAACGAATCACAAGTGATGCACATCATTGGTGATATTCAAGACCGTGACTGCATTATCGTTGATGACATGATTGATACTGGTGGTACGCTTTGTAAGGCCGCTGAAGCACTCAAGAAAAACGGTGCTAAACGAGTGTTTGCATACGCCACTCACCCGGTCTTCTCAGGCAATGCCGTGAGCAACATCCGCGATTCTCATATTGACCAAGTAGTAGTAACCGATAGCATCCCTTTGAGTGCTGAAATGAAAGCCTTAGATAAAGTGCATCAGCTGACTCTGAGCGGTATGCTCAGTGAAGCGCTACGCCGCGTGAGCAACGAAGAATCAATCTCAGCAATGTTTGAGTATTGATTGAGTTTTAAGGGCGCCAGTGGTAATATTTCGCGCCTTTAAAATTGGCGAGCCATTTTTAAGGAACTTGTCGGGTATTTGGTCGCGAATAGCCGACGTCATTTTATTTAACGGAGACACTCCATATGTCAACTATCGATTTTACTATTCAAGCAGAACTGCGTACTGATACAGGGAAAGGTGCGAGCCGCCGCCTGCGTCGTGCGGAAAAAGTACCTGCTATTTTGTACGGTGCAGATAAAGAAGCCATCTCAATCACTCTAGATCACAACAAAGTGAACAACATGGCTGATCATGAGGCTTTCTATTCGCACATTTTGACGTTAGTGATTGACGGCAAGAAGCACGAAGCTATCTTGAAAGACGTTCAACGTCACCCGTTCAAGCCTAAATTGACTCACTTGGATTTCCAACGTGTTGTTAAAGGTCAGAAGTTACACACGCACGTTCCAGTACACTTCATCAACGAAGCTACTGCAGTTGGCGTGAAGCAAGAAGGTGGCGTTGTTGTTCACCATGTTGCAGATTTAGAAATCACTTGTTTGCCAAAAGATCTTCCAGAATTTGTTGAAGTTGACATCGCCAACTTGAAACTGGGTGAAACCTTACACTTGAGCGACCTTAACCTACCTAACGGTGTGGAATTGGTTGAGCTTGCTAAAGGTGAAGATCATGACCAAGCGGTAGTATCTATCACTGCACCGCGAGTTGAGAAAGAAGCAGATGCTGAAGAAGTTTCTGCAGAAGTTCCAACTGCAAAAGAAGCAAAAGCAGATAAAGACGCTGAATAAGCTCTGATGTCTCGCATTCGCTTACTCGTGGGCCTGGGTAATCCAGGCCCCGAATACTCTCAAACACGTCACAATGCAGGCTTTTGGTTAGTAGAGCAATTTGCTCGCAGCCATGGCCAACAACTGCAGCCCGATTCCAAGTTTTTTGGTAACACCACCCGCATTCAACAAGGTGCTCTCGATTTACGAGTGCTACAACCGATGCAATTTATGAATCGCAGTGGTAACGCCGTCGCCCTACTAGCTCATTTCTACAAAATTTTACCTGAAGAAATCTTAGTGGCTTACGATGAATTGGATCTTCCAGCTGGAGTCGCCAAGTTCAAAACCGGGGGTGGTACCGGTGGCCATAACGGCATTAAAGACATAGTGGCACGGTTGGGCAGTCAGAACTTTCATCGCTTACGTATTGGTATCGGTCATCCTGGTGATAAAAGCAAAGTAACCGGTTGGGTACTTGGCAAAGCACCGGCTCATGAGCAACAATTGATGGACGATACCATTACGGAAGCTTGCCGCAGCATTGATCTGTTATTACAGCAAGATATGCGCGCAGCACAACAGCACTTACACAGTTTCAAAGCACAGAGAGAGAAATAAGCATGGGATTCAAATGCGGTATCGTCGGTTTACCTAACGTGGGCAAATCAACCCTATTTAATGCCCTTACCAAAGCTGGCATTGAAGCGGCTAATTTTCCTTTTTGTACGATTGAACCAAACACAGGTGTGGTAGCGGTACCAGATCCACGCTTAGACCAGCTCAGTGAGATTGTGAATCCACAACGAGTGGTTCCCACTACCATGGAGTTTGTGGATATCGCCGGTTTAGTTAAAGGCGCATCTAAAGGCGAAGGTCTCGGCAACCAGTTTTTAGCGAACATCCGTGAAACAGATGCGATTGGCCATGTTGTACGCTGTTTTGAAAACGACAACATTGTGCATGTTGCCGGTAAAGTAGACCCTGCCGAAGACATCGAAGTGATTAACACTGAACTTGCTCTGGCTGATTTGGATAGCGTCGAAAAAGCTATCTTGCGTCAGGGTAAAAAAGCTAAAGGCGGTGATAAACAAGCGGCTGCTGAAATCCAAGTTTTGCAAAAGCTACTGCCAGCTTTAGAAAATGGCGATATGGCCCGTTCAGTTGCTTTGAGTGATGATGAGAAAGCCACCATTCGCAGCTATAACCTATTAACGATGAAGCCTACCATGTACATTGCCAACGTGAATGACGATGGTTTTGAGAATAACCCTTACTTAGATAAAGTTCGCGAAATCGCTAGCAAAGAAAATGCCATTGTAGTGCCAGTTTGTGCTGAAATTGAGTCAGAAATCGCTGAACTAGACGATGCCGAGAAAGCTGAGTTTATGGCTGACTTAGGCCTCACCGAGCCGGGTCTTAACCGGGTGATTCGTGGTGGTTACCAATTACTAAACCTACAAACGTACTTTACCGCAGGGGTTAAAGAAGTTCGCGCTTGGACCATTCCAGTCGGTGCAACTGCTCCGCAAGCGGCTGGTAAAATCCATACCGACTTTGAAAAAGGCTTTATCCGCGCCGTTGTTGTTGGTTTTGATGACTACATTCAATATCGTGGCGAGCAAGGCGCAAAAGAAGCTGGTAAACGCCGCGAAGAAGGCAAAGAATACATAGTGAAAGATGGCGACGTTATTTTATTCCGCTTTAACGTCTAACCTCGCCTACAGCTGGTTTGAAACCAAAAAACACGCCTAACGGCGTGTTTTTTTATAGCGCTTTTTATTCTGAGCTGGGAAGCTGGCTCCATTCCGCCCAAGAACCATCATACAATTGTAGCGAACGATTTAATCCTGCCTGAGCTGAATACTGCCAGGCGGCCAACAACAAAATACACGCCGTTATACCCGAACCACAAGTAAACATCAGGTGTTTATCTGCAAACTCGCCAAAATACTCATCCAGCTGTGCCACCGTTTTATAGTGATAGCCGTTCAATAAGCTGGCAAAAGGTAAGTTTATCGCGCCAGGGATATGGCCCCCATGGCTGCCGGCGCGTGGCTCTGCTGCCGTACCGGCAAATCGTGCCGCTGACCGAGCATCTAACAACACCCATTCCGCCGAACCTTGCCGTTGTTTGATTTGCTCAGCTGTCACCAGCCATTCGGGTTGCAGTTGCGCCATCACCTTACCCCGCCGCTTCGGCAAGGGCGCATAGCCCGTTAAGTATTGATAACCAGCGGCCAACCACTGAGGCAAACCGCCATTGAGAATAGCTACTCTATGCATCCCCATCGCTTTGAGAATAAACCAAGCGCGGGGTGACGAATAAACACCTTGGTTATCATAAAGAATAATGGTGTCGCCGGCCTCGATACCCAAAGCTTGCAAACGCGCAGACACTTGCTCTGGCGTTGGCATCGCATTGGGTAAGGCACTCACGGTATCGGTCAGTTCAGTTTCTAACGCAAGATCACGGGCGCCAGGAATCACTTGCAACTGTGGGTAGACAATGGGTTCTTTTCCCACGACCTTGGTCATACTTGCATCTAACACATGCAATTGCGGATCACCTAAGCGACCTGCCAACCAATCACAATCAACCCAAGCGGTGGTGCTTGCAATCATCGTTTTACTAACTCCTACATTTCACCCAAGAGCTGCTCGTTCTTGTTAACCAATGATTGGTAACCAATGATTGATAACCAATTATTGATAACCGATGCTAACGGCCACTAACATAGCTACTGCGCAAGCAAAAATAAGCTTAATCATCAAGGGTGCAATAAATTTGAACCAGCGCTCGTAAGGAACACCAGCTAATCCAAGAATGCCCATAAGTACCGGATTCGTCGGTACTATCATATTCATTAAACCATCGCCCATCTGAAACGCCAACACCGCAATTTGACGACTGATACCGGCGGTATCCGCAATGGGCACCATGATCGGCATGGTCACAAACGCCTGACCACTGCCAGAGGGAATGAATAAGTTAAGCATACTCTGAATAAATAACATACTCACGGCCCCAAAATGGGCACCAAAGGCTTCTACCGGCATGGCTAAATAATAGATCACAGTGTCGAGCACTTGGCCTTGTTCCATAATCATGGCGATTGAGCGCGCAAAACCAATCAACAAGGCGGTCGCTGTTAACTCTGCCGCCCCTTCAATGAATTGATTAGCAGCTTGATTTGCGCCCATCTTAGCGACGATAACCGCAAATAAGCCAAAACCTAAAAACAGCGCACTCAGTTCAACCAAGTACCATCCGTGAACTTTGATGCCCCAAATCAGTAGGCCTAAAACCGCCACAAATCCTAACAAAATGATTTTATGGCGCCCCGTTAAACGCGGATACTCAGTAGTTGCGTTACCTTGTTCCGGGGTCAGATCAGCGAGTAACGATTGGCTAGGATCAGCAGCAACCCGTTTGGCATATTTGTAAACATGGTGAAAACCAATCCCAAATAGTACCGGCCACAATACTAAGCGATACCACAATCCCGATGCCGGAGGAACCTCGGCCACCGCCTGCGCGATGAGCAGCGTAAAGGGGTTAAATAGCGATAAACCGTAGCCGATACCGTAACCGACAATCAAAATCCCCATGGCGGTAATACCATCGAGTTTTAGCGCACGACATAAAGCAACCAACATGGCCACAAAAATCAAATACTCTTCGGCGACGCCAATCAAGGCTGAAAAGATCCCAAAGGTCAACATACCGCCCAGAATTAACCAACCGGTTTTGTTGGCGAATTTAGCTAACAACAAGCCAATTAATGCATCCAGCATGCCAGTGGCACGCAAGATCCCCATCACCCCACCAATCAACAGCACAAAGAAAATGACGCCTTGGGCATCGGCGAGCGCTTGCGGAATCACGGTGAATAGGGTTAACGGTGACAGCCAAGGCTGTTCCGCCAACGTGCTGTAAGTGCCTGGTTGCACCACCGTTTGACCGATATCATTAACGCTACGCTGAAATTCACCAGCAGGGATCAGCCAAGTTAAAACTAACGCGGCTAGCATCATGTACATCATCAGCACCAGCGTGTGCGGGATTTTTATTTTAATCATGAAAGGAATAACCTATTTTTGTTCTTGTGGGTAGACAATCTCGTGTTGCATGGCGGCGAGTATAGCAAGTAAACGGTTTTGAGTGCTAACCGAAAGCTGTTGTTGCTGCATGGCGGTGATCAGATTCTCAACGACGGCATTAAATTCAGCACTACTAATACGCATGCCCCGATGCACCTCAACCATATCGGCTCCTGTGTATTCACAGGGTCCCCCCGTTAACTCACAGAGGTGCAACGTTAACATCTGATGAAAACGTTCAATATCAACTCGTTCAAAATGATGGATAACCCGCTCATCAACCGCAATTGCAAGTACAAAAGCTTCCATCAATTGACTCAGCCCTTGATACTCACCAAGCGCTAGATACAACGAATTATCGCGCTGCTGCAACTCAGTTGGCGCTATCGTGGCGCTCAAAGGAGCGGCACTGTGTGCTACTGCGCCACTATGAATACTGCCAGCTAGCACCGCAGCTAGTACCCACAACGGGCGCTTCGCAATGTTGTAACTCCGCATGCCTGCCCCCTTAAAAACTAATCTGTAACGAGCCATACACGCCCGTTTGGCCGGCCGCCCCGGCAATGGCATCTAAATCAGTGTAAGCAAGAGCCACAGCAACGCGCTTACTCGGAAACCAGCCCACAAAAACATCGTACCAATCTTGTTCTTTGGCGAAACTCAAATTATCTGGTTTTTGCCGATACTCCATGCCCACTACCCAATGACGGTTAACAAACATCGCCACTGACGCTTCTGCTACCCATTGGTAGTTGTTCTGCAAGTCGCCACCAAAGCCAAGCAACCCTAGCTCGTTCGCACGAGTGCCGCGTACGGTTAAGTTAGCCAGCCAAGTACGATGCCAAGGGCCATCTAACCAAGCCTTGGTCGCACTCACGTAAAGATCGGTGCCATTGGCGGACGCTGCACCTAGTGCTTGCGGTAAGCTAAAATCACCCGAGCGTTTGTGCTGCAGGCCAATACTCACTTGTGGCATAGCGCCATAAATAACATCACCCGCAAGGCGATATTTAAGCCCATAAATCGATTGCTTCAGTTCGCCACCTAATTGCTTCAACTCAAAGTTCTGCCGCGCATAACTGAACTCCCAACGATTATCATAGGTGACAGTCGCGGCACCCACCTGCAACTGATAGTCATCAACGTCAGCTACATTGAAGGCTAGGGTTGCGCCCCATTGCTGTTGATCGGCGTAACTTGCTAAGGTTGCCCAAGGGACAATTCCCCCTCCCCCAGCACCTTCAATATTGGTCAAGCCTCCGGTTGCTAATAAGCGACCAAACTCGGCTTGGGCAGGGGCGCTCAGCAGACCTAGGGCCGCCGCCACTAACCAACCTAACTTAGCAGATCTTGCTGTGTTCATGCTTACTCTGCTCATGCTTGTTGTCCTTGTTGATGTTGTTTGAGCCATAGCTCAAGCTCCGCCGCAGCTAACGGCCGACTGAAGTAAAATCCTTGCACTGTGGTACAGCCTAAACGCTGCAAGACCTGCCAAGTAGCTTGATCTTCAACCCCCTCAGCAACAGTCTGCAACTGCAATTGATGCGCCAGCGCTAAGGTGGATTGCACAATAGTTTGGTCGACCTCACTGTGCGCCAGTTCTTGGATAAAAGAGCGGTCTAACTTCAATTCATCTGCAGGGAGTTGCTTCAGTTGGGCCAAGGACGCATAACCGGTGCCGTAATCATCGATCGCTATTTTAAAGCCGAGCTCGCGTAAGGCTTGGAGTTTAGCTTTGGCACTGGTGGGGTCTTCCATCACTGCACTTTCAGTCACCTCAAGGGTGATCCAAGCCGGCGCTATGCCCTGTTGTTTTGCCTGTTGCTGTAATTCAGTCACTAAGCTCGGTGAGGATAGATCTAAAGCCGACAAATTCATCGCTAAACTTAGCTTATGCCCTTGCTCATGCCATAACGCCAGTTGGGCTAAGCCGGCACTAATCACCCATTGGGTGAGCCGATAAATTTCTCCCGTTTGCTCCGCCAGCGGAATAAATTCATCGGGCCGCACCACGCCAAGGTGTTCGTCGCGCCAGCGCAATAAAGCTTCAACCCCAACCACAGTGCCCGTAGCGGTCGCAAGCTTAGGTTGATAGTGCAACTGCAAGCGTTGTTCGCGCACCGCTTTGGGCAGCGCTTGCACTATCTGCAAGCGCCGTAAATACTGCTCGTCCATGCCAGCTTGATAAGCCACCGCAAAACGGTTCTGTAGTCGAGCTTGGCGGGCGCACAATTGAGCCTTACGCAGCAAATCATCGACGGCATCCGCGCCGCCAGTAAAAGCTAAGTAGCCACTATGAAAATGCAATAAATAGCTACTATCAGCTAACCACCAAGGTTGTTCTAGCTGCAGTTTTAATTGCTCTAGCAACCGCTCAACTTGCGGCAAGGTTTGTCCAACCCCAACCAACACAAATTCATCACCAGCTAACCGTGCTAGCCACCAAGGTTTGCTGAGTAAGGCGCTAAGCCGTTGTGCTATGGCCTGCAACAGACGGTCCGCCACTTGCTGGCCAAACTTGTCATTGACCTCGCCAAACCTAGCCACATTGAGCAAAATAATGTAGCCCTGCTGATGGCTTTCGATAGCTTCACGCAGATAACTTTGCAAACTCACCCGATTGGGCAGTTCGGTCAGTAAATCATGCTCCAACTGAAAGACAATTTGCTGCTCACGCATGGCAATATCATGGCGCATGGCCTCAAACGCCGTCCCTAACTTGCCAAATTCATCACCCCGATTGATGCCAATAGGTTTAGCATAGTCGCCTTGCCCAAGGCGTTGCGTGGCCTGGGTTAATTGCGCCAGTGGTTCGGTAATTTTGCGTGCTGTTAAGATCGCCAACAAGCTGGCTAAAATAAGTAGCAGCAAGGCCATCGCCGCATATTGTTGTTGCAGGGTGACGAATTCTTGTTGCGCCTGCTGCCGTTGGCTAGAAAAAATCACCTGTAACCCCTGCGGGCCGGCTAATTGCGCCGTTTGACTCAGGTTATTGATATGGGCGGCTAAGTCCAGCTGCTGTAACCGCTGGTCTAAGGGCTGTTGATTATTACCCAAAATAGTGCGCTCAGCTGCACTCAAACTTGAGGCATAAATTTGCTCGGTGCCAACCTCCATGAAGCTAATATCAGCCAGAGTTAACTGTTGCAATAACTTGGCTAGCTCATCATCAACGCGAAAGCCAAGGGTTGCCCAGGCGATAAGATCCGGCGCCTGTACTGGCACAGTGACTATTTGAAAAATCTCATCTTGCACCAAAATCAAAGGTGCAGCCGCAACTGCAGTACGTGCCGCAATACTCGGTAAGGCACTAACCGCATGGGTTGCTGCAACCTCATCCCCGGCCGCATTTTGTAACACCATCAAGTTAGTGCCAATGCGCTCACCATGGTTAACCAGCGCCGAAATGATGGTTTCTTGGTCTTGGCTAGCTATCGCCTCCCGAAAACCAAAATCTGCCGTGAGTACCGCCGCTGCTTGTTGTAATTGCTCCGTTCGCACTTGCATTAATTCTGAAAAAACGCGCTCGCTCACCAGCAACTCGCGCTCTAGACTCCGTTCAGACTGAAGTGCCACCACCCAACGTAAAGTCACCAACGAGGTTGCCAAAATGCCTGCGGTAAGCAGCAAAAACAGCAGTAATAATCGAGTTCTGAAGCTGTTGATGCGCATTTAATGCTGCTCACTCATAAGGGTTTGTTGTTTACGCTGATTAAATTTTTGCTGTAACGGCGATAGTGGGGGTGGTTGCTGCTGTTGTTTGCTCACTGGCAGTTGCACCACCAGTTCCGTTTGCCCGCTGCGCACAGTCACCAGAGTGTCGGTAACAGTATTTTCCTGGCCCGGATACCAGACCGCTAACTGGGTGCTCCCAGCCGGCACTGTCACTTGGCCTTGCGCATCCGTTTGGGCGCTGTACTGATGCGGGCTGATATAGATGTAGGCTTTCATATGGTCGTGGATATTGCAGCCCAGCACCACCACCCCAGCTTGCTCAAAGCGCACCAGCGGCTGCTCACGATTGCTGTAAAGAGGTAACTCGAAAGGCTTGGCGGGCGAGAACGAAAAGACTTGATGGCGAATGTTATCCCGATTGGGGAACACCACTTGGCTGCCCTTGGCGACTACTAAGATGAAGGGAACAAATAATTTATCCACCTGATCCATCACGTAGGTTTCTGCCGTTAACAAATTATCTGCGCTGTTCGTTGTCGTTGGAAGGTCTACTCCTGCCGGAATACTAATCACCGCCCCAGCTAAGGGTTGTTGCTGTGCGTCTAACACTTTAACTTGCAGGTTAGTTGCGGTTGCTGCGGCCGAGAAGATTAACGCAAGTACTGCTATGCTGCTTACAGCACCGAGTAAGAAAACCGTAAAAACGGTTTGAAATAACCGCATAGTAACCTCATGTATTCACTAGTAACATGGTTTCAGATGAGTGACTATAAAAGGTAACCCTTACCTTTTGCACGACTTTTTTCAAATAAGGAGCAAAACATGGCAACCCGCACCGAAACCGATAGCATGGGCTCCGTCGAGGTACCAGTTGATGCCCTTTGGCGCGCCCAAACTGAGCGTGCGCGACAGAATTTTCAACTCAGCTCGTTGCGCTTTCCAGCCCGTTTTATTCATGCCTTGGCGCAGGTTAAAGCCGCTGCTGCGCAAGCTAATGCCAAAGCCGGCGTGCTAACCCAGCCCCAAGCGCAAGCCATTATCGCTGCGGCTGATACCATTTTAGCGCAAGCTGAACCAGATAGTTTTCCGCTAGATATTTTTCAAACCGGCTCGGGCACCAGCACCAATATGAACATGAACGAGGTGCTCAGCAGCCTAGTCAAACAACAAAGCGGGCTCGAGCTGCATCCTAACGACCACATTAATGCCAGCCAAAGCAGTAACGATGTGATTCCTACCACGATTCTGGTGAGCTCAACCTTGGCTATCAGTCAACAGCTGCTGCCGGCCTTGCAACATTTACAGCAAGTGATCAAACAAAAAGCGACCAGCTTAAAAGATGTGGTTAAAACCGGCCGTACCCACCTGATGGATGCCATGCCGCTTACCTTCGCCCAAGAACTATCGGCCTGGGCAGCCCAAGTTAACCATACCCAGGTTACTTTAGAACAACATTTGCAATTACTACAACAATTGCCTCAAGGTGGTACCGCCATCGGCTCAGGCGTTAATGCTCCGGATGGGTTTGCGGCAGACTTTTGCCAAGCGTTGAATGAGCGCAGCGCCGCTCAGTTTTGCCCGGCTGCAAATCTGTTTGCTGGTATTGCTGGGCAAGAAATCAACGCCATGGTGAGCGGCACCCTGAATGCGATCGGCACGGTACTGCTCAAAATCAGCAACGATTTACGTTGGATGAACAGCGGTCCACTGGCTGGCCTAGGTGAAATCAGCCTGACCGCGTTACAGCCGGGCAGCAGCATCATGCCAGGTAAAGTGAATCCAGTAATTCCTGAAGCTGTAGCTATGGTTGCGGTGCAGGTGGCGGGTAACTACCACACGGTCAGTGCTGCAGCGCAGCAAGGCAATTTCCAATTAAATGTGATGTTGCCGGTAATTGCCTACAATCAACTGCAAAGTATTGAACTGCTCAGCCACGCGGCCCGTGCCCTAGCTGACCAAGCGATTGCTGATTTCAGCGTCAATCACCAACGCATCAACGCCGTGCTAGCTCGTAATCCGATTCTAGTAACCGCCTTAAATCGCGAGATTGGCTACAACCAAGCCGCCGCCATTGCCAAACAGGCCTATCAGCAACAGCGCGATATTCTTGACGTTGCTGCTGAGCAAACGGATTTAGATCGCGACACCTTAGCGCGCTTACTGGATCCCAAACGACTTACCGAATAAATCGCAACTCAACACAGGAGTGATCATGTCAAAACATGTTGTTATTACCGGTGCCAACCGTGGTATTGGCCTAGCTTTAACTGCGCAGTATTTGGCCCAAGGCGACACAGTGACCGCTGTTTGTCGTAGCAGTAGCGAAGCCTTAGAACAGTTGCAGCCAAGCCGAATCATTACCGGCATCGATGTGACTGATGCCAATGCCGTACGCGAGTTAGCCCAACAGCTTGCCGATCAAACCATCGATATTTTGATCAATAACGCCGGCTTGTTAGAACGCGATAGCTTAGGTGCTATCCATGCCGACAGTTTACTGCGGCAATTTCAGGTTAACGCAATGGGGCCATTGATCCTCACCGATGCGCTGCGCTCTCGCCTACATAACGGCAGTAAAGTAGTGCTTATCACCAGCCGCATGGGCTCCATGACAGATAACGGCTCGGGTGGCTATTATGGCTACCGCATGAGTAAGGCCGCCTTGAATGCCGCGGGGGTTTCCTTAGCACGGGATCTCGAAGCCGCTGGGGTCGCGGTAGCCTTGCTGCATCCAGGCTTTGTACAGACCGAGATGGTGAATAACGCCGGCGATATCAGTGCTGATCAAGCTGCAACTCGACTTATCGCTCGCATTAATGAACTAACCTTAAGTTCCAGTGGTCAATTTATCCATAGCAACGGCGAGTCACTCCCGTGGTAGCGACTCATTCTCCTCATAAGGATAAATCATGATTTCCAACAATAGTTTACGCCCGTTAACCGCGGGCATTTTAGCCGCTGGGTTGGTGCTTGCGGCGGGGGTGTTAAGCTATGCCCTTACTGCTAGCGTACAAGAGTTTCGTAGTTTTGAACGGGTGGTCGAGGTCAAAGGCCTAGCTGAACGCGAAGTTGCCGCTGATACGGCGATTTGGCCACTTAAAGTGGTTCGAGCTGGCAACAGTCAACAGACCATTTACGAAGAGCTTGATGCTGATATCAAGGCCATCCAAACCTTTTTGCTGAATAATGGCTTTAGTCAGGATGATATTTCTATCGCCGCACCAAATGTCCTCGATAAACTAGCTGAACGTTGGGCCACAGAAGACGTTGGCTTGCGCTATACCGGTGAACAAACCCTAACGGTTTATACCAACCAGGTCGACAATGTTCGAGCCCTACGGCAACGCTTATCCGAGTTAGGCAAACAAGGCGTGAGCTTAAGTGGAAATGCCTACGAAACCCAAGTGGAATATCATTTTAATGGCTTAAATGCGATTAAACCTAGTATGATTGAGGAGTCGGCGCGCAACGCCCGTGAAGTCGCCTTACGTTTTGCCGAGCATTCTAATAGTGAATTAGGTAAAATTCGTAGTGCTAATCAAGGGCAGTTCAGTATTTACGATCGGGACTCCAATACCCCTCATTTGAAAATTGTGCGGGTGGTGTCGACGGTTGAATACCAACTTGTTGATTAACGACTGCGGATTCGTTGATTAATTAAACAAACTATCGCTTTTTTAAGCAATCGCGCAGAAATACGCGTTTTTTTGAGAAAAAGTGGTTGACGGTATCGTCCCTGATTTGCATAATACGCGCCGCACTCACCGAGCGCAGTTTGATAAAAAATTTGGTATGGCTACGTAGCTCAGCTGGTTAGAGCACAGCACTCATAATGCTGGGGTCGCAAGTTCGAATCTCGCCGTAGCCACCATCCAAATAGCCTTTTTGGGCGGACGTGGTGGAATTGGTAGACACGCTGGATTTAGGTTCCAGTGCCTCACGGCGTGAGAGTTCGAGTCTCTCCGTCCGCACCAACTCAAACTGTGAGGCGATAATAGCTGTTGGGGTATAGCCAAGCGGTAAGGCAGCGGGTTTTGATCCCGCCATTCCCAGGTTCAAATCCTGGTACCCCAGCCAATCGTCTTTATCTCGTTGATGCACCCTGTGTTGGGGTATAGCCAAGCGGTAAGGCAGCGGGTTTTGATCCCGCCATTCCCAGGTTCAAATCCTGGTACCCCAGCCAATCGTCTTTATCTCGTTGATGCACCCTGTGTTGGGGTATAGCCAAGCGGTAAGGCAGCGGGTTTTGATCCCGCCATTCCCAGGTTCAAATCCTGGTACCCCAGCCATTTTTTTGATGCCCCTGATTATTGCGGGGGTGGCGGAATTGGTAGACGCGCTAGCTTCAGGTGCTAGTGAGCTAACGCTCGTGGGGGTTCAAGTCCCCCCCTCCGCACCATCGTTATGGTGAAACCGCAATAATCAGTTTAGACAAGCATTGAATAATAAAACGCTCGTGGATATTTGCTGAAGTTTAGCTAACATCCACGAGCGTTTTTTGTTGTCTCTCTCACCAGCTTCAAAAGCCGATGGCCCGACGTACCAAGGCTCGTTTCAAAGGTTGTACTTGCGCTACCGCGAACAAGCCGGCAGCTACTAGTCCCTGCGGTGCCCAATGCGGCGAACTAAAACCAAGATGGATGGCATCCATAGCACGCATCATCAGCTGGTTTTCACGCATTCTAATACGTTCATACGCGGCCAAGGCCGGGGCTAAAGGTTGACTGGCTAATTGCGCTACTAGGGTTTGCACGTCAGCAAAGCCTAAATTAACCCCCTGCCCGGCTAACGGATGAATGCTGTGCGCGGCATCACCGATAAGCACCACCGATTGCTTCACTTGATAGCGCAATGCGCGCTGACGACGCAGCGGAAAACTGGCAAAGTTGAGCAATTGATAAGCGCCAAGGTGCGGCGCAAAGGTTTGTTCAAGCTGTTGCGCTACTGCTTCAGGTTGTTGACTAAAATGCTGCCATTGTTGTTCGCTACGATAATCAATTAAACAGGCCTGGCGTTCACCAAGAGGTAACAGCGCATAAGGCCCTTCCGGACGAAACACTTCCCATGTTGCCGGCGCAATAGGTTCGGCCAGTTCTGCTAGCGCCAGCATACAGCGCATGTCATAATCCCAGCCGCGCTGGCCAATCTGAGCCGCTTTGGCGACCTGCGATTGGGCCCCGTCAGCGCCAATCAATAAATCGTAACTTAACAGCTCACCGCTACTTAACTGCACTTGTTGCTTGGTTAAATCAAACGCTTGTACTTGAGTTTGAGCTCTTGCGTTGATTGGCAACTCGGCAAACTGCTGCCAGAGCGCTTGCTGCAATGCATGATTCTCAACCATCGCCCCTAGCATCTCGGTGTCGCTATCATGCTGGTTAAATTCAAGCCGCTGCCCGTGTTGTGTTTGCACTGCAAGCTGGGTGTAGGGAAATTGCCGTTCGGCTCTAATTAGCGCCCAAGTATGTAACTGTTGTAGCCATTGCACATTGCGCAGATGGATTGATGAGATCCGTAAATCCCACGGGCCGCTGCTTACCACTGCGGGGCCTGCTTCAATCAGTTCTATCTGATGACCTTGTTGCGCCAGGGCAACTGCCGCTGCTGCGCCCACCATACCGCCACCTACAATAACTACCTGCATGATTTATCTCTTTACCCGGTAAACTTACTACGCATGATAAAAAATACTGCGCCAAGAATACATAAGCCAGCCCATAAATAATCCCAAGTTAGCTTTTCTTTCATATAAAACAATGCAAAAGGCACAAATACCGACAGGGTAATCACCTCTTGCAAGATTTTCAGCTGCCCCAAGTTCATGACCTCATAACCGATACGGTTGGCGGGTACTTGCAACAGATATTCCAGCAAGGCAACACCCCAACTGGCAAAAGCCGCCACCAGCCATGGTTTTTCAGCGAGGTTTTTCAAATGGGCATACCAAGCAAAGGTCATAAAAACATTACTCAGCGTTAATAAAGTGATCGTGATAATATAGCGATTCATACAAGTCTCGTTGACTAGGCGGCTGACGCCGCACAAGGACATTATGGACACGCCGCAGCGCTCCGTGGTTATAGCTTCTCTATTGATTATTACGGCCGAGCTATGCTTTGCCGGGGTAAGTGCCTTAGTTAAATATTTGAGCACCTATTTGCCCTCAGAACAATTGGTGTTTTTCAGAAATTTAATGGCTTTTTTAGTGCTGCTGCCGTGGCTGTGGCGCAAAGGCCCCAGCGCCTTTAAGACTAAAGCATGGAAATTTCACCTGAGCCGGGGCTTGGCGGGTTTGGCGGCGATGTATTTGTTCTTTTATGCGATCGCACATTTGCCCTTAGCGCAAGCCACCCTAGTGCTGTTGTTATCGCCTTTTATTATTCCCATCATTGGGCGGCTTTGGTTACACGAAAAAGTGCTACCCCAAACCTGGTTGGCGATTGGGATTGGCTTTATCGGCGTCTTTATTTTTCTTAATCCCACCACAGCGACCTTGTCGCCGGTGGTCGCAGTAGCTTTCATTGCTGCTTGCTTAGCAGCTTTTACTAAAACTTTGATCCGGCAGATGTCAGCTACTGAATCATCCAGTAAAATAGTGTTTTATTTTGCCAGCCTAGCGACGCTGTTATCGGCAGTGCCGCTATTATGGATGGGCCAGGCCGTTGCCCCAGAACATTGGTTGGCAATTACCGTCATGGGAGCCCTAGCAGTCGCCGGGCAATTAACCATGACCAAAGCCTTTGCCATGGCACCAGCCGCTAGAGTCGGTGTTTTTACTTACAGTTCGGTTATTTTTGCCGCTCTTATGGGCTACTGGTTTTGGCAAGAGCCCATCACTTTGAGTATGTTGATAGGAGCCGGCGTTATTATGGTGGCCGGTTATTTAGCGATTCGCACCCGACGCAAAGCTTAAGCTTGGCGGTAAATCCGCCTGAAAGTTGGCAGTTGGATGCAGAACAAGCTAAAATAGCCGCCCATTTAGTCTATTGATAGCTTGGTTAAGACCAGTGTCACCGCTGCAGCTTAACCAACCAACGCGATACAGCAAGCGAGCCAGAGATTTATGAGTAAGAAGTTATATATTAAAACTTGGGGTTGTCAGATGAACGAGTACGATTCAGCGAAAATGGCTGATCTACTTAAGGCAACTCATGGCTACGAGGTGGCAGGCGAGCCTGAAGAAGCAGATTTGATTTTGCTGAACACCTGCTCTATTCGCGAGAAGGCCCAAGAAAAAGTCTTTCATCAGTTAGGCCGTTGGAAAACCCTAAAAGATAAAAATCCCGATCTCGTGATTGGGGTTGGCGGCTGTGTGGCCTCGCAAGAAGGCGATCATATTCGTGAACGTGCTCCGTACGTAGATATCGTGTTTGGCCCACAAACCCTGCATCGGTTGCCAGAGATGGTGAAACAAGTACAAACCCATCACACGCCGATGGTCGATATCTCGTTTCCTGAAATCGAGAAATTCGACCGTCTACCAGAACCCAAAGCAGATGGCCCAAGCGCGTTCGTTTCTATTATGGAAGGTTGCAGCAAGTACTGTACGTTCTGTGTGGTGCCGTACACCCGCGGTGAAGAAGTCAGTCGTCCAGTCGACGACGTGTTATTCGAGATTGCCCAGCTTGCTGAGCAAGGCGTACGCGAAGTGAATTTACTGGGCCAAAACGTAAATGCCTACCGGGGTGAACATCATACCGGTGAGGTTTGCCGATTTGCCGAGCTATTACACTTAGTTGCTGCTATTGATGGTATCGATCGCATCCGTTACACCACCTCGCATCCAGTGGAGTTTACTGACGATATCATTGAAGCTTACGCCACCATTCCAGAATTAGTGAGTCATTTACACCTGCCGGTGCAAAGTGGTTCAGACCGTATTCTGACGTTAATGAAACGTGGACACACGGCATTAGAATATAAGTCACAGATCCGTAAGCTTAAAAAAGTACGCCCAGATATCGCCATGAGCTCAGATTTTATTATTGGCTTCCCAGGTGAGACTGATGCCGACTTTGAAGCCACCATGGATTTGATTCAAGCCGTTGATTACGATATGAGCTTTAGCTTCATCTACAGTGCGCGTCCTGGTACACCAGCCGCTGATTTGCCTGATGATGTCAGTGAAGCCACCAAGAAACAACGCCTGCAGCTATTACAGCAACGCATTAATCAGCAAGCCCATGCCCATGCTCGACGGATGCTAGGCACCGAACAACGTATCTTGGTAATTGGCCCATCAAAGAAAGATCCGATGGAGCTAAGTGGGCGTACCGAAAACAACCGCGTGGTTAACTTTATCGGCGAGCCGTCCATGATAGGTAAATTTGTAGATGTCAAAATCACCGATGTGTTTGTTAACTCATTACGCGGCGACGTGTTACGGGTAGAATCAGACATGGGCTTGCGGGTTGATACCGCACCACAAACTATCTTGGCACGACAGGCAAAACACCAACCTAACGAGCTTGGCGTGGCCACTTTCGTTCCTCCAGCAGCCTCTTAACCGGCTGCTGGATTTTATCTTCGCAACACCGAGGTTAGCTTGACTCAAACTGTAAGTACGTTAGACATAACTCTAGAGCCCGCAGATAACAACCGTATTGCCGATTTATGCGGGCCCGTTGACGACAACTTAAAACACATTGAGCGCCGCTTAGGCATAGAAATCAGTCATCGTCACAATGAATTTCGCCTGCTCGGCCCAGCTCATACAGTGCAGGCTGGTGCCAAAATCCTGCGCGATTTATACCTAGAAACCGCCACCATCAAAGGTGATGCCGGTAGTGTCACCCCACAAATGGTGCACCTAGCGGTGCAGCAAGCGCAAGTGCTTGAACAGCAACACCATGACGATGACCCCGCGTTTGCGAAAATGACTCACATTAAAACCAAACGTGGGCTGATCAAACCCCGTAACCCGAATCAAGCCGAATACGTTCGCGCCATCTTAACTCACGATGTTAACTTTGGCGTAGGTCCTGCCGGTACCGGCAAAACCTACCTGGCCGTGGCCTGTGCCGTAGATGCACTCGAGCGCCAAGAGATTCGTCGCATTCTATTAACTCGCCCAGCAGTTGAAGCTGGCGAGAAACTAGGCTTTTTACCCGGTGATTTAGCACAAAAGGTCGATCCTTATTTACGCCCGCTCTACGATGCCCTGTTTGAAATGCTCGGGTTTGAAAAAGTAGAAAAGCTCATTGAGCGCAATGTGATTGAGGTAGCCCCGCTTGCCTACATGCGCGGCCGTACCCTCAACGATGCTTTTATTATTTTGGATGAAAGCCAGAATACCACCTGCGAACAAATGAAAATGTTCCTGACTCGGATTGGCTTTAATTCTCGTGCTGTTATCACCGGAGATATTACTCAGGTTGACTTACCGCGCGGCCAAAAATCTGGGCTACGTCATGTCATTGAAGTACTCAAAGACATTGATGACATCAGTTTTACCTTCTTTCAGGCTTCTGATGTGGTCCGCCATCCCGTGGTGCAACGTATTGTGCAAGCTTACGAAAGCTTTGAACAAGCTCCTTCGAGTAACTCATGACCGCTACTTTAGATATCCAAATTGCCAGTACTGCCAGCGACATTCCCAGCCACCAGCAATTTAGCCAATGGGTGACCAGCGTGCTCCAGCACCTAGCCCAACCTGACAGCGAAATGACCATCAGGGTGGTTGACAGCGACGAAGGTTTGCAGCTTAATCACGATTATCGCGGTAAAGACTACGCCACTAATGTGCTGTCGTTTCCGTTTGAATCGCCGGTGCCTTTGCCTTTGCAACTGCTCGGTGATTTGGTCATTTGTGCACCTGTGGTTAGCCGCGAAGCAACTGAACAAAACAAACCCTTGGTAGCTCATTGGGCTCATTTAGTGGTGCATGGTACCTTGCATTTGCTGGGGTATGACCATATAGAAGACCAACAAGCTGAGCAGATGGAACAACTTGAAAGAGACATCCTAGCCGGCTTGGGCTATGCTGATCCCTATGCGGAAGCGGATGCTATCACCTAGACATATCTCTAGGAAAACAGCATAGATACAACTGACTTTTTTCGATAACCAACGCTGCTTAGCAGCGATATTTTGAAGCACACATGGAGCACAACCGACATCATGAGCGATGATAATCCCCACTCTACGAGCGGTTCTGCGCGTAAAACTTGGGCTAGCAAATTGCTGCAACTGTTTACCGGAGAACCGAATAGTCGAGAAGAGTTAGTCGACCTCATCCAGGACGCCGAAGAACGAGACTTGATTGACAATGACACCAAAGAAATGATCGAAGGGGTGTTAGATGTCGCCGAGCTTAAAGTGCGCGATATTATGGTGCCACGTTCGCAAATGGTCACCATTGATATTCATCAAAGCGTCGAGTCGTTTCTACCTATCGTGATTGATTCGCAGCACAGCCGCTATCCGGTAGTGAGCGAAAACAAAGACCACATCGAAGGCATTCTGCTTGCCAAAGATTTACTCGCCTATGGTTTTGGCATGACCGACGAAGAATTTTCGTTGGCTAAAGTGATTCGCCCAGCGGTGATTGTGCCCGAAAGCAAACGCGTTGATGTGCTACTCAAAGAGTTCCGCGAGCAGCGCTATCATATGGCTATCGTCGTCGATGAATACGGCGGTGTATCAGGGTTAGTAACCATCGAAGATATTCTTGAAGAGATTGTTGGTGAAATTGAAGATGAAACCGACTTCAATGAAGATAGCAAAGCTGATATTCGGCGCATCAACAAGTCGCGTTATTCAGTGAAAGCGCTCACCACCATCGAAGACTTTAACGAGTATTTTAATCTCGAGTTAGACGATGAAGAATACGACACCATTGGTGGTATGGTAGCTCATGGTTTTGGCCACTTACCGCAAGTTGGTGAAGAAGTAACCTTGCATGGCATGATCTTCAAAGTGACTGGTGCCGATAAACGTCGGATTCAGCAGTTACAAGTGACTTTAGCTGAAGCACCTCGTGTAACAGATGCAGACTAAATGAATAAAACCAAACTGATGG
This sequence comes from Pseudidiomarina fusca, assembly GCF_032227045.1. Taxonomy (NCBI): domain Bacteria; kingdom Pseudomonadati; phylum Pseudomonadota; class Gammaproteobacteria; order Alteromonadales; family Idiomarinaceae; genus Pseudidiomarina; species Pseudidiomarina fusca. The sequence goes on from NZ_JANFPJ010000006.1 coordinate 34,268, forward strand.
CATTGCTGCTAGGTGGCAGTTTAGTCTTTAGCTACTCCCCTTTTGAACAGGCTTGGTTGCCCCTTGCAGTGCTGACGCTTCTGTTGCTGCTATTACGCAACAGTAGCCCCAAGCAAGCTTTTGCGCATGGGTTTTGGTTTGGGCTGGGTTGGTTTGGTGCCGGCTTAAGCTGGATCTACGTCAGTATCGATCAGTTTGGTGGGCTGCATCCGCTCGCCTCCATTGCCATCTTACTGGTGCTCTATGCCTACTTAAGTTTGTTTCCCGCAGTGGCTTTATGGCTGTGGAAATGGAGCGAACACAAATTTGGCCCGAGCGCCATCTGGTTACTGCCAGGCATTTGGTTACTCACTGAAAGCTTGCGCGGTTGGCTGTTAACCGGATTCCCTTGGTTAGAGTTAGGTTATAGCCAGACCGATGCCAGCCTTGGACAATACGCTGCTTGGGTGGGTGTTAGTGGCGTCAGTGTGATCGTCTGGCTGATTGCGATTAGCCTTTATCGTGGCTGGCAGCAGCGGTGTTTGTTGCCTACTGCGGTGGCCACAGCACTGCTACTAGTTAGCTTTGCTTTGCCACAATGGAGTCAATTAGAGCGCACTGGCGAAACCAAACGAGTGCTGTTAGTGCAAGGCAATATTTCTCAATCGATTAAGTGGAATCCGGATCAACATTGGCGCTCGCTTACAACCTATTTAGAACTCAGTAAGCCTTTCTATAGCAGTCATGACATCATTGTTTGGCCCGAATCTGCGGTGACTATGCCAGAGCCCTATACCGATGATATTTTGGCGAACATCCATCAGGATTTAGTGGCTGCTGATACCAGTTTAATCACCGGCATTATTGATTACAGCAATCGCGAATATTTTAATAGTTTGATTACCCTCGGTATGGATGCGCCCTATCAACCGATGGAAGCCTATTATCATGGCCATAGTAACCGCTATGCGAAGCATCAATTATTGCCCATTGGTGAGTTTGTTCCCTTTGAAAATTTACTGCGCCCGCTAGCCCCTTTGTTTGATCTACCTATGAGCTCATTTAGCCGGGGAGATTACGTACAGCCCGACCTACGCGCCAAAGGGCAGCACTTAACCGCAGCAATTTGTTATGAAATCGCGTTTCCTAATCAAGTACGCGCCAATCTTAAGCCTCACTCAGATTTTTTAATCACGGTCAGCAACGATACCTGGTTTGGCGCCTCCCATGGCCCAGCTCAACACATGCAAATCGCTCGCATGCGCTCGATAGAACTGGGTCGTCCGTTACTGCGAGCTACCAACAATGGCATCACCGCAGTGGTTAACGAATATGGCCAAGAACTCGCGCGCGCACCGCAATTTGTCGCCGCCACACTCAGTGCCCAAGTCCCGCTAGTTCAAGGCACCACGCCGTTTTATCGTAATGGCCTACTAAATGCATGGATAATTGCACTGATGATTGCGATATGTGGTATTTTCGGCATGGTCAAGCGCCGCCAAAATCAGTAATATAAGCGCAAGTTTAACTAACCTTCGGGTTATTCGTCTTTTTTACCCTACTTTTGAGAAGCGAGTTAATCATGGAAAACATCGTAGCGGCAATTATCTTTGCTATTCTTGTTGGCGCAGGCACCTTAGGTGTTACTAGCTTGGGTTTCTTTGCCTTTCATCGCAACCCAGAAAGCGTTGATGCACAACAGCGCGAGCGGCTTGAGTATGCCTTCTTTGGCCTATTCGGCATCGTTATCATGCTGATGATGTGGTACGCGCTGTAAGCGTGTTCCTGCCTTTCTAGGCAGCCTCAGCTATTACTTTTAATTGCCACCAGTTAATCAATAAACGGAAGTCCAGATGTTAAAGCAGATGCCGGAGCAGTACGATCCAGCCCTTGTTGAACCCCAGGTACAACAGCGTTGGGAACGCGATAACGTGTTTCAAGTTAGCGAAGACCCTAGCAAAGAAAAATTCTATTGCTTGTCGATGTTTCCTTACCCAAGTGGCAAGCTCCATATGGGACACGTACGTAACTACACGCTCGGTGATGTGGTCGCTCGGTTTCAGCGGATGCAAGGCAAAAACGTCCTGCAACCTATGGGTTGGGATGCTTTTGGCTTGCCGGCCGAAAACGCCGCTATTCAGAACCAAACGGCACCAGCTAAATGGACCTATCAAAACATTGATTACATGCGTAACCAGCTCAAGTCTTTAGGCTTTGGTTACGATTGGTCGCGTGAATTAGCCACCTGTCAGCCGGACTATTATCGGTGGGAGCAATGGTTCTTCACCAAGCTTTATGAAAAGGGCTTAGTGTACAAAAAGAATGCCACGGTAAACTGGGATCCGGTCGACCAAACCGTACTTGCTAACGAGCAAGTTATCGACGGTCGTGGATGGCGTTCCGGCGCAAAAGTTGAGCAAAAAGAAATTCCGCAGTGGTTTATAAAAATCACTGACTACGCGCAAGAACTGCTCGACGATTTAGACCAACTTGAAGATTGGCCAGAGCAAGTAAAAACCATGCAGCGCAACTGGATTGGTCGTTCTGAAGGGGTGGAAATTGATTTTGCTATTGCTGACAGTGATGCGCATTTAACCGTTTATACCACTCGCCCAGATACCCTGTACGGGGTGACTTATATGGCAGTGGCGGCGCAACACCCGTTGGCGCAACAAGCAGCTGAACAGAATCCTGAGCTTGCGGCCTTTATCGAAACCATTAAAAACGTCAAAATGGCTGAAGCTGATTTGGCTACCATTGACAAAAAAGGTATGGATACGGGGTTCCGTGGCGTTCATCCGCTAACGGGCGAGCTTATTCCAATCTGGGTCGCTAACTTTGTGTTGATGGATTACGGTTCAGGTGCAGTGATGGCTGTTCCGGCCCACGACCAACGTGACTGGGAATTCGCCACCACCTATCAATTGCCTATCACTGTGGTGATCGATCCGGCCAGCGGTGAGGCCGATATTAGCCAAGCTGCCATTACTGAAAAAGGCACCACCATTGCCTCTGGTCCCTACACAGGTTTAAGCAGTGATGAAGCTTTCCAAGCCATTGCTGATACCCTCGAACAACGTGGCATTGGCCGCCGTCAGGTGAACTTCCGCCTGCGTGATTGGGGCGTATCGCGGCAACGCTACTGGGGCGCTCCTATTCCTATGCTGAATTTAGCGAATGGTGAATCGGTACCGGTACCGGCAGATCAACTGCCAGTAAAACTCCCTGAAGATGTGGTGATGTCAGGTAACTCATCCCCTATCAAAGAAGATCCACAATGGCGCCAAACCACTTACCAAGGGCAGCCAGCCGAACACGAAACCGATACTTTTGATACCTTTATGGAATCATCTTGGTATTACGCGCGCTATTGTAGCGCCAACTACCAAGACGGTATGCTGAACCCTGAGCAGGCTAACTATTGGTTGCCCGTAGACCAATACATCGGCGGTATTGAACACGCGATCCTACATTTGCTCTATGCGCGTTTCTTCCACAAATTGTTACGCGACACTGGGTTAGTGGAATCTGATGAGCCATTTAAGCGCCTGTTAACCCAAGGTATGGTGCTTGCGGATAGTTATTTCCGTGAGGATGCCTCAGGTAAAATCACCTGGTATTCGCCCCTAGAGGTGGATATTCGTCGTGATGACAAGGGCCGCATCATTGAAGCCATCTTGCGTAGCGATGGTAAGCCGGTAACTCATGGCGGCATGACCAAAATGTCGAAATCTAAGAATAACGGCATCGACCCGCAGGTGATGATTGATAAATACGGTGCCGATACCGTGCGCCTGTTTATGATGTTTGCCGCACCGCCAGAAGCCACGCTCGAGTGGTCTGACTCTGGTGTCGATGGCGCGCAACGTTTCTTGCGTCGAGTCTGGCGCTTGGCCGCGGACTTTGTCGCGGTAGCAGACCAGCCGCGTAGCCAAGACTGGCAGCAACTGTCTGAGTCACAACAGCAATTACGCCGTGAATTACATCGTGCTATTCAAAAAGTTACCGATGACATGGGCCGTCGCCAAAACTTCAATACAGCTATTGCAGCCATCATGGAGTTATTGAACCGGCTGCAAAAAGCTTCTTTAGATACAGCTCTTGATCGTGGCTTAATGGCCGAAGCCTTGGATGCCGTAGTGCTGATGTTAGCGCCGGTAACCCCGCATTTAGCAGAAGCCCTGTGGCAGGCCTTAGGCCATAGCAGTGATATCAACTTTGCCGCCTGGCCAAGCTTTGATGAGGCAGCCTTAGTCGAAACTTCGGTACTGATTGTGGTACAAGTTAACGGTAAAGTGCGGAGCAAATTGACCGTAGCCGCCGATGCCGATGAAGCAACCGTGACTGCCCTAGCTATGGCAGACGACAATGTGGCGCGCTTTGTGGATGGTAAAACCATTCGGAAGCAGATTTATGTGCCGGGTAAGTTATTCAATATAGTGGCCAACTAATCATGCGCAACGGCTTGCTCCAATGGATAACTGTGCTGTTAGCCACAACCCTAATCATGGGTTGTGGCTTTCAGTTACGTGATCAGTATCAATTGCCGCCGAGTTTGCAACAAGTGTACTTACAAGCACCTAAGTTCAGTGAATTTGCTAATGTGTTTGAACAGCGCTTAAACTTAGCCGGGGTTGAACTCGTAGATGCCGATCCTGGCTTGGTGATTGCCATTAACCGCGATGAACTAAGTCGCCGTACCCTATCCCTATCGGGCTCTGGCCAAGTAGCGGAATACGAGTTGATCTATAGCGTGGACTACAGCATCAACGAAGCCAATAAAGATCCGGTCGACCTACGAATTGAGGTCTATCGTGATTATCAAGACGACCCCAACTTTGCGCTAGCCAAGACCCGTGAACGCGAACTGCTGGTGGCAGAAATGCGTGAAGAAGCAGCCCGCCGCATGCTGCGGCAGATTCTTGCCCAGTTAGCGGAGTAATCATGCAGCTTTATAGCAGCCAACTCACCCAGCATTTACAACAACATGGGCTAGCGCCTATCGTTTGTGTGTTTGGTGATGCGCCGCTATTAGTGGATGAAAGCGTCCAGCAATTACGCCGTTTTGCGCGCCAGCAAGGCATTGATGAGCGCCAACGGTTGCTCCAAGATGCTCAGCTTGATTGGAGCATCTTGCATACCGCCAGTGCTAATTTAAGCCTGTTTTCGAGTCAGCGTTTACTTGAACTAGAATTACCCGAGGGTAAACCAGGGCGCGAAGGTGGCGAAGCCTTGCGCAGCTATGCCGAGCAGCCCAGCCAAGACCAAATTCTGGTCATTATTGGCCCTAAACTCAAACAAGAACAACAAAAAGCCAAGTGGTTTCAGCAACTCAGCAAAGTCGCCACCATGGTCAGCGCCAACAATCCTGAGCGCCAGCAGCTACCCCGCTTTATTCAGCAACGGGCGCAACGCTATCAGTTACAACTAGACCCATCGGCTGTACAATTGCTGGCTGATTGGTACGAGGGTAACCTGTTAGCACTGGATCAAGAATTGCAGAAACTAGCCTTAAGCGAGTTACCTCCCCCAGTCACTGCGGCCCTGATTACTTCGCATAGTGAAGATCAAAGCCGTTTTAATGTGTTTGCGCTACAAGAAGCTATTTTAGCGGCGGATCTCGACCAAGCTTTGCACAAGTTGCAACGCCTGTTTGAAGGGGATGTTGAGCCGGCTATTTTAAATTGGGCCCTGCAACGCGAATGGACCCTAGTATTCAGTCTGCAACAAGCTCTGGCGGAGGGACAAAGTTTTAGTGCCGCAGCCAAGCAACAACGTCTGTGGCGCTCGCAAGAGCCTGCTTATCGCCAGTTTGTGCAGCGTATGGATGCCTCCGCAATGCAAGTCGCGGGACAATTGTTAAGCCGCTTAGAATACGCTTTTAAAGGTGATTCAGGTGACCACTATCCCACCTTGGTCACGCAGTTGGTAGCCCTGTATTGTCGCCCGCAACAGTTGCAGCAGCTCCCGTTATGATTCGTGCTATTCTTGGCGGTACTTTTGACCCTATTCATTGGGGCCACTTGCGGCCGGCGCAACAAGTGCAACAGCTACTGCAGGCGCAACTGCATTTAATGCCCAGTGCGCAACCACCCCATCGTGACTATCCTGGTGCTACCGCTACCCAACGCCTAACCATGGCGCAACTCGCAGCCACGGCCCTAGACCATTGCGTTGCCGAAGACTGGGAGCTCAACCAAGCTCGGCCAAGTTATACCGCGCAAACTCTTGCCGAACTGAAGCAACGCTGGCCACAGGACGCGTTGGTGTTCTTATGCGGCGCTGATGCCTTTGCATCACTGCATCGTTGGCATCAATGGCAGCATCTCTTTGATCATGCAAATTGGGTCGTCATGCAACGCCCCCATAGCCAGGTCACGTTCAACGCCACCGTTACAAAGGTGCTCGCTGAACGCCAAATCACTCAGCTGGACCAGTTCATACAACAACCCCAGGGGGCGATTTATCTGGCCCCAACCACGGCTGTTGATATCTCTGCAACCGCCATTCGAACAGCTATCCAGCAACAACAAGCATGGCAACATTGGGTGCCGGCAAGTGTTGCTCACTACATCGAACAACAGCAGCTTTATCGTTAGCTGCTTTTTTGGGTTGCTTCATGCTAAACTAGCGCATCTTTTTTTGACATGTTAAACCTTGGCCGCCGTCATTCTTGAACGCGCCAAAAACTGGAGTAAGACCCTTTTGCAAGCTGAACAATTACGCGACTTTGTCGTAGCTAAAATTGATGATATGAAAGGCCGCGACGTTAAAGTATTAGACGTACACGAGCAAACCGATATTGCTGAATATATGGTGATATGTTCAGGTAGCTCAAAAACCCACGTGCGCAGTATTGCGAACTATGTGGCCGCCGAAGCGAAACACCACGGCGTGGCGCCGTTAGGCGTTGAGGGTCATGAGCATTCTGAATGGGTGCTAGTAGACCTAGGTGACGTAGTCGTACACGTGATGCAAGAAGCCATCCGTGATTTCTACGAACTTGAAAAACTTTGGAGCCGCAAGTAATGCGGATTCAGCTGATAGCTGTTGGGCAAAAAATGCCTGATTGGATCAGCACTGGCTATCACACCTATGCCAAACGTTTTCCAGCCGACTGCCAATTACAATTGGTGGAGATTGCGGCTGGTAAACGTGGTAAGAATGCCGATATTGCCCGTATTCTTAAGCAAGAAGGCGAAGCTATGCTGGCGGCCGTTGGTAAAGGTGATCGGATTGTTACCTTAGAGGTGACCGGTAAACCTTGGACAACCCCCCAGTTAGCTGGACGCTTAGAGCACTGGCTGATGGACGGGCGTGACATTAGCTTACTCGTGGGCGGCCCCGAAGGGTTAGCCCCTGAGTGTGTTGCCGCAGCCGATGAACGCTGGTCTTTATCGGCCCTCACCTTACCGCATCCACTGGTACGGGTGATTGTCGCCGAAGCCTTGTATCGCGCTTGGAGTGTCACCAACAACCACCCCTACCACCGTGAGTAAGCATGAAGCACAAACGCATTACCATCCGAGACAATTACGCTGAAGCTGCGCTATTTGCCCGGCGCGTTTTTGTTAGTTTGCTGGTGGTCGTGGTCACCTTTGGGGTGCTGTTGCTCAACATGTATCATTTACAAGTGGTTGAGCATCAACAGTTTCAAACCCGCTCAAACGATAACCGCATTAAAGTCGTCCCACTAGCCCCTAATCGTGGCATTATTTACGACCGTGATGGCCGCATACTAGCCGAAAACCGCCCGGTTCTGAGTCTAGAAATCACTCCTGAACAAGTCGAAGACTTGGATGCAACCCTGGCCAGATTACAACAGTTGCTTGAGTTTGATGCTAGCGTGATTGAGGATTTTCATGAGACCAGGCGGCGCGAACGACGTTTTAATCAGGTGATTTTATTAGACCGTTTAACCGAGCAACAAGCAGCTCGAGTAGCGGTACGTCAACATGACTTCCCGGGGGTAAGTATTGAGGCACGATTAGTGCGGCATTATCCCTACGGCGAGGCCATCACCCATGCACTGGGCTATGTCGCTAAAATTAACCGTACGGATCTTAATAAACTGACCGAACAAGGTTTAGCTGCCAATTATGCAGCCACTCGAGTGATTGGCAAACTCGGTGTTGAACGTTTTTATGAAGAGCAACTGCATGGCAGTATTGGCTATCAACAAGTTGAAGTTGACATTCGTGGACGTAACATTCGCACGCTATCCGTTCAACCGCCGGTACCGGGCCAAGATTTACACTTAGAACTGGATGCTGAACTGCAACAATTTGCCTACGATCTACTCGGCCAAGATCGTGGCTCTATCATTCTCATGGACCCGCGCGATGGGGCTATTTTAGCTATGGTGAGTAAGCCGAGCTATGATCCCAACTGGTTTGCTCAGGGCATCAGCTACGCTCAATATCAAAGCTTACTCAACTCGACCCACTCGCCGCTCCTTAATCGTAGTACCCAAGGTGGCTATCCGCCGGCATCCACCATTAAAGCACATTTAGCCATCACCGCGTTAGAGCAGGATATCATCACGCCAAACAGCCGTATTTGGGACCCAGGTTGGTTCATGATTGAGGGGGTTGATCACCGCTATCGAGATTGGCTAGCGTGGGGGCATGGCTGGGTTAACGTCACCGATGCCATAGTCGAAAGTTGTGATACCTTTTATTACGATATTGCCTTGAAAATGGGCATCAATGTCATTCATGATGATATGGTTCGCTATGGTTTTGGCGAGCGTACTGGCATCGATATCGCCGAAGAATCAGCCGCTGTAATGCCGTCGCCAGGCTGGAAACGCGCGCGTTTTAACCAGCCTTGGTATGCTGGCGAAACGGTATCGATTGGCATCGGTCAAAGTTTCTGGACCACCACCCCGATGCAACTCGCCGTAGCCACATCAGTGCTGGCGAACCGCGGGGAGCGCCCGGTCCCACGTCTTTTAGAAAGTATCGCTGAAGGCCCGGTGCGGATTCCCGCAGTGGTGGAACAACGTGAGCCGGTGGTATTGAAACATGCCAACAACTGGGAAGTCGCCCACCAAGCGCTCACCAAAGTGATCACCTCGCCCAAAGGTACCGCACGGCGGGCGTTTCAAGGGGCCAGTTACACCTCAGCCGGTAAAACCGGAACCGCGCAAGTACGCAGTATCGGCCAAGACGAAGAATATAACGCTGAAGAAATTGCTGAAAAATACCGTGATAATGCGATGTACGTGGGTTACGCACCCGCTGAAAACCCGGAAGTTGTGGTGGTTATTGCCGTCGAAAACGCCGGCGGCGGTAGTAGTATTGCGGCGCCCATGGCGCGCCAATTACTCGATGCCTACTTTGCTGATCCGGCCCCGACGGGTGGCTTAGAGTCTGTGTTAGCGATTTTAGAGGAGCCAGCCGATGCAAACTAGCCAAGAACGCCAACGTCATAAATGGCTCAGTAGATTTCATATTGATGGCCCGCTCTTTTTAGCGCTGCTGGTACTAGCCCTGCTTAGTCTCGTCACGGTTTATTCAGCCAGTGGCCAAGACCTCGCCATGACCGAACGCCAAGTGGTGCGTATTGGCTTGGCCTTTATGGCCATGTTGGTCGTAGCACAAGTTCCCTTAAGTTTAGTTGAGCGCTGGTCACTACCGATATTTGCCGTCGGCATCGTGTTGCTGTTAGGGGTGTTGCTCTTTGGTGAATCCAGTAAAGGGGCGCAACGTTGGCTAAATCTTGGCGTGGCAACCATTCAGCCATCGGAGATCATGAAGCTAGCGGTACCGATGGCCGTAGCTTGGTTCATAGCACAACAAGGCCTACCGCCCACCAAAACGCGTTTGGCTGGGGCCTTTTTGCTGCTGCTCATCCCTACTCTGATGATTGCCAAACAGCCTGATTTAGGTACCTCATTACTGATTGCTAGCGCCGGCATCTTTGTGCTGTTTTTAGCCGGTATGAGTTGGCGTCTCATTACCCTCTTTGGAGTTGCTATAGGCGCTTTTATCCCGGTGCTTTGGTTCTTTCTCATGCACGGCTATCAACGTCAGCGCGTGTTAACCTTCCTTGACCCTGAGCGCGACCCCTTAGGATCAGGTTATCAAATCATTCAATCGAAAATCGCGATCGGTTCCGGCGGTATTGAAGGCAAAGGCTGGTTACAAGGCACCCAGTCGCAGCTGGAGTTTCTCCCTGAGCGCCACACGGATTTTATCTTCTCGGTATTTAGCGAAGAGTTTGGCCTAATTGGCGTGATTGGCTTATTTTTGCTTTATGGTTTCATTGTTTTTCGTGGCATGATTCTGGCCATGCGGGCGCAAAAGGTGTATCACAAATTGTTAGCTGGCAGCTTAACTCTTACCTTTTTTGTTTATGTTTTGGTAAATATTGGCATGGTCTCAGGACTCTTACCCGTGGTTGGTGTACCCTTGCCGCTGGTAAGTTATGGTGGCACATCTATGGTGACATTAATGACAGGATTTGGTTTACTGATGGCTATCGCTACGCATAAACGTTTGGTTATGCACGATTAGCGCCATCAGCACAATAATAACAAGCGGTAAGGAATAACCATGCGCAACTACGTTCGTCTGCTCAACCAGCTTAGTACCAAGCTCCTAATCACCGCGAGCTTAGCTATGGTCCTCAGCCAGCCTGCTAGTGCCAAAGTCGAGCCAGCAGATGCTGCTACCGTAGCGCAATTGCAGCAAGAATTTATTGAAACCATGGTCAACGAGCATGGTTTTAGTACCAGCCAAGTGCAACAACTGTTGCAGCAAGCCAGTTTCAATCAAGACGTATTTGACGCCATTCAGCGCCCGTGGGAAGCCAAGCCTTGGCATCAATACTATCCCATTTTTTTGACCGAAAGACGCCTGCAAGCCGGCCTTAAGTTTTGGCAAACTCATCAACAAACGCTCGCCAAAGCCGAACAAGAGTATGGCGTACCGGCTGAAATTATTGTCGCAATCATTGGCGTAGAAACCTTTTACGGCGAATACCTAGGTAACTATTCGATATTAGATTCACTCTTTACCTTAGGCTTTCACTATCCGCCTCGAGCTAAATTCTTCCGCTCTGAGCTCGCCCAATTTATGCTGTTGGCCAACGAAGAAGGTTTACCTGCTACTGAGCTGAAGGGCTCCTACGCCGGAGCCATGGGCTATGGCCAATTCATCTCCTCTTCTTATCGCCATTACGCCGTAGATTTCGATGCCGATGGCGTACGTGACTTACTAGGTAATCCGGTCGATGCAATTGGCAGTGTCGCTCATTATTTTGCCCGCCACGGTTGGCAGGCCGATGCTCCCGTTGCGCAGCTGCTAGCGCCGAGCGATTCCGTAGCTAACCTCGTAGAAAAAGGCTTGAAGCCAAGTGCAACGGTGGCCGAACTCACTGAACGAGGCCTTAGCCTTACCAGCACCGTCAACGCTGATCAGAAAGCCAAAGTGTTTGCGTTTGAGTTAGCTGAGGGCCATGAGTATTGGCTAGGGTTCAATAACTTTTATGTGATTACCCGCTACAATCACAGCCCGCTGTACGCCATGGCTGTGTATCAATTTAGCCAACAGTTGCGGCAAGCGAGGTAGCACCATGCTAAGGCCACTGAATCTAGGCTGCTTAGCCCTACTCAGTTTACTGCTAGCAGCATGCTCTAGTGCGCCCGAAGCTCCCTCTCGCTATAGCCAAAAGCATGACTCTATCCCCGCACGACTACCTAGTGCCGATGAACTGATAGAGCCCGAGCCCTCATTTGAGCCTTACAGCCGGCAAGGCAATCGAACTTATCAACTGTTCGGGCGTACTTGGCATATTTTAGATAATGTCGAGGGTTACACCCAAGAAGGAACCGCCTCGTGGTATGGCGAGAAATTTCATGGTCATTTAACCTCAAATGGCGAAACCTACGACATGTATGCCATGAGTGCCGCCCACAAAACCCTGCCATTACCCTCCTATGTGAGAGTAACTAATTTAAATAATCAGCAATCGGTGGTGGTGCGAGTTAACGACCGAGGGCCTTTTCACGGCAATAGAATCATCGATTTATCCTACGTTGCCGCCTATAAAATAGGTATGCTTAAAACCGGAACGGCGCCGGTTCGGATTGAAGTACTGCAACCGCCGGAGCCGAATACGGCAATCGCTGTGACCACCCCCATCGCACCTACCTCTGTGCCGCAGTTTTATATTCAAGTGCATGCTGGGGCAGATCCTCAGCGGTTAGCCCTTGAAGCTGAAAAACTTCAACAAATCTACGCTGTCCCTGCAACTACTCAACCTAATAATGGTCTATACAAAGTCATGTTAGGTCCGTTTGCCGAACCACAGACCAATGAATTGTTAGAACAACTTCGGCAAGCTGGTTATCCCGACGCGTTTCGGGTAGCCGTGCCCTAAAGCCTGCGTTTTCTGGTAGAACGTGGTACTATTCGAACCCTTTTTAGAACTAGTAACATAGAGAATCATCCTTATGCCCAATGTGTTTCGTCACTTTGTTCGCAGCTTAACCATTGTTGCTGCCGCCTCCGTAACCATAGCTCATGCTGCTATCGTTCCGCCAGCGCCCTCCATTAATGCCAAAGGGTACATTTTGATGGATTACACCACGGGCCATGTCATTGTCGGTGGTAATGAAGATGAGCAATTAGCGCCGGCTAGTTTAACCAAAATGATGACCAGCTATATTATTGGCCGTGAACTGCAAGCCGGCCGCATCAATAATGACGACATGGTCACCATCAGTGAGAACGCTTGGGCCAAAAACTTTCCTGAATCATCCAAGATGTTCATTGAAGTCGGTAAACAAGTATCGGTTGCTGAACTCAACAAAGGCATCGTGATTTCTTCAGGTAATGATGCTTGTGTCGCTATGGCTGAGCACATTGCCGGCAGTGAAGACGCCTTTGCTGATCTGATGAATACCTATGCCGCAGAGCTGCAATTAAGTAACTCTAACTTCGCCAACAGCCACGGTTTACCAAACCCAGACCAATACACCTCGCCGCGTGACATGGCTGTTTTAGGCCGTGCATTAATTCGCGATGTGCCGGAAGAATATTCGTTGTATGCCGAAAAATCTTTTACCTACAACAACATCAAACAGTACAACCGTAACTCGCTGTTGTGGGATCGCAGCATGAATGTCGATGGGATTAAAACCGGCCACACCGAAGAAGCCGGTTATAGCCTAGTCTCGTCAGCCACCGAAGGTGACACCCGCCTCATTGCTGTGGTGATGGGTACGGACAGCGAGCAAGCACGTAAAGTAGAAAGTAAAAAATTATTGAACTACGGCTTTCGTTATTACGAAACCGTCACTGCCTACAGCGCTGGCGAGAGCTTTGTCGATCACCGTATTTGGGGTGGTGAACAAGATACCGTGCAGCTTGGAGTCACTGAAGATGTGGTGATTACTTTACCTAAGGGCCAACGCGGCAACCTGAAAGCAAACTTTGAGTTAACGCAAAACTTGCAAGCGCCTATCGCTAAGGGCACTCAAGTAGGCACTGTGTATTTGCAACTGGACGGCGAAGATATTGCCAGCTACCCACTTGTTACCCTTCATAGTGTTGAACAAGGCGGTTGGTTTAAACGTTTAAGTGACTGGGCTAAGCAATCTTTTAGCGAAGAATAACCCAGCCTTGATGTTAGTTCCAGCAAGGCCGTTGAGTCAGCGGCCTTGCTCTCTCCCCCACAACCACAACCACAACCACAACCACAACCTCTGCCTAGTGCAAACGCGCAAAGCACATTCAAATTCCAACCTTGCCCTAAAATAATGATATAATCGGCCGCAACAGTTACGACACCTTGTTATCGTTATTTTTGCCCTCATCATGCAGTGGTATAAAGCAATGGTGTTAGTTAAGCCATTCATTTGGGAGTAAAGCATGCAAAAAACACGCTTTGATGAGTTGGTTGAGTTTCCTTGTCACTTCACCTTTAAAGTGATGGGCTTGGCGGTTCCAGAGTTAGCAGATTTAGTTGTCGCCGTTGCTCAGCAACATGCGCCGGGCGATTATAACCCGACTCTAAAGCCTAGCAGTAAAGGAACCTACCACTCAGTATCTATTCAAATTAAAGTAGAAAGCCAACAACACATAGAAACCCTCTATCGTGAGCTGGCGGCAATCGAAGAAGTGAAATATGTGCTCTAAGTTGGCCACTAAAGAGATCGCTCAACAACTGCTGATCAGACAGCTGGGTAGGCAGCCCTACCAGCCGGTATGGCAGGCCATGCAAGACTTTACCGATAAGCGCGATGAGCAAACCCGTGACGAACTTTGGGTACTTGAACATGAGCCGGTGTTCACCCAAGGCCAAGCCGGTAAAGCAGAACATATTTTGGCTCCGGGCGATATTCCAGTGGTCCAAGTAGACCGCGGTGGTCAAGTCACCTACCATGGTCCCGGTCAACTGGTGGTGTATTTTTTACTGGATATTAGGCGCCGCAAAGTAGGCGTGCGCCAACTAGTCAATACCATTGAAGACACCATAGTGGCGCTGATGGCCAATTATGGCGTGGTTGCTGCCGCCAAAGCCGATGCACCTGGCGTTTATGTGCAAGGCGATAAACTTTGCTCGCTAGGGTTGCGTATTAGAAAAGGCTGTTCGTTTCATGGTCTGGCACTGAACGTGGATATGGATTTAAGCCCGTTCGCAAGAATCAATCCTTGCGGGTATGCCGGCATGCAAATGGTACAAACAAAATCACTGAATGGGCCGCAGGATGTCACTGATGCGGCCACGCAGGTAACCCAAATCTTCGCTGAATTGATGGGTTATCAAGAAATCACCGAAACAACAGGATTCGCATAGGCTATGTCAAAACCGGTAAGAATTGAACCTGGCGTGAAACTTCGTGATGCCGATAAAATGGCATTGATCCCCGTTAAAATCATGCCTACTGAGCGTGAGCAGATGCTGCGCAAGCCCGCGTGGCTAAAAGTGAAGCTACCTAGCTCTACTCAGCGTATTGACGAAATTAAGCAAGCCATGCGTAAGCATGGGCTGCACTCTGTCTGTGAAGAAGCCTCCTGCCCTAACTTGGCAGAATGCTTCAACCACGGTACCGCAACCTTCATGATTCTGGGTGCCATTTGTACCCGCCGTTGTCCGTTTTGTGACGTTGCGCACGGTCGTCCGCTGCCCGTTGACCCTGAAGAAGCCGTCAAATTAGGTGCTACTATTCGTGACATGAAAGTTAAGTATGTGGTGGTTACTTCCGTTGACCGCGATGATTTACGTGACGGTGGTGCACAACATTTTGCGGACTGTATTCGTGAAATCCGAGCGCAAAGCCCCGGCATTCAGGTAGAAGTGTTAGTGCCTGATTTTCGTGGGCGGATGCAAGTCGCGTTAGATATCCTAACCGATGAGGCTCCGGATGTGTTCAACCACAATCTTGAAACCGTGCCACGCATGTACAAAGCCGCGCGGCCTGGAGCGAATTACCAGTGGTCGTTAGACCTGCTCAAAAATTACAAAGTAGCTCGACCTGATGTCCGTACTAAGTCTGGTCTTATGGTTGGCTTAGGCGAAACCAATGAAGAGATTCTAGAGGTGATGCGTGATTTGCGTGCGCACGATGTTGATATGCTCACCATTGGTCAATATCTACAGCCGAGTCGTCATCATTTGCCCGTCACTCGTTATGTGACGCCAGATGAGTTTGATATGTTCCGCGCTGAGGGCGAGAAGATGGGCTTTACCCATATAGCCTCGGGCCCCTTAGTTCGCTCGTCGTATCATGCCGATATGCAAGCTGCCGGTAAGGAAGTGAAATGAGTATTCTGATCTGGTGTTTATTGATTGCTGGGTTGCTACCGATTGCGGCCAAAGCACCTGTGGTGTATTTCCAGAATCGCGATGCTGGTTACGATAACCGTCATCCGCGAGCTCAGCAACAACGCTTAACAGGTGCTGGTGCTCGTGCTGTGGCGGGTCATTACAATGCGTACGAGGCGTTTCCACTGTATGCCACCGCTATCCTTGCCGTATTAGCCACCAATAGCGTTTCTGATACCAACATTACGTTAGCAGTAAGTTATCTTGGTTTACGCATTGCGTATCATGTTTTGTATTTAGCTAATTACGACAAACTACGCAGCTTGGTCTGGTTTTTCGCAATCGCCTGCCCAGTGATTATGCTGGCACAAACGGCGTTGGCAGTGGCTGCCGCTTAGCACTGTAAGGCTATCATTGGGAGGAGTTTACCTAATCGTGACTCCTCTTAATGAGCATACTGTTGCTGAATAAGTTCTAGATACAGCGATGGCCAACGCGCACTATCGAAATATTGCATCGCCGTGATCTCAGCTAGTGGTCGCCAAGCAAAATAGTCGCTGTTTTGACACGTATCTACCGCATGTAAACCAATCTGCTCGGGCGCACTCCCTAATTCCCACAACGGCTCTCCTTGGCTATTGGTTAGTGAGGTAGGCTGCGCTAGCAAGCGCCAATCCTCTACCGCAGTTCGCCATGGCAAGGTTTGCCACAGCTGTTGCAGTTGCTCAGCACTGAGTTGGCGACTGTCAGTCACCACAATATTTAAACTAGGATGCTGGTAATCACCGCGACAAAAAGCAGCAGCTAAAGGCGCGCTCATCGCGTATTCATCAGCTAGCCCCAACCAATGCCCAAGTTCGTGAGCTAAGAGCTCCACCGGCGCAGCTAAACTAAGTACCATGCTAAAATCTTGTCGCTGCTGCGATGCCGAAGCTATGCCAGACTGCTCTACCAGTAACACTCGATACCGCGCCTGAGTAGGATCAGCGTGGTGGTTGCCGCCACCTAACGGACCTTGGAGATGACATTGTAGGCGACCGCGCGCAGTTACCTGCTGGCATTCGTTGACAGCTTTCGGATAAGGTTGCAACTGCCAACAAAAGCCAAGTTCGTACATTGGCTTCGCTAATGGATGGTGCTCCCACTGGTGTAATAACTGATACGCTTTGAGCTCGCCACGGCCCTCAGGCACTTGCAACTGAATGGGATAACGGCAAGCAGTAGCCGATGGTGACTGCATGACATGCACGGGTGATTGAGGGGAAAATTCAACGCGTGTAGGTCGTACAGGGACGGCTATTAGCCACCCATTAGGCGGCATGGCTAATAGATCAAGCAAGGTCGCTAACTGCGCGGTACTCACTGCTTTCGGATACTTGCCCTCGCTGCCCTCGCTGCGATGGGAGAGTGGATTGGCGAGTACTTGCTGACAACTCACCAGCGCTATCAACAGGATCCCTAACTGCACCATCCGTTGCAAGCGATTGCTCCAGTATGGCGGTTTGCGCGGTCGCTCACTCTTGCGCATCAAGCTTGGTTGAACTCGCTTGCTGCTCTAGTGCTTGCTGACTGCGTTGCAGCTCAATCCCAGCATAACGGTGTTCTAAAAAGCGGTACACATTGGTCGTGAGCGCTAGTCGAAAATACACCGCTGCAGCTTGGTTGTCGCCTTCCAATTGCTTCAGCTTACCCAAATAAAAGTAACTCTCACACATGCGCTCTGCTAGGGTTTCATCTTCGCCTAAGTGTTTAGGAGCATAGTCATTTAAAAAGCTTTGCTCATCCACCACACCCAACAACAGATCATTCAGCACCCAGCCCCAAGCGCCATTGGCGTACTTGATTCGGCGTTCGGCTAGATTGCGACGGGCTGCCTCGGCATCTGTTTCTACTTCAGCTAAATACAGCCACAGCACCCGATACGGGTCGTCGGGTTGGCTTTCAAAATAGCGTTGATAATCTTTGCTGGCGAGGTCAATCCGGCCATCATAATAGGCTGTCATACCGCGATTAAGCAAGGCATAGGGGTGCTCAGGCTCAAGCTCTAAGGCCGAGTCGAACATCTCATAAGCATAATTGTACTGTTCAATTTCAGTGTACTGGATACCCAGAAAGTTATAGGCATCGGCTAAACGTGGATCGCGCTCTAAAGCACGATTTAAATCAATACGAGCTAACCCACTCAAACCGAGCGCATCATAGAGACTGCCGCGTCGATACAGCAATTGCGCCATACTGGCATCATCCAATTGATTCTGGTGATTAGCGAGGTCTGTGAGTTTGGCGATTTCAATTTGATAACGCATGTCTGGCGCTTGCGGCGTTACTACAAATAAATTCATGACGGCCGATTCAGAGGGATCGGGCAATTGGGCACAAGCACCCAGCAACAGCACCGAAGCCAGCACCGCGATACGACTTTTCATAAAGGACAACCTTTCGTTATGGTTCAACTCATCATACCTTAGTTGCAACAAAAATAAAGTTCTGAACAGGTGCTTGAGCAAGCTGATGAGGATTAACAAGGTAACACGGGGGAGCTGAAAACAGCTGATGAATTCACACCAAGGCTTTGGGTTTAACCAAAACCTTGGCATGAATGCTTTGCTCACCGCAGGTCAGATAACCAACCGGGTTTTGCAGGGTAGGACTTATCTTAGCTTATTCGCTATCGCTGCTGTCAGTGCTAGCTGAAGCTGCTGCTTCAGCTTTATCAGCGGCGTCTTTCATGCTCAAACGAACACGACCTTGACGGTCAATTTCAAGCACTTTAACTGGCACTAAATCACCAACTTTCAGATATTCGTTAACATCGTTCACACGCTCTTCAGCGATTTGTGAGATGTGCACTAAACCATCTTTACCTGGCAAAATTGTGACGAATGCACCGAAGTCTACAATGCGCGCCACTTTACCTTGGTAAATGCGACCAACTTCAACTTCTGCAGTCAGCTCTTCGATGCGAGCGATAGCTGCATCGGCTGATTCTTGGTCAGTTGCAGCGATACGCACGGTACCATCGTCATTGATTTCGATGTTGGTGTTGGTGCTTTCAGTTAACTCACGAATAACTGCGCCACCTTTACCAATCACGTCACGGATCTTATCAGGATTGATCTTGATGGTGGTGTAACGCGGAGCGTAGTTTGATAACTCAGTACGAGCACCGGCTAACGCCTGATCCATCACTTGCAAGATGTGCAAACGAGCTGCTTTAGCTTGAGCTAAGGCAATTTCCATGATTTCACGGGTGATACCGTCAATCTTGATGTCCATTTGTAAGGCGGTTACGCCGTCAACGCTACCGGCAACTTTAAAGTCCATGTCGCCCAAGTGATCTTCATCACCTAAGATATCAGACAAGACCACAAATTTGTCACCTTCTTTCACCAAGCCCATCGCAATACCAGCGACTGATGACTTGATTGGTACGCCTGCGTCCATCAATGCTAATGATGCACCACATACTGACGCCATTGAGCTTGAACCGTTTGATTCAGTGATCTCAGATACCACGCGGATGGTGTACGGGAATTCGTCTTGTGACGGCATCACCGCTTGTACACCGCGCTTAGCTAAACGGCCGTGGCCGATTTCGCGACGCTTAGGTGAACCCACCATGCCGGTCTCACCCACACAGTATGGAGGGAAGTTATAATGCAACATAAAGCGATTGTCGCTGCGACCAGTAAGGTCGTCGATCATTTGTGCATCGCGCTCAGTACCTAAGGTTGCAGTAACCAAGGCTTGCGTTTCACCACGGGTGAATACCGCTGAACCGTGCGTGCGTGGTAACACGCCAGTAGCCATATGCAGGGCGCGCACCATATCTGGTTCACGACCATCAATACGCTTCTCGCCGGCAATAATACGGCTACGTACCACGTCACTTTCTAGTGAATGGAACAAATCGCCGATTTCTTTGGCATCTAAAGTTTCATCTTCTGCCAGTAACTGCTCAGTAACTTGGGCTTTCAATGCCGCTACTTGCTCATAACGTGCCGCTTTTTCAGTAATACGGTACGCATCGCCAATGCCTTGCTCTGCTAATGCTTTGATTTTGTTCAGTAACTCAACATTTTTCGCAGGAGCTTGCCAATCCCAGGCTTCTTTACCTGCTTCAGCAGCAAATTCATTGATGGCGTTAATCACAGTTTGCATCTGCTCATGGCCATAGACCACCGCGCCTAACATGGCATCTTCTGACAATAGTTGCGCTTCTGACTCAACCATCAATACCGCACCAGCAGTACCAGCAACCACTAAATCTAGCTTAGAAGTTGTCAACTCTTCCAAGGTTGGGTTTAACACGTACTCATCATTGATAACGCCCACACGTGCTGCACCAATTGGGCCAGCAAAAGGCACGCCAGAAATAGCTAAAGCCGCTGAAGTACCGATCAAAGCAACTATATCTGGAGAAATTTGTGGGTTAACTGATACCACAGTCGCGATCACTTGCACTTCGTTATTAAACCCTTCAGGGAATAATGGACGAATCGGACGGTCGATTAAACGCGAGGTTAAGGTTTCGTTTTCTGATGGACGCCCTTCACGCTTGAAGAAACCACCAGGAATTTTACCGGCAGCGTAAGTACGTTCTTGATAATTTACAGTTAATGGAAAGAAATCTTGGCCTTCTTTGGCATCTTTCTTAGCCACCACGGTCACCAACACGGTGGTGTCATCCATGCTTGCCAATACGGCTGCAGTTGCTTGGCGCGCCATTGCACCAGTTTCTAATGTGACAGTATGCTGACCATACTGGAATTTCTTAGTAATAGGATTCACGTTATTTTTCCTTTGTCTTTCTCTTTTAAATTCTTAAGCGCTATTAGTTACTAGATATTAGACACTAACTCAACCCAGTGTTATTGCTCTAATGAATATCTAATATCTAATACCCAATAACGCCTTTGTCCTTCGATAAATAAAAAAGGGGCCACAACAGGGCCCCTTCCAATGAACAATGCTTAGCGACGTAAACCTAAGCGCTCAATCAGGGTTGCATAACGCTGATTGTCTTTACGCTTTAAGTAGTCCAACAATTTACGACGTTGGCTAACCATCCGTAATAGACCACGACGTGAGTGGTGATCTTTTGCGTGTTCTTTGAAGTGGCTTTGCAGTTCGTTAATGTTTGCAGTCAATAGTGCTACTTGAACTTCGGTAGAACCGGTGTCATTTTCGCCTTGACCATATTCTTTAACGATTTCAGCTTTTTGTGCCGCAGTTAGTGACATATATTACTCCTGATAAGTGAAAAATGTCAGTGCCGATCACTAATTCAGCACCAACGAAATCGCTGCAAATTATACGCACTTTATGCCCGCAGCGCAATCAATCTCGCAAATTCAATACCCGCTTGGGTTTCACCCAAAGGCCTGCTTCCGCTGGCCCAGTTGCAAGCGCCGGTGCTTGCAGTAAACCCATCCCAATAAACACCCCATCAGAGCTACGCAGTACTCGATAATGATCTGCGACAACTTCAGGTGGCTGCGTTAACTGAGCTGGATTGCCCAATAAAAACTTGGCGGCCTCAGCGGCCTCAACCGTTACCGTAGGCACTTGCTGGATAACCGTATCATTGGCTAGCAATAAAGCGTCAATCGCAGCGTAATCCCCTTGTTCTGGATCCGTCTGTGCGGCGACCGCTGCCAACTCTTCAGCACTGTAGACGGGGCCGACCACACCTTCTATCCAACTGCGGTGCAACTCCGCAACATGAGCTCCGCAACCTAAAGCCGCGCCCATGTCGTCGATAAGCGTACGAATGTAAGTGCCTTTTGAACAGGTCACGTCTAACACCAAGCGCGCTCCGTGCCACTCCACTAAGTTAATCTCGCGAATGGTAATAGCACGTGTTTTGCGCGGCACTTCTATGCCTAAACGGGCATAGTAATACAACGGCCTACCTTCGTGTTTTAACGCCGAATACATCGATGGGGATTGCTGTTGCGGGCCTGTGAATTGCTTAATAACTCGAACGATATCCGCTTGGGTTAAACGCTCAAGCAAAGCAGCATCGGCCTGCGCTACTATCTCACCTTCGCTGTCACTGGTGGTGGTGCGAATCCCTAAACAAGCTTCTACCCGATAGGCTTTATCGGCTTCTAAGGAGTAATGAGATACTTTCGTGGCTTCGCCAAAACACAACGGCAGTAGCCCGGTTGCAGCCGGGTCTAAAGCGCCAGTATGGCCTGCTTTGTTGGCATTTAAAAAACGCCGCACTTGTTGGAGTGCGGCGTTTGAACTGATATCACGGGGCTTATCAAGCAAAATCACGCCGCTGACATCGCGACCTGACTTTCTTCGTCCCATTAATCGTCTCCGTGGTCGTCTGTGGCTGCGGTATCGGCCGGCTTTGCAGTGGGGGCAGCATTACCGCGACTTTCATCACGTTTAATGGCCTCATCAACTAAGCGCGACATCCGAATACCTTCGTTCAAGGACGGGTCATGTACAAATCGTAGTTCGGGAATAATACGCGCCCGAATACGCTTGCCAAGTAATGAACGAATAAAGCCTGCGGCATCATTCAGTACTTTCAGCGCGGTTTTGATTTGCTCTGGCTCATCGTTGAAGAAAGTCACGAATACTTTGGTGTAAGCCAAATCCCGTGACACTTCTACTTCAGATACCGTCACCATACTCACCCGCGGATCTTTTATTTCGCGCTGCAGTATCATCGCTATCTCACGCTGATACTGCTGCCCTACTCTGTCGGTCCGACTATAATCTTTCGCCATAGGCGCTTATAAGCTCCGTTCTACTTGAACTGTTTCAAAGACTTCAATTTGGTCACCAACACGAACGTCGTTGTAGTTCTTCACGCCGATACCACATTCCATACCGTTGCGAACTTCTTGTACGTCGTCTTTAAAGCGGCGTAATGACTCTAACTCGCCTTCGTAGATAACTACGTTATCACGTAGTACCCGAATTGGAGCTGAACGTTTCACCACACCTTCGGTAACCATACAACCTGCAATAGCGCCAATCTTCGGTGATTTAAATACATCACGAACTTCAGCCAAGCCAATAATTTGCTGCTTGAACTCAGGCGCTAACATACCGCCCATAGCTGCTTTAACTTCGTCAATCAAATCATAGATAACACTGTAATAGCGTAAATCTACCGCGTCTTGCTCAATCAAACGCTTGGCTGAAGCATCAGCACGCACGTTAAAACCAATCACAATCGCGTTTGATGCACTGGCCAAAGATGCGTCGGTTTCAGTAATACCACCTACGCCGCTACCAATGATGTTCACTTTCACTTCGTTTGTAGAAAGCTTCTGCAATGAATCAGAAATAGCTTCTAGTGAACCCTGTACATCAGATTTAAGCACGATGTTCAGTTCTTGCACTTCGCCTTCTTGCATGTTCGCGAACATGTTTTCTAGCTTAGCTTTCTGCTGCTTAGCTAATTTAACTTCACGGTATTTGCCTTGACGATAGTTAGCTACTTCACGGGCCTTACGCTCGTCTTTAACTACGGTAGCTTCATCACCAGACTGTGGCACACCTGACAAGCCAAGAATCTCGACCGGAATTGATGGACCAGCTTCTTTCACTTCTTTACCTGTTTCATCGCGCATCGCACGAACTCGGCCATATTCTAGGCCACAAAGTACGATATCACCTTGGCGTAAGGTACCTTCTTGAACCAACACCGAGGCTACCGGACCGCGTCCTTTATCCAACCGTGATTCAATAACTATGCCTTTGGCCATGCCGGTCGCAACAGCTTTCAGGTCCAGCACTTCAGCTTGTAACAAGACCGACTCTAGCAACTGTTCAATACCGTCACCGGTATGCGCCGATACTGGTACAAACATCACATCGCCACCCCAATCTTCAGGGATAACATCGCGTTGGGCTAGTTCGTTCTTAACTCGATCTGGGTCCGCCGTTGGTTTATCCATCTTGTTGATGGCAACCACGATTGGTACTTGGGCGGCGCGAGCATGCTGAATCGCTTCAAGCGTTTGTGGCATCACACCATCATCAGCAGCTACCACCAAGATGACGATATCAGTCGCACTTGCACCACGCGCACGCATCGACGTAAACGCAGCGTGGCCTGGGGTATCGAGGAAAGTGATCATGCCATGATCCGTTTCTACGTGATACGCACCAATATGCTGGGTAATACCGCCAGCTTCACCTTTCGCCACTTTCGCTTTACGAATGTAGTCAAGTAACGAGGTTTTACCATGGTCAACGTGCCCCATTACAGTCACTACCGGAGCACGTGTAGTGGCATCATCGGCTGTATCTGCGCCACGATCCGCCAACACTTCTTGCTCTAGTGCGTTTTCACTAACCAACACCACTTTATGACCCATTTCTTCAACGACCAACGAGGCCGTTTCTTGGTCTAGTACTTGGTTAATGGTCACCATTTCGCCCATTTTCATCATGGTCTTGATAACTTCGCTAGCTTTGACCGCCATCCGGTTAGCTAACTCACCAACAGTAATGGTTTCGCCTAGCTTAACGTCACGCTCTACCGGCGCGGCAGGTTTATTAAAACCATGCTGCAAGGTTGAACGCTTAGCACCTTTACGGCGTTTTTCACGACGCGGGCTATCATCACGTTCGTCATCTTTATGACGGCGTTGCTTACTTACTTTACGACGGCTGCGACGCTCTTCATCCACGTCTTGCTCGTCTTCAGCAGCTTGCGCTGTAGATGAGGTGGTAAAGTGAACATCTTCTTGTTCAGCTTTTTTACGCTTGGCTTCTTCTTCTTGCCAACGAGCTTCATTTTCTTCAGCTAAACGACGCGCTTCTTCAGCTTGACGCGCAGCTTCTGCTTCGGCCTTTTTACGGGCTTCTTCTTCTTGCGCCTTACGTAACCGCTCTGCTTCCGCTTTCGCTTCGTCAGCTTTCTGACGTTCTTCTGGCGTCATTGCTGCGCGCTTATCAGCTTCTGCTTTCGCTTTCGCTTTTTCTTTCTCTTTGCGAGCTGCTTCTTGCTTAGCTTTTTCTTCAGCTGCTTTTGCTTCCGCTTGAGCTTTGGCTGCGGCCGCTGCTTGC
Source organism: Pseudidiomarina fusca (assembly GCF_032227045.1). NCBI lineage: Bacteria > Pseudomonadati > Pseudomonadota > Gammaproteobacteria > Alteromonadales > Idiomarinaceae > Pseudidiomarina > Pseudidiomarina fusca. The sequence continues at coordinate 59,069 of NZ_JANFPJ010000006.1, forward strand.
GCTTCTTCTTCTAAACGCTTCGCTTCAGCTGCTGCACGTTCTTGTTCAAGGCGCTCTTGCTCAGCTTTTTGCTGATCTTCTAAGGCCGAACGCTTCACGTACGTACGTTTCTTCCGCACTTCAACTTGCACCGACTTACTACGACCTGGGCCGCCGCCGATACTTAAGGTGCTTTTTTCTTTCCGCTTCAACGTCATTTTAGCCGGCTCAGTAGGGCCGTTGCCGCCATGGGCCTTGTTCAAATGCGTTAGTAATGCTTGTTTCTCGTCTTCGGTAACAGCGTCGCCAGGCTGTTTTTTCATACCAGCCTCGGCAAACTGTTGCACCAAACGATCAACTGTCGTACCGACATCTTTGGCTAGCTTATCCAGCGTTACTTCTTCCATAGTCAGTTGTACCCCCGTTGATCTTATTCTTCGTCACCGAACCAGCAGATATTACGCGCTTGCATAATCAATTCTCCGGCTCGTTGTTCGCTTAACTCTTCAATTCCAGCCAAATCATCAATGCCCTGCTCGGCTAATAGCTCGAGACTAGTCACACCTTTGCTTGCTAACACAAAGGCTAAATGACGATCTAAGCCCTCTAAGTTAAGCAATGATTCATCTGGCTCTGCACTCTCTAACGACTCTTCTGTGGCTAATGCACGAGTTGTTAGTACCGCTTTCGCGCGGCTGCGTAGCTCTTCAACAATATCTTCGTCCATCCCCTCAATTTCCAGTAATTCATCTACTGGAACATAAGCGATTTCTTCTAACGAGGAGAAGCCTTCGTCAACTAATACGCTGGCAAAATCTTCGTCAATGCCAAGGTTCTTAGTGAACAAATCAAGTACTTTCTGTGCTTCAGCTTCGTTCTTCTCAGTAAAGTCAGCAACTGACATCACGTTCAACTGCCAACCCGTTAGCTGACTGGCTAAACGCACGTTTTGCCCAGCTTTACCAATGGCTTGGGCAAGATTGCCTTCTTCTACCGCGATATCCATAGTGTGTGCTTCTTCGTCAACCACAATCGCTGCGACTTCGGCCGGTGCCATTGCGTTAATAACGAATTGGGCTGGATTATCATCCCACAACACGATATCAACGCGTTCGCCACCTAACTCACCGGAAACTGCTTGAACCCGCGCGCCACGCATACCAACACAAGCGCCAACAGGGTCAATCCGACGGTCATTGCTCTTCACGGCGATTTTTGCGCGTGAACCAGGGTCACGAGCGGCACCACGAATCTCAATCATTTCTTCGCCAATTTCTGGCACTTCAATGCGGAAAAGTTCGATTAAGAAGTCCGGATGGGTACGGCTAACAAATAATTGCGCACCGCGTGCTTCAGGACGCACGTCAAACAGCACGCCACGAACTCGGTCGCCGGCGCGAACGGATTCGCGTGGCAACATGTCTTCACGATAAATAATCGCTTCAGCGTTGTTACCAAGATCCAAAATCACATGCTCGCGATTGGCGCGTTTGACCGTACCTGTCACCAGCTCACCCACTTGATCTTGATATTCTTCAACTACTTTAGCGCGCTCAGCTTCGCGTACTTTCTGTACAATCACCTGCTTGGCGGTTTGAGTGGTAATGCGATCAAACTCAATCGAGTCGATTTGCTCTTCAACATAATCGCCGGCTTGTACTGAGTCGTCCTCGTACTGGGCCGCAGCTAAGCTGATTTCGCGATAAGGGTGCTCTAGCGGTTGTTCGCTATCATCTACCACTAACCAGCGGCGAAACGTATCAAATTCGCCAGTTTGGCGATTAATGCTGACGCGTACTTCGATATCGCCTTCGTATTTTTTCTTTGTTGCGTGCGCAAGTGCTGATTCTAATGCTTCGAAAATCTTTTCTTTCGATACATCTTTTTCGTTAGAAACTGCTTCTGCAACCAATAAAATTTCTTTTGCCATTGTTCTGCCTCGCCTACGCAATCCTTAGTTAAACTGAGGAACTAAATGAGCTTTCTTAATGGATGACTGCGCTACTTTCAGGGCTTCACCATCAACGTTAAATTCTACGTAATCGCCATCAACAGCAGCAATTACACCTTTAAATTTGCGTTTACCTTGCTGTGCTACAGTTAATTCTACCGCAGCGGTCTCGCCAAGGTAGTCTGCATACTGACTCGCGTTGAAAAACGGACGTTCCATACCTGGCGAGGATACCTCTAAAAAGTATTCCGTGCTGATAGGGTCTTCTACGTCTAAAATTGCGCTTACCTGATGGCTTACCGCCGCACAGTTATCAACGCTCACGCCATCGGCATGATCAATATAAACACGTAAGGTTGAATGTTTACCTGCCCGCACAAATTCCACGCCCCAAAGGGTGAAATCTAAAGCTGCTACTGCAGGTTCTAACATCTCAAATAAACGATCTTCAACTCGAGCCAAGTTTGCCAACTCCTAAAAACAAAAAAAGGGCGTCATCGCCCAGTGTTATTGACTGCCAATTCATTGTATTAAGGGCGTTTATTACTAACGTCTTACGCTTAACACAGATGCTGCAGCAGAGGTCACATAGTAAAAAGCCCCGAACTGCTGCGGGGCTTTTAGAACACTGGACCCTTTGTAATTGGTTGCGGGGGCAGGATTTGAACCTACGCCCTTCGGGTTATGAGCCCGACGAGCTCCCAGACTGCTCCACCCCGCGTCCGAAAACGAATCCATATTATAAAGATTTTGGCTACAAACGCAACCGTAGCCGTTGTAAATTTGGTGCGGATGGCGGGACTTGAACCCGCACGCCCTAAAGCACTACCCCCTCAAGATAGCGTGTCTACCAATTCCACCACATCCGCAAATCTGTTACTAACTCAGCACCACTAACGAACCCAACTCAGAAGTCTTAGTTTGACCCTGGCACGTCGCTATCGTTGCTTGGTACTGTCGGCACTTCTTCTTGCATCATGTCTAAGTCATCAAACTGGCTGCCTGCATCGCCATTACCGGCGGCTAGGTTACCAAGAACCAGACTCAACACAAAAAAGATAACCGCTAAAATAGCTGTGGTACGAGTTAAAAAGTTACCCGAACCGCTTGAGCCAAACACAGTATTTGATGCGCCTGCACCAAAAGAAGCGCCCATATCGGCACCTTTACCATGTTGAATCATCACAAAGCCGATCAACATCAAGGCTACGATGAGATAAACGATTAGAAAAATCTCGTACATAATTTAATTACTCCGGGCCTGAGCTGCAGTACAAATCGCCACGAATTGTTCGGGCTGTAAACTTGCACCGCCAATCAAACCACCATCAATATCAGCTTCAGCAAACAGTTCTGAAGCATTACCAGCCTTCACGCTGCCACCGTACAAAAGCTGTACTGCGGCGCCTGCCGACCCAAATTTTTCTTGCAGCCAGTGCCGTATAAAACCATGCACTTCTTGCGCTTGCGCTGGCGACGCTGTTAATCCCGTGCCAATCGCCCAAACTGGCTCATAAGCTACCACAAGGCGTTCGCATGCAGACACTTGCGCTAAGGCTTCACTAAGCTGCGCCTCGACCACGGCAAAGGTCGCCCCTTGTTCACGTTGTTCGGCACTTTCACCCACACACAGCACAGCGGTAAAACGTGAATCAGCTAGCACTTGACCTAGTTTCTGAGCGATTCGAGTTTCCGAATCACCGTAACACTGGCGGCGTTCAGAATGACCAATCAGTACCCATTGCGCGCCAGCTTCATGCACTAGCGCTAAACTATGCTCACCAGTGTGCGCACCATCAGCATGTTCATTCACATCCTGCGCACCTAACGCAACCACACCTGGTTGCGCTTGCCACACCGGCAATAATACTGCAGGTGGACAGACGACCACAGTCACGTCCGCGTAGTGCGCCTGCTGTTGTTGCAGGGCCTCACTTAATTCAGCAACTAATGCGCGGTTGCCGTTCATTTTCCAGTTAGCTATCACTAACGGTTGGCGTTGCATCGGAACCTCTGACTTCATTGAGAGCGGCGAGATATTACATAACCTCGCCGAAACTTACAAGCGGTGAATGACGATTTGTTAACGAACTGATTAATTACTAGCCGCTTCTACTTCGCTAGCAATTTCTTCAGCATACGCGCGCACTTTATTGCCATCCTGACCTTCGACCATGACTCGAATGAGCGGCTCGGTACCAGACTTACGCAATAACACCCGGCCGTTATTACCCAGCGCTTGCTCTACTTCACTTACTACCGCTTGCACATTAGCCGCAGCTAACGGATCGGTACCGGCGGTAAAGCGTACGTTGATCAAGGCTTGCGGCGCTTTTACCAAGGGTGCCAGCAACTCGTCCAAGCTGCGTTGCTCACGCTGCATCGCCGTCAAGACCTGCAATCCAGCAATAATACCATCACCGGTACTATGAAATTGGCGATTAATAATATGGCCAGAATTTTCACCGCCAATGCGCCAATCACGTTTGACCAACTCTTCCATCACGTAGCGGTCGCCTACTTTGGCACGCACAAACGGAATCCGACGGTCAGTAAAGAATTTTTCTAGGGCGAAATTACTCATCAAGGTTCCGACAATACCGCCTTGCAACAAACCATCTTGCTGCGCCGCTCGGGCCAGAATAAATAACACATCATCGCCGTCAACAATGCGCCCAGTAGCCGTCACCATCATGATCCGATCACCGTCGCCATCAAGCGCAAAGCCCAAGTCAGCTTTACGTGCTAACACTTCGTCGCGTAGTGCATCTAAATGAGTGGCGCCACATTTTTCATTAATATTGATGCCGTTCGGTTCAGTGCCAATTTCCCAAATATCTGCACCTAGCTCACGCAACACATCGGGCGCTATGTGGTAGGTTGCGCCATGGGCACAGTCCACCACAATCCGCATCCCTTTGAGCGATAAATCAGAAGGAAACACGCTCTTGCAAAACTCAATATAACGCCCAGGCGCATCATCAATGCGGCTAGCTCGTCCCATGTGCTCAGACGGCACACAAACAAGCGGCTCATCTAACAGACGCTCAATTTCTGCTTCGACATGGTCTGGCAGTTTACTACCTGAGTCGGAGAAAAATTTAATCCCGTTATCGTAATAAGGATTATGTGAGGCACTGATAACAATGCCCGCAGCAGCACGGAAATTTCGCGTGAGATAGGCTACCGCTGGCGTTGGCATTGGCCCCAAAAATTCAACACTGACGCCGGCTGATAACAACCCCGCCTCGAGGGCAGATTCCAACATATACCCAGATAAACGGGTATCTTTACCTACCAATACACGCTGATTGCCACTGGCCGACAGCACGGTACCAGCTGCCCAACCCAGTTTCACCGCGAAATCCGGAGTGATAGGGAAATCACCTACTCGACCACGCACCCCGTCGGTGCCAAAATATTTACGCTGACTCAACAGTTTTCTCCTGCCAAGGTTGCTGCAACCACCTGCATTGCATCAACCGTTTCCTTGACATCATGAACACGGATAATCCGTGCGCCCTTCATTGCCGCTATCGTTGCCCCAGCAATACTGGCTGCTAGGCGCTCTGCTACCGCTCGTCCGGTCACCTGACCTAACATGGATTTACGCGATAAACCGATTAGTAATGGCAATTGCAATTTATGCAGCGCTTCAAGTCGCTGCAACAGTTGGTAATTATGCCCTAGGCTCTTGCCAAAACCAAAGCCTGGATCCAAATAAATGTTTTGTTTTTGTATTCCAGCTTGTGTGCAAAGGTTAACACGCTGCTGTAAAAACTCACTCACCTCAGCTACCACGTCATCGTATTGGGGTTGCTGCTGCATCGTTCGCGGCTGGCCTTGCATGTGCATCAAGCAGACTAATACCGCGGGATGTTGTGCTAACAGCTCCACTGCACCCTCTTCGCGCAAGGCATTGACGTCGTTGACCATGGTCACGCCAGCCGCGATGGCTTCGCGCATCACCGCCGGTTTAGTAGTGTCTACGGATAACTTCACGTCAAACCGTTGGCGCAGCGCTGTCACTACCGGAATGACTCGTTCCAGTTCGGCCTCTACCGCCACCGCAGCGCTGCCAGGACGGGTAGATTCGCCGCCAATATCTAACCAACTGGCACCAGCCGCAAGCATCTGCTCAGCCTGGCGTAAAGCCGCATCTAAATTGTTAAAACGACCACCATCAGAAAACGAGTCAGGCGTGACATTTAAAATGCCCATCACCTCGATTGGCGCACTCATCAATTGGGTTCCTTATCGCTGTTCATTCAGATCAAACTGGGTAAAAAAAAGCCCCGACTTGCGGGGCTTTATCTGCTTAGCTCGCCGATGAATTATCTGCTGGTTCTGCACCAGGCGAAACATCATCTGCTTTGGCTGAACTGTCACCATCTTTGTTGCTGTTAGAGCGTTGCTGCCAATCACGTGGCTCACGCACATCACGGCGATTCATCAAATCATCGATTTGATCCGCATCAATGGTTTCATATTTCATTAATGCGTCTTTCATGGTGTGTAGAATATCTACGTTTTCTTCCAAAATACGTTTAGCTCGATCGTAGTTACGATCAATAAGCAGCTTCACTTCTTGGTCGATGGCACGTGCGGTATCGTCAGACATATGTTTGTGCTGAGTGACCGAGCGGCCCAAAAAGACTTCGTTTTCATCATCAGCATAGAGCAACGGCCCCATTTTTTCTGACAAGCCCCATTGCGTCACCATCTTACGTGCAATTTGTGTAGCCCGCTCAATGTCGTTCGAAGCACCGGTCGTGACTTTCTCAAATCCATAGATGATTTCTTCTGCCAAGCGGCCCCCAAACAAACTAGAAATCATACTTTCTAGGTACTGCTTAGAGTGACTTACGCGATCTTGTTCCGGCAGGTACATGGTCACCCCAAGCGCTCGTCCACGCGGGATAATCGACACCTTATAAACAGGATCATGCTCTGGCACCAAACGTCCGACAATCGCGTGACCCGCTTCATGATAGGCCGTCATAGCCTTCTCATCTTCGGTCATCACCATCGAGCGGCGCTCTGCCCCCATCATGATCTTGTCTTTAGCCTTTTCAAACTCTTCCATAGCAACAACTTTCTTGTTGGTACGGGCAGCAAATAACGCTGCTTCGTTCACTAAGTTAGCTAAATCTGCACCAGAAAATCCTGGCGTACCGCGCGCAATTAACGAGGCATCGACATCTTTGCCCAGTGGTACTTTACGCATGTGTACTTTCAATATCTGCTCGCGTCCGCGCACATCCGGTAAACCAACCACTACTTGGCGGTCGAACCGACCTGGACGTAACAGCGCAGGGTCCAAGACATCAGGGCGGTTGGTTGCGGCAATCACGATAATACCTTCGTTGCCTTCAAAACCGTCCATCTCTACCAGCATTTGGTTAAGAGTCTGTTCACGCTCGTCATGACCACCACCTAAGCCGGCGCCACGCTGGCGACCTACCGCATCAATCTCATCGATAAAGATGATGCAAGGTGCTGACTTCTTCGCTTGTTCGAACATGTCACGTACCCGCGAGGCACCCACACCAACGAACATTTCTACGAAATCAGAACCTGAGATAGAGAAGAAAGGCACCCGTGCTTCACCGGCAATAGCTTTGGCTAGCAAGGTTTTACCTGTACCTGGTGGCCCCACCATCAACACGCCTTTAGGAATTTTGCCACCTAGGTGTTGGAACCGAGTCGGATCTTTCAAATAATCCACCAGCTCGCTGACTTCTTCTTTGGCTTCGTCACAACCGGCCACGTCTGCAAAGGTCGTTTTAATCTGGTCTTCACTCATCAAGCGAGCTTTGCTTTTGCCAAACGACATAGCGCCCTTACCACCGCCACCTTGCATTTGTCGCATGAAGAAAATCCACACGCCAATCAGCAATAACATCGGGAACCATGAAATGAAGATCGAAGCCAAAATGCTTGGCTCTTCAGGTAGCTTGCCGTTAACTTCTACGTTGTTATCCAACAAGTCATTCAATAAGTCAGGATCCGATGCGGTTGGGATGACCGTGGTAAAATTTTCACCCGTACGCGACTGCGCTTTGATAACGCGGCCGTCGATGTCAACTTTGCGCACCCCACCGTTATGCACTTGCGTGATAAATTGGCTGTAAGCAACATTCGAGTTACTTGCGCCACCGGGACTAAAACTGTTAAATACCGTCATAAGTACGACGGCGATTACCAGCCATAAAATCAGATTTTTTGCCATATCGCTCAAAGCCGACTACCTCTTGTTTGCATTTGTAGCACGCCCTACAGGGTACTACAGTTTATAACCTGTCGCTACCAGATACACTTCTCTAGAACGTGCCCGAGAAGAATCTGGTTTACGCGTGCGCACAACTTTAAATGCTGCTCTAACTGCCTTTAGATATTCTTCAAAGCCTTGCCCATGAAAAACTTTGACCACAAAGCTACCATTTGGTTTGAGTACTTGATGGCACATTTCTAAGGCCAACTCTACCAAATAGATGGCGCGCGGCTGGTCCACGTTGTCGTTGCCGCTCATGTTAGGCGCCATATCCGACAATACTACATCTACGTTCTTACCGCCGATTCGGTCCAATAACGCATTTAAAACTGCTTCTTCACGAAAGTCACCCTCTAAAAAGTCGACTCCGGCGATTGCGTCCATCGGTAGAATATCACAAGCAATAACTTGACAGTTACCCTGCAGGGTATCCACGACATATTGTGACCAGCCCCCAGGGGCCGCTCCTAAGTCTACTAGCGTCATACCTTGGCGCAATAAGTTATCGCGCTTTTGTATTTCGTCTATTTTAAACACAGCACGCGAGCGCAAACCCTGCTTTTGCGCTTTTTGTACATAATGATCACTAAAGTGCTCTTGCAGCCAACGCGTACTGCTGGCCGAACGTTTTTTACCCATTTCTTTTCCACCAAACTGGCTTATTCTACCCAGATGGCGGTAGAATAGCGTAAATTCAAGTCATACGTAGGATATATATTACATGGCAACGGCTTTAACCTTAAGCAATAAGCAAAAACAACACCTGAAAAGTTTAGCTCATTCACTCAAACCTGTCGTTTTATTAGGTGGTAATGGCCTTACCGAAGGCGTGATGGCAGAGATCGAGTTGGCGTTAGAACATCACGAGTTGATTAAAATTAAAGTGCCTGAAGAAGAACGCGAAGTACGTGAACAAATTTATACCACCATCGTTGCTCACACCCAGGCTTATCGGGTGCAGGTGGTTGGTAAAATCTTAACCCTGTACAAACCAAGCCAAGCCAAAAAGATCAGCTTACCTAAAGCTTAATCCGCTTGACTTGCCTCGTTCGGCTGCGCCGTTGCCAGTGCTTTCGCTACCTGGTTCAGCGCAGCCGACAAAATTAATGCCTCGCCTCGCTTCTTAAAATAAGTTTCTGACATCAATTGCCGATTGGTTTCGGTCTTAGGTAAATTGTAGCGCTCAAGCACCGGGTCAATTCGATTAATAGCTTCTATCGCTAAATTCATGGCCTGATTCTGTTGATACAGCGGGGTTGACTCATTCAGTTCCCCCAACTGTCCCACGGTTGGGTAAAATAAATCTTCATAAGGCGCGAATAACCAATCTAGCGACACCCTGTGTCGTAACAAACCTGCAATGATAGGATCGAAGTTAACCGACCCGCGCCGCTTCCAGTTAGCTATGGAGCTTGGCTTAATCCCCAGCCAGCGCATGATACCACTTGCTGAACGCTCACCAGAGATCAGCGCCAGACGCTCCATTACGGTATCCACATCAGGTATTTCCAAGTTGCTTTTAATAGGGTTCTGTGGTCTATTTTCGTTTAAGTCATTTGGCATTTAATTGCTTTTATCTATGTCATTTGACACAGAAAGACCTTCTTATGAATTATTTTTGAACTCGCGGCGCACGCCAAGTGCACCGCCCAGGAAAAGACTCAATATACTGATGGATAGCGCAAAAATCAAAAAGGAATTAAGACGTCGCGGCTTCGATTATTCGATGCTGGCCGAAGCTCTTAATAAAAGTCCTTCTCTTATTTCAAAAGTGGTTGCCCGCAAGGCCAAGTCACAGCCTGTGGCACTGGCCATCGCCAAAGCGTTAGAACTTGAGATTGAGGAAGTATTTCCCGATGTTGAGGCTTATCACCATAAGCCACTAACGCCCGCTGAGCGCGAACAGAAACAACAAGAATTAAAAGCCTTGCTAAATAAATAGTCAGGCAGAGAGACTGCAAACCTTTGCCCAAACAAAAAAACCTAGCTCGCGCTAGGTTTTTTTGTAAATTTTACTCAGCTATTAAAGGTATTTCACATCAACAACTTCGTATTCAACATCACCACTTGGCGTAGTGACCATCACGGCATCATCAACTTGCTTGCCAATCAAGGCGCGAGCAATCGGTGAGTTCACTGAAATCAAATTTTGCTTAATGTCAGCTTCATCATCACCAACGATGCGATAGGTCACTTCTTTATCGGTGCTGGTGTTATAGATGGTCACAGTAGCCCCGAAAATCACCTTACCTTGGTTAGGAACCTTGGTTACATCAATCACTTGAGCATTGGAAAGTTTTGCTTCAATTTCTTGAATGCGTCCCTCACAGAAGCCCTGCTGCTCTCGCGCCGCGTGATATTCAGCGTTTTCTTTCAAATCACCGTGTTCACGAGCATCGGCAATCGCCTGAATGATCCGTGGCCGGTCTTCTGATTTTAAACGCTGTAGTTCCTCCCGCAGCATCTCTGCGCCGCGGGTGGTCATTGGTATTTGACTCATTGTGCTAAAACCCTTTTGTGCAATGCTTGTAACGAATTAACGCGGGCGCGGTCGTCCGCGGTATTAGCCTTAACTGTGGCAAACGCTGCATTTAATGTGGTGGTATAAATAACTTTATTCAAGAGGGCTTCGCGACGAATATAAACCGAATCTTGAATCGCTTGGCGACCTTCGACGGTATTAATAATGTAGCTGTATTCACCGTTCTTGATAGCATCGACAATATTCGGCCGGCCCTCTTGTAGCTTGTTCACAACGGAGCAAGCTAAGCCCTCGTCGTTGAGTAGTTTGGCGGTGCCGCGGGTGGCTTCTAGAGAAAACCCAAGCCCAATAAGGCCGCGCGCCAACTCGAACAAACGACTTTTATCACTATCTCGCACTGAAAGTAAAGCTTTACCCGCTTTAGCTAAGGCTTCGCCAGCACCTAAGTTAGCTTTGGCATAGGCTTCTTCAAAGCTTTCGCCAACCCCCATAACCTCGCCGGTAGAGCGCATTTCTGGCCCACGAATGGGGTCTACCCCTTGGAACTTAGCAAAAGGTATCACCACTTCTTTAACCGAGTAGTAGGGTGGAATCACTTCTTTGGTAAAACCTTGGCTAGCCAGAGATTGTCCAACCATCACCCGCGCTGCGATTTTTGCTAACTGCAAGCCAGTCGCTTTAGATACAAACGGTACCGTGCGGGCTGCTCGCGGGTTAACTTCAATCAAATAAACTTCGTCGTCTTTAATCGCAAACTGGGCATTCATAAGGCCATTTACGCCTAATTCAAACGCCAACTTGCGCATTTGCTCACGCAGCTCGTCTTGAATCTTGTCACTTAACGAATAAGGCGGTAACGAACAGGCTGAGTCACCCGAGTGAACACCCGCTTGTTCGATGTGCTGCATGATGCCGCCGATTAACACATCTTGACCGTCACAAATGGCATCAACATCTACTTCAATGGCATTATCAAGGAAGCGATCCAGCAGCACCGGCGCAGAGTTAGAGACTTTCACCGCGTCAGTTAAATAGCGCAGTAAATCAGTTTCATCATAAACGATTTCCATCGCTCGTCCGCCTAACACATAAGACGGCCGCACTACCAACGGATAACCAATCCGATCGGCTTCGCGAAGGGCTTCGTCTACCTTGGTGACGGTTGAGTTTTCTGGCTGCTGCAGACCTAATCGACGCACCGCGTTTTGGAACCGTTCCCGGTCTTCTGCACGGTCAATGGCATCTGGCGATGTACCAATAATAGGCACGCCGTTAGCCTCAAGCTCACGCGCTAATTTTAACGGAGTTTGACCGCCATACTGCACAATCACGCCTTCTGGTTGTTCTACCCGAACAATCTCAAGGACGTCTTCTAGGGTGATAGATTCAAAATACAAGCGATCTGAGGTGTCATAGTCCGTGGATACGGTTTCTGGATTACAGTTGACCATAATGGTTTCGTAACCATCTTCACGCATGGCTAGCGCTGCGTGCACACAACAGTAATCAAACTCGATGCCTTGGCCGATACGGTTAGGGCCGCCACCAATCACCATGATTTTCTTGTTATTGGTAGGCGCTGCCTCGCATTCCTCGTCGTAGCTAGAATACATGTAGGCAGTATCAGACTTAAACTCCGCCGCACAAGTATCCACCCGCTTATACACCGGATGCACTGCTAAATCCCAACGTCGGCGACGGATTTCAGCTTCAGCAACATCCAATAAATCTGCAATACGCTTATCGGCAAAGCCTTTGCGCTTAAGCAAACGTAACGTGCGTTCATCTAAGCCAGCCATACCTAGCGTTTGAATCTCAGCTTCCAGCAGCACTAACTCTTCAATCTGAATCAGATACCATTCGTCAATGCGGGTCAGCTCAAACACTTCGCGCACTGTCATACCTAAACGGAACGCATCGGCAATATAGAAAATCCGCTCGGCGCCTGGCTCTTTAAGTTCACGAATCACTTTACCGCGGGCCGCAGGGTCGTTGACATCCACCATAGGATCAAAGCCAGACACACCAATTTCGAGTCCGCGCAACGCCTTCTGTAGAGATTCTTGCTGGTTACGACCAATCGCCATCACTTCGCCCACCGATTTCATCTGGGTGGTGAGACGGTCGTTACAACCGGCAAATTTCTCAAAGTTAAAGCGTGGGATCTTAGTCACGACGTAATCCAACGCTGGCTCAAACGAGGCTGGCGTTACGCCGCCGGTGATTTCATTTTCTAATTCATCCAGGGTATAACCTACCGCCAATTTAGCGGCTACTTTAGCAATCGGGAACCCTGTTGCTTTCGAGGCTAATGCAGATGAGCGCGATACCCGTGGGTTCATTTCGATAATAACCATACGTCCGGTATCTGGATCGATCCCAAACTGCACGTTTGAGCCCCCGGTTTCCACGCCAATTTCACGCAATACCGCCATCGCCGCATCACGCATCAGCTGATATTCTTTGTCGGTCAGGGTTTGCGCTGGGGCAACGGTAATAGAGTCACCAGTGTGGATGCCCATCGGGTCGAAGTTTTCGATGGCGCAGACAATAATGCAATTGTCTTTTTTGTCGCGCACCACTTCCATTTCATATTCTTTCCAACCAATCAATGACTCATCAATGAGCAATTCTTTAGTCGGTGATAAATCTAAGCCGCGCCGACAAATTTCTTCAAACTCATCGCGGTTATAAGCGATACCACCACCGCTGCCGCCCATGGTAAAGCTTGGGCGAATAATCACCGGAAAACCTAACCGTTCTTGAATTTCAAAGGCTTCTTGGAGGTTATGCGCAATTTCAGCATTTGGCGTTGCTAGGCCGATTTTTTTCATCGCTTTATCAAAACGATCACGGTCTTCCGCTTTGTCGATGGCATCTGCGTTAGCGCCAATCATTTCTACGTTATAACGCTCTAACACGCCGTGCTTGTCTAAATCTAGCGCACAATTGAGCGCAGTTTGTCCGCCCATGGTTGGCAAGATGGCATCTGGCCGTTCTACTTCGATGATTTTGGCAACCACTTCCCAATGAATCGGCTCGATGTAAGTGACATCAGCCATTTCTGGATCGGTCATGATAGTCGCTGGATTAGAGTTGACCAGGATAACTCGGTAACCCTCTTCACGCAGCGCCTTACAGGCTTGCGCGCCAGAATAATCAAACTCGCAGGCCTGGCCAATAACAATCGGCCCAGCGCCTAAAATCAGAATACTTTTGAGGTCGGTACGTTTTGGCATAATTATTGGCTCATCAATTCGATAAAGTGATCAAACAAGGGTGCGGCGTCATTCGGGCCCGGACTTGCCTCGGGATGCCCCTGAAAACTGAAGGCTTTCACATCGGTGCGCGCAATACCTTGTAAGGTGCCATCAAACAACGATTTGTGAGTCGCTTTAAGATGCGCAGGCAAGGTTGCCTCATCTACCGCAAACCCATGGTTCTGGCTGGTTATCATCACTCGACCAGTCGCTAAATCTTGTACGGGATGATTGGCACCATGATGGCCTAACTTCATTTTAATGGTGGTAGCACCACTGGCTAACGCCAACAATTGATGGCCCAAACAGATACCAAAAATCGGCACTTGTGCCGCAATAATTTCCTGAATAGCCTTGATGGCGTAATCGCACGGCTCAGGGTCGCCGGGGCCATTTGATAAAAATACTCCGTCCGGTTGCAGCGCTAACACGTCTGCCGCCGGAGTTTGCGCAGGTACCAAAGTCACTTTACAGCCACGATCCACTAACAAGCGCAAAATATTGCGTTTGCAGCCATAGTCGTAGGCGACCACATGAAACCGTTGCTCAGTTAATTCTTTAAAACCTTCACCTAAGCGCCAGCTGCCGCTGGTCCACTCCACTGGCGTACGAATGGTCACTTCTTTGGCTAAATCTAAGCCTTTTAATCCAGCAAAACCTTGTGCTAGTTCTAACGCCTTGGCTACGTTGATATCGCCGGCCATGATGCAGCCGTTTTGCGCACCTTTCTCACGGAGGATACGAGTTAGTTTGCGCGTATCGATATCAGCAATACCCACCACATTGCGTTGCCGTAGATAATCAGCTAACGATTGCTCGCGACGGAAATTACTGGCTTTAAGCGATAAATCTCGGATAACTAGGCCTTTAGCCCAAACTCGATTGGATTCTTCGTCTTCGTGATTAGTGCCGTAATTGCCGATGTGGGGATAAGTGAGGGTAACAATTTGTTCAGAATAAGAGGGGTCAGTAAGGATTTCTTGATAACCGGTCATGGCGGTATTAAAAACAACTTCACCAACCGCGGTTCCGCCGGCTCCTATTGCCGTGCCGTGAAAAACAGTTCCATCGGCAAGTACCAAAATGGCTTTACTTGCTGAGTGGCTCGCTAGAATACTCAAGGTTAACCTCCGTACATAAAAAAACGGGTGAATCAATAATTTGACTTCCCCGTTGATTACCTTGCACCAGCGTCTGGTATTTGGATTTTTAACCAGCCAAACACCTCTGGAGTGCGCGTTTCAGCTTGCCCGAAAACTTACTGGCAAATTGGCGGTATTCTACAGAAATATTAGCTTAACGTAAACCAGAAATTACTCTTTCAGTAAGCTTACAGAAGGTCTTGTAATAAGGCTTTTAATTGCAACATATCCGCCATGCTATAACGGCCGGCCGACTGCTGCTGCAGCCACTGTGCTGCTTGCACTGCACCTTGGGCAAAAATATGCCGGTCGCCAACCCGGTGAGTTAGCTCTAAGCGCTCGCCCGGCTGCGCAAATAAGACCGTGTGCTCACCAATAATATCGGCCGCTCGTACCACCGCAAAACCAATCGACCCAGGTTGACGTAAGCCATCGCCACGTACACCAGCACTAACATCAGTTAGCTCCACCCCGCGCCCTGCAGCTGCACTAGCACCTAAGGCCAGTGCGGTACCCGACGGACCATCGCGCTTGGCACTATGATGCGCTTCAATGATTTCAATATCCGTGTGCGGCAGAGCTGCCGCAGCGAGCTGCACCAGCTGTCGCAGTAACGTGATACCAACACTGGTGTTAGCTGCATACAATACCGGAATCTTTGTCGCTGCTTGATCGAGCGCCTGCTGATGGGATTCGCCCAAACCCGTCGTACACACCACAATGGGAACTTGTAATCGCTGCGCTAACGCTAAATTAGCCGACAGCGCTTGCGGTAAAGAGAAGTCAATAAGCACCTCAACTTGGCCGGCTTGCAGTTCATCGGCGTGCTGAAAGCAGACACCGCCATCAGCATCATTAGCGCGAATAGGTTGTCCATAACGGGACGACTGCTGACTTACCACAGCGGCGGTTACGGCGACCTCGAGACGTTTTGCCGCCACGATCACCGCCTGCCCCATGCGCCCACTGGCACCTAAAATACCTACTTTCAAACCCATCCGATAATCCTTCATGCGCTGTCGCCACAGCCTTAACTTGCTGAGCTTAACTTGCTTAGCTTAACTTGCCGAGCTTAGACTAAATGCCATCAATACTAGCCTAGTTGGGCCTTAGCGTCATCATCTGCGCTCTGTTGCTTGCGCCCCAACACCACTGCCACCGCCATATCACCGGTCACATTGGTTGCGGTACGCGCCATATCTATGATTCTGTCGATGGCCGCGATAAATGCAATCCCCTCTAACGGCAACCCAATCGCATTGAGGGTGACGGTTAACATCACCATCGCCGTACCTGGTACACCAGCCGTTCCTACCGACGCAAGCGTGGCAGTTAAGGTGATCAGCATATAGTCTGCCCAATCCAACGGAATGCCATAAATCTGTGCGATAAAGACCGCAGCAATGGCCGGATAAATCCCGCCACAACCGTCCATGTTAATGGTGGCACCAAGAGGTAACACAAAACTTGCATACTCTTTTTGGACACCTAGTTTTTCAGTGATAGCTTGGTGTGCGGCCGGAATCGTGCCAAAACTACTACAGGTTGTGAAGGCCACCAATTGCGCCGAAAACACCGATTTAAAAAAGAACCAAGGCGACATCCCTGCTAACCGTACCATGGTGCCGTACACCAACAGAATATGCAGTAAACAGGCGAGATAAATGGCTCCAATAAAAGCGGCCAAAGGGGTTAAGCTGGCTAATCCGTAGTGGCCCACCACCCACGCCATTAACCCTAAGACCCCAAACGGGGTCAGTTCTAACACCATTTTGGTGATCCGATACATCACCTGTGCACCGGCGCTCATCACCGCGGCTACCGGCTTAGCGACCTCACCCAACTGATTGATGGCTACCCCCACCAACGCGGCAAACACCACGATTTGAATCACGTTACCCTCAGCCAAAGCAGCAAACGGATTGGTCGGAATAAAACTCAACAGTACCTCAATGGGCCCAGGCACTACTTTCGGTTCATAGTTACTATCGGCGACTAAATCAGGTGACGGAGTAATATCCAATAACTGTGCTACCGATAGCCCAATGACACTGGCAATAACAGCTGTAAGTAAGAACAAACCTATGGTTTGCATCCCAATTTTACCAGCCTTTTCGCCACTACCTAACTGTAAAATAGCACTCACAATGGCAAAGAAAATCAGTGGCGCCACCAACATCTTTAACGCATTGATAAAGAGCGTTCCCAGCGGCCGCAACGCTTGCGCAATGTCAGGATGAATCACACCAATCAGCACGCCCAGTGCAAAAGCACCCAGCACGCGTTGCCAGAAGGGAATTGCAAACCAAGCCTTAATCATAACACCTCATTAGTTCATCGCAGCTACCAGCAACCAGCCAGCCGCCGCCAAAAAGTACTTTGCATGCTGATATTCTACTAACGCTGTGAGCAAAGCTTTAGTCCAATCTCGACTTACATATAACCGAAATGAGATGTACCGAGATAAGGTTAAGAGAATGCCGTTAGACGATGAGCCTTCCGTGGCTACTAGAATTAGAGTTTGCAGTTGGCTTTAGGGGCACTTTGATAGACGCCCATCACCTCAGGAGCATAGGCTTCAATAGCATCAATGCGAGATTGGGGTGAAGGGTGTGTCGATAAAAATTCAGGCCCGCCGGCGCCGCTTACACGCGCCATGTTTCGCCATAGATCCGCCGCCGCAGCGGGATTGTAGCCAGCTGCAGCCATGTAATCCAGGCCCAGCTGGTCGGCTTCGCTTTCATGTACCCGTGAGTAAGGCAACAGCACTCCTAGCTGGGTGCCAATACCTAAGGCCGCCATCACTAAGGCAGCATCTTTGTCTTCTAGCTTAGTTGAAGCTACCACGGCACCTATTTGCAAGCCTAGCCCCACGGCAAACTGATTCGACATGCGCTCGTTACCATGGTCGGCGATCACGTGCGCAATTTCATGCCCGATCACCGCCGCCAATTGATCTGGAGTTTCGGCAACTTTCAGTAAGCCCGTGTACACGCCAATGTTTTCGCCCGGTAGGGCAAACGCATTCACATCATCACTGGCAAATAGATTCACTTCCCAGGTTTTACTGCGCCAAGGTTCAGGTAGCACGGCCAACAAGTCATTAGCCACACAGCGTACGTAATTAACCTCACGGGTGTTAGTGCTAAGTGGCTGCTGTTGTTTCAGCTCAGCATAACTTTGGTCGCCTAACGAGGCAATTTCGCCGCTCGAGAACATAATCAATTGCTTACGTCCGGTCGGCGATTGCGTGCAGGCAACCAACAAACTAATCACTACGGTTAAGCTTAGTGCTATTTTCATCCAGCGCATAAGAGGTGCTCCCTGACTATTCTGAATGGCTCAGAAATCTGCTGCTAGCATCAGCTTAACCGCAGTTGTACTAGCCGCGCAAGTCATCAAAGAATTTACGCACGCCGTCAAAAAAGCCTTTTTCTTTGGGACGATACTTAGCAGCTTCGTCGCCACTACCCATCGACTCTTCTAACTCGGCTAGTAACTCACGTTGACGCTCTGACAAATTCACTGGGGTTTCGATAACCACCTTACAAATCAAATCGCCAACAGCACCGGTGCGCACGGATTTAACGCCCTTACCACGCAGGCGTAATAACTTACCTGTTTGGGTTTCGGCCGGTACTTTCAGTTTTACTTTGCCTTCTAGCGTCGGCACCTCGATGTCGCCACCTAAGGCAGCTCGAGTAAAGCTAATCGGCACTTCGCAGTACAGATTATTGCCGTCACGCGCAAAAATCTTGTGTTCACGCACATGCACTTGCACGTACAAATCACCCGCCGGAGCGCCCATTTCGCCGGCTTCACCCTCACCACTTAAGCGGATCCGGTCACCGGTATCAACACCAGCTGGAATTTTCACCGACAAGGTCTTGGTGCGTTCCACTCGGCCTTCACCATGACAGGTGCGGCATGGATCTTTAATCACCTTACCGCGGCCACGACAATGGGGACAAGGTTGTTGGACGGCAAAAAAGCCTTGGCGCATTTGAATATGGCCACTGCCATGGCAATGACCACAGGTTTCAGCGCTAGAGCCAGCTCGCGCGCCGCTACCATGACAGTCGTCACAGGTACTTAATTTAGGAATTTTCAGCTCAACTTCTTTACCGCGTACCGCCTCTTCTAAGCTTAGCTCTAGGTTGTAGCGTAAGTCGGCTCCCCGTTGCGGTTGCGCATGGCCACGTCGACCACCACCGCCAAAAATGTCACCGAACACATCACCAAAAATATCCCCAAAATCAGCACCGCCACCGCCGCCGCCAAAGCCACCTTGACCTTGTTCAAAAGCTGCATGACCATACTGATCGTAAGCCGCGCGCTTTTGCGGATCACTGAGAATTTCGTAGGCCGCTTTAACTTCTTTAAACTTGGTTTCGAGGTCTTTATCACCTTTGGTACGATCCGGGTGATACTTCATCGCTAACCGCTTATAGGCCTTTTTGATGTCGCGTTCGCTGGCATCTTTACTTACTTCCAGCACTTCATATAAATCTATTTTCGACATAATGGTGTGATTTCCACGTTCCTTTTATATCCTGCCTGATACAAGTACACGGAGGCCACCTAGCGGCAACCCCCGTGTGCTTTCTATCACCAACACCCGGTGGGCGGGTTATTATTTCTTGTCGTCTTTCACTTCTTCAAATTCAGCGTCGACAACATCATCAGCATCTTTCTGGCTGTTACCAGCGTCGGCATCGCCACCTTGCTGCTGAGCTTTCGCTTGTGCTGCTTCCATCAACTTACCAGAAGCTTCAATCAAAGCTTGCTGCTTGGCTTCAATCTCAGCTTTGTCGGTACCTTTGATGGCTGTTTCCAGCTCGCTCAAGGCAGTTTCAACCGCTTCTTTATCTGCCGCAGCCAACTCCGCACCAACTTCTTCTAACTGCTTACGGGTAGCATGTACCAGCGCATCAGCTTGGTTACGAACCTGCACCATTTCTTCAAATTTACGATCTTCTTCAGCGTTAGCTTCAGCGTCACGTACCATTTTTTCTACTTCTTCATCACTTAAGCCAGAAGAAGCTTTGATGGTGATTTTCTGCTCTTTACCTGTGTCTTTATCTTTCGCTGACACATGCAGGATACCGTCCGCATCAATATCGAAGGTGACTTCAATCTGTGGCTGGCCGCGCATCGCTGCACGAATACCTTCCAGATTAAATTGCCCCAACGATTTGTTGTCAGCCGCACGCTTACGCTCACCCTGCAACACATGAATCGTTACTGCCTGCTGATTATCTTCAGCCGTTGAGAAGGTCTGTGATTGCTTGGTCGGAATCGTGGTGTTCTTCTCAATCAGCTTAGTCATCACACCACCCATGGTTTCAATACCCAGTGATAATGGCGTTACGTCTAACAACAACACATCTTTCACATCGCCTTGCAATACGCCCGCTTGTACCGCAGCACCTACGGCTACCGCTTCGTCAGGGTTGACATCACGACGCGGCTCTTTACCAAAGAAGTCGGTCACTGCTTGCTGTACTTTTGGCATCCGGGTTTGACCGCCCACCAAAATAATGTCGTTGATGTCGCTTACTGACAAATCAGCATCTTTTAGCGCTTGTTTCACTGGCTCTAACGACTTGGCAATCATGTCTTCAACCAAAGATTCCAATTTAGCGCGAGTTACTTTAATGGCTAAGTGCTTAGGCCCAGTGGCATCAGCAGTAATGTACGGCAAGTTAACTTCCGTTTGCTGTGCTGATGACAACTCAATTTTAGCTTTTTCAGCAGCTTCTTTAAGACGCTGCATCGCCAGCGGATCTTTACGTAAATCAATGCCTTGATCTTTGTTGAACTGCTCAACCAAGTAGTTGATCAAACGGTTATCAAAGTCTTCACCACCAAGGTGGGTATCACCATTGGTCGCTAATACTTCAAAGGTCATTTCGCCTTCTACTTGGTCAATCTCAATGATTGAGATATCGAAAGTACCACCACCTAAGTCGTACACTGCGATAACGTTATCGCCTTGCTTCTTGTCCATACCGTAGGCTAATGCTGCTGCGGTTGGCTCGTTGATAATACGCTTCACTTCTAAGCCCGCGATACGACCAGCATCTTTGGTTGCTTGACGCTGTGCATCGTTAAAGTAAGCCGGCACGGTAATAACTGCTTCGGTTACTTTCTCACCCAAGAAATCTTCGGCAGTTTTCTTCATCTTCTTCAGAATTTCTGCTGAGATTTGTGGTGGCGCTTTTTTGTCGTCGTTAATTTGTACCCACGCATCGCCGTTTTCTGCTTCAACGATTTTGAATGGCATGATGCCGATATCACGTTGTACTTCTTCGTCTTTAAAACGACGACCAATCAGGCGCTTAATTGCGAATAAGGTTTTGTTCGCATTAGTGACCGCTTGGCGTTTTGCCGGCGCACCTACTAACACTTCACCATCATCAGTAAAAGCTACTACTGATGGCGTGGTACGATCGCCTTCCGCGTTTTCAATGACGCGTGCTTTGTCACCATCAAGTACTGCAACACAAGAGTTGGTAGTACCTAAATCGATGCCGATAATTTTACCCATAATTTTCTTCTCCAACTAAATCTTAAAAAACAGGTTTGATAACTTTAATATGGGGCGGCTTTAAGCCTTTTCAATACCCCTAAAAAGCTTATTGTTAATTTTTTACCACCATCACCATGGCTGGACGCAGTAAGCGGCCACTTAGGGTGTAGCCTTTTTGCATCACCGCCAAAATGGTGTTGTTGTCTTGGTCTGCCGATGGCTGCATCGCCATGGCTTGGTGCAGTTCAGGGTTAAAAGCTTCGCCAATTACACCCACCGCTTCTACCCCAAATTTGTTTAAAGTGCTGAGTAGCCCCTTGTGGGTTAACTCAATCCCTTCTAAAAAGTTTTGATTAATACTTTCTGCCTGGGCTGCAATCTCGAGAGCGCGCTCTAAGTTGTCTACCGTGGTAATGATTTCGTTGGCAAACTTTTCCAGAGCAAACTTATGCGCCTTCTCAACATCTTGGGCTGCCCGGCGCCGAATATTCTCCATCTCAGCTACCGCACGCACGGCACGATCATTGGCATCAGTCACACGTTGCTCAGCTTGGCTCAAGGCCAGCTCCAACTCACCGAGCCGATCGCTAGCGTTGCTCGTGGCATCTGCGGCTTGCTCTTGCTCCACGTCTTGCTCCTGTTCAGCCGCTTGCTCTAGCTCTTGCTCTTGCTCTAGCTCTTGCTCTTGCTCTTGCTCTTGCTCTAGCTCTGGCTGCTGTGGGTTCTGTGCTGCATCATTTTTAGTCATGTTTGGCTACTCTCACTGTCATGGCACTTGCGTGACACTTACGTGGCACTATCATCAATTCACAACCAAAATGTTAGTTGGTGTGATATAACTTAACTTGCAGCTGTTAATGGGGGCATCTAACCTCGATTCAAGAGTTGCGTTACAAAAAACCGCAGAATTACAGGGAAATTTATGTCGCAGCGTGACCATCAACCGTTTCAAACCATCGCCTTGCTGGGCAAAGTTAATCACGAAGCTACTCGTACCACCTTATTCACTCTAGAACAAAGCCTACTCAAGCTGGGTTATCAAGTGATTATTGAGAGTCGCACTGCCGAGCAGCTAAGTGGTACTCAAGCGCGCGTGATGTCGCTGTTAGAGCTAGGCCAACACGCCGATCTGGCGATTGTTGTGGGTGGTGATGGCAACATGCTTGGTGCGGCACGAATTCTTTGTGATTTCGATATCGGGGTGATTGGCGTGAATCGCGGCAACTTAGGTTTTCTAACGGACCTTGACCCTGACCATGTGCTTGAGCAACTCAAAGCAGTATTAGCCGGCGACTACCAAACTGAACAGCGCTTTTTGCTACAAACCGAAGTCATCCACCATGGCCAAACTAAGGCCGTAGGACGCGCTATTAACGAAGTAGTACTGCACTCAGACAAAGTGGCTCACATGATCGAATTTGAAGTGTACGTGGATAATCAGTTTGTCTATTCACAACGCTCGGATGGTTTGATTATTAGCACCCCCACCGGCTCTACTGCCTATTCGTTATCTGGCGGCGGCCCTATCGTCGTTCCTAACCTCCATGCCATTAGTTTAGTGCCGATGTTTCCACATACCTTAAGCAGTCGCCCGATTGTGGTCGATGCTACCAGTACCATCAAGCTGCGGGCAGCGACAGATAATGATGATCTACAATTATCCTGCGATGGCCATGTGCGCATGAAAGTTGCTGCCGGCGACGAAGTCATTATTCAGCAGCACCCCCATAAATTATGCTTAGTGCACCCGCACGACCACAGTTATTTTAGAGTGTTGCGCAACAAGCTAGGCTGGGGTAGCCGACTGTTCTAGTGGCTTGGCTTAGGCGCTGCTGCAGAATTTTTAGGCAGCACTTGCATTACTGTATAAATACTGTATAACTACTGTATATTATCACAGTATCTGAGGTGACCTATGTTGCTCCATTTGCATATTCGTAATTTAGCTGTTGTACGTCATTTAGACATAGACTTTGCTGCAGGCATGTCTGCCATTACTGGCGAAACTGGCGCCGGAAAATCCATTGCCCTCGATGCCTTAGGTTTATGTTTGGGCGACCGTGCTGACGTTGAACTCATTCGCACAAGCGCTGATAAAGCTGAAGTAAGTGCAAGCTTTCAACTCGGTGCCAGCGCTAGCCCTGCCATCCAGTGGCTAGCAGAACAAGAGCTAAACGAAGAAGCTGATGCCGATGCCAGCCACATAAGTTGTGTCATTCGCCGCGTGATTACCCGCGAGGGCCGCTCCAAAGCTTGGATCAACGGCCGCCCTGCTACCGTGGGCCAACTCAAGCAACTGGCGCCACTGTTAGTCAACATTCATGGTCAGCACGAACACCAATTATTGACCCGACCGGAGCATCAGTTGCAATTGCTTGATGCTTACGCCCGTCACCAACAACATCTAGATGCGGTGCAGCAGGCCTATCAGCAGTGGTACCAACTGCGCAAACAACAAAAGCAGCTACAACAGCAGCAACAAGATATTGCCGCACGCAGTCAGCTGTTGCGCTACCAAGTCAGTGAGCTGAACGAGTTTGCTCTAGGCGAAGACGAATACGCAGAACTAGAGGCGCAACATAAGCGTTTGGCCAATAGTGCCAGCCTCATTGAAGATTCTGGCTTCGCCCTCAATGCCATCTTTGATGGTGAACATAATAACGCCTACAGTTTGTTGCAAAACGCCCTAACCCGGTTAGAGCAACAACTAGAGACCGATGCTAATTTGCAACAAGCGGTACGTTTGCTCCGCGATGCCAGTGTGCAAGTGGAAGAAGCAGCACGTGAACTGCGTGATTATCAAGACCACATTGAACTTGACGATGAGCAATTAGCTAACGCTGAACAACGGGTTACCCAAACGCTACAGTTGGCTCGCAAGCATCAGCTCGACCCAACTCAACTTTATCAGCACCATCAACAATTAGCGCAAGAGTTAGCAGATCTCGAGTCCATGCAGAGCGCATCTGAACACATCGATGAGCAAGTGGAGCAAGCAGCTAAAAGCTACCGACAAGCGGCTGCCACTTTGTCGGCAAGCCGTGAGCAAGCCGCCACTGAACTTAGTCAGCGTATCGCCACCAGCATGCAGCAACTTAATATGCCCCATGGTCGATTCGTCATTCAAGTGACTCATCAGGCGCAAGCGCCAGCAACAAAACTAGGTACCGATGAGGTTTGCTTTATGGTGACCACGAACCCAGGCCAACCGTTACAAGCCCTAGCAAAAATTGCTTCAGGCGGTGAATTATCGCGAATTAGCTTAGCTATTCAGGTAATTACTGCCAGCCAACTAACCACCCCGACCTTGATGTTCGACGAAGTGGATGTAGGTGTTAGCGGCGCTACCGCAGCCACGGTAGGTAAATTATTACGCCAGTTAGGGGAATCAAATCAGGTTATCTGTGTCACACATTTACCTCAGGTGGCCGCAAAAGCTCACCAACAATTACGGGTAGATAAGGTAACAGATGGTGCCAGTACCGAGACACACATGGTACGATTAGACTCTGAAGCGCGTGTCATTGAACTAGCACGCTTACTTGGTGGTGATGAAATAACCGCAGCAACGAAAGCTAATGCAGCTGAATTACTTGCGGTTGGCAGCTAGCTTTGTTTATTATCGCCCTAGACTAAAATTTTAATAGCAGGTGTTATGAAAGCATTAATTATTGCAGGGACTATAATCTTTTTAAGTGGCTGTTCAGTATTAGATAAATTGGTTTATCGAATTGACATTCCACAGGGTAATTACTTAGAACAACGAGACATTGACCAGCTTCGCGTGGGGATGTCGAAAGAACAAGTGGTTTACGTGGTTGGCAAACCAGTAGCAGATAACCCCTACAATAACGATGTGTGGTTTTACGTTTTTGACATGAATGCAGGTAACGGAACCAGTTATCAACAAAAAATGATTTTACGCTTCGAAGATAACCTGTTGGTATCTTATGAAGGCGATTATGACCGCCCGAAAGACTTCGATACGCCGCTGGAACAATAGACCCTCTGTGGGCCCAGGGTTATCAAGCAACACTGGGCCGACAATTTAAGGTGAGGGATGACAACACCATTGCAGCCTACAACCACTGAGACACGCCTTATTTTAGATGATAGTGCTATCATCAAAAGTCCGGCAGATACTCGTAGCTATCAGATCATTGAACTACCCAACCAATTACGTTGTGTGTTGGTGCACGATCAGACAGCCAACCAAAGCAGTGCGGCACTAGCCGTAGGGGTAGGTCATTTTCACGATCCTCAGGCCACGCAAGGCCTAGCCCACTTACTTGAGCACATGTTATTTTTAGGGACTGAGGGCTATCCTGATGCCCAAGGTTTTCAGTCCTATATCAGCGCTCACGGCGGTAGCCATAATGCTTGGACTGGCACCGAATACAGCAATTATTACTTCAGCATCAATCAGCAGTATTTTGCCCCCGCGTTAGATCGTTTCATCCGCTTTTTCTATGAACCCTTGTTACAGCAAGATTGGGTCGAAAAAGAACTGCAATCGATTGAAGCTGAATTTCACCTAAAACGAAACGATGAATTGCGCCGTTTGTATCAAGTGCACAAAGCCACGGCCAACCCTAAGCATCCTTTTACCAAATTTTCAGTAGGCAACCTAAGTACCCTTACCAACACCAAAGAGAGGCCGCTCAGCGCTGCTTTGCAGCAATTTTTTAAACGCTGGTATTGTGCCAAACGTATGACCCTAGTGCTGTGTGGGCCACAATCCTTAGCTGAATTACAACAGCTTGCTGAGCTTCACGGTAGCCGCATTCCAAGTGGGTGCGCCGATGCCTTATTACTAGACGAGCCGCTCTATGAAGCAGAACAGCTGGGGCTGATGGTTCAAGTGAAACCACTTAAAGAAGCCCAACGGCTGATTTTAACCTTTGCCCTGCCGGGTATCGATGACGATTATGCTAATAAAACCACCAGCTTTTTGGCTCATCTACTGGGCTATGAAGGGCAACAAAGTCTGCTGAGTTATTTGCGCGAACACAATTGGGTGAACTCGTTAGCCGCCGGCGGTGGGATTAGTGGCGGTAATTTCAAAGATTTTAATATCAACATGCAGCTAACCAACCAAGGGTTAACCCACATTGATGATATTATTGCAGCTGTGTTCAGTTATCTGCAGCTCATTGCCAACGAAGGGTTACAAGCTTGGCGCTACAACGAACGCCGAGTGAGCGTCATGAACGCCTTCAATTACCAAGAGCCAGCGAAATTAAGCGATATTGCACCTCAGCTAGCCATTAATCTACATCACTACTGCGCTGAAGATATTATTTTTGGTGACTACCGCATGGATGGTTTGTTTTTACCGAAAATCCGCAACTTTCTGGCCTTGATGAACTCGCACAACATGCGGGTAACCTTGATTCATCAGCAGCTTGAGACCGATCAGGTTGAACCAATTTACGGAACTCATTACCGCGTCTCTGCGTTGACGCCCGCACAACATCAACGCTTCGCTCAGCCGGCGCCGATAGCTGCGCAATTACCGCAAGCGAATCCCTATTTGAGCACACCTTGGCAGTTACAACATCCTCCAACTGAGACCGACTCTAAGCGGCTGCTGCAGCCTGATTGTCAGCAAGTTACGTCGGCATTGCAGCATTGGCATTTAACCGATACCAGTTTTAAGCAACCCAAAGCTCATGTTTATTGTGGCTTTTATCTGCCCCAAGTGATTCAGTCTGCGCAGCATTTTGCGAACGCCCGCTTATGGTGTGAGCTGATGCTCGATGTGCTCAATGAAGAATGCTACGATGCGGAAATTGCTGGGCTTAATTTTAATTTATACCCGCAACAGCAAGGGTTAACCTTGCATGTATCAGGGCCCGCACAGTACGTGCCTCAATTACTGCAGGATATTCTAGGGTATTTGCACCAAGCAACCAGCAGCTCGAATGCACAATTACTCGTGCCGCAACGCTGGGCTAATTTGCGCCAACGTCTAATCACCAACTGGCGCCAAGCCTTGCTGCATAAACCACTGAATTTACTCTTCACCCATCTGAACGTGCAGTTACAGCCCCATACTTTTTCGGTGCAAGATCTAGCCAAACAATTAGAAGCTAGCGATTTTGCGACCTTCATCGATGCCGGCCAGCAAATGTTTAGCCAAGCCAGCGTCGAACTCTTTAGTCATGGTGATCTGCGTCCTGACCAATTGCAAGCGGTACTGCAACAATTGCAACAGCTCCCCCTAGCGGCACAGATGCAGCGCGCAAATTTAACGCCCTACCGGTTTGCCCAGCTAGACCCCGCGCCAGCGCTAGTCACTCAGCATCAAGACCATGCGCTGCTGGCGGTGCTGCAAAGTAGCTCAAACACCACTCAAGCTCAAGCCAGCTTTATGCTGTTGCAGTATTTTCTGAACCCGCGCTTGTTTAGTGCCTTGCGTACCGAGCAACAGCTAGGTTATCTGGTGGGCAGCAGTTACATGCCGCTGCAACAGGTACCGCATTTGATGCTCTACGTACAATCCACCAAGTATCCGCATCAGCACTTACAACAAGCCATGAATGATTACTTAAAGGTGTTTGCTGAGCAATTAGCACACATTGATAGCACTGAATTCAGCAAGGCGCAGCGGGCTATTACCCAACAACTTACTGAGAATGACGCATCTCTGCGTGCGCGGAGTCAAAGGTTGTGGAGCTCTATTACTCAACAAGATGAAAATTTCTC
This sequence comes from Pseudidiomarina fusca, assembly GCF_032227045.1. Classification (NCBI taxonomy): domain Bacteria; kingdom Pseudomonadati; phylum Pseudomonadota; class Gammaproteobacteria; order Alteromonadales; family Idiomarinaceae; genus Pseudidiomarina; species Pseudidiomarina fusca. Next base: position 87,397 of record NZ_JANFPJ010000006.1, read on the forward strand.
GAGATTACAAGTCATAGCAACGAGTTTAGCGAGCTTGACCTTGAATGACATCCACGCGGAATACCAACAGTTAACCAACAATCCAACACAACAGATGTTTCTAGTTAGCCATCCACAGAGCTTTGACAGCTCGGCATAAATTGTTTAATTTGTTTATCTCTTAAGAACAAGAAGAGCTGCTTTATAAAACAGCCAACCCATTGGGGAATAACGTGCATTTTCGGGGTCAAGGTGGTGCTACTGGTGGCAATGCTCTGTTAGCGTTTGTTATAACGTTAACCTGTACGGCTGCGCTGCTGATGCTACCGTCATTATTTGCCAAAACTCATGCAGCAACTTATATAGCAACTTATGCAGCCCAGTCACCGACCAGCAGTGATTGGCAAGTTGAGCTCATCAGCCTGCGCATTGCCAATCAACCCATTCAAGCTGAACAATTAGATAGTCGTAACCGCGCTCAACTTTACAATACCCAAACGCTATTCCTACCTGTGCTCGAGAGCCCCATCAGCATTGAGTTTGGGGCGCCCTATGCACCTAATGCTCGGCAATTGTATTACCGCTATAAAATGCAAGGAGCCGATCTTGACTGGATTTACACCGACCATCAATATCGTCGTGCCACCTACACCAATCTAGCCTTTGGTCATTATCTGTTTATGATTGAGGCCTCCTACGATGGCAGCACCTGGCTGGGGCAGCGCCAGTTAGCGGTTGAAGTTGCCGCCCCGGCTTGGCTTTCACCCTGGGCGCTAAGCATGTATGCGCTGGTAGGTGGTGCCGGTATTATCACCCTATTCTTCATCGTGCGGGCGCGCCATCGTGCTATGCGCCAACTGCAACAAAGTGAAGAACGGCTGAAGTTAAGTTTGTGGGGTAGCGGTGATCAATTATGGGACTGGGATATTGCAGCTGGAGTGATTCATCGACATAACACCTGGCGCCAAGTCAGTGCGTTCCCGATTGATTATATTCGTACCGGTGAACCGGGCAGCCCCAGCAATATTCATCCACAAGACCTCGCAAATTTACAGCAGGCGTTGAATCAGCACTTAGATGGACACACCCAATTTTTTGAAGTCACTTACCGAGTTCAGGCTGAAGATGGCTGGGTGTCCGTACTAGATCGAGGTAAAGTGGTGGAACGCGATGAGCATCAGCAGGCTCTGCGGATGACCGGTACCATGAAAGATATCACCCCGTTAGTACTAGCTGAAGAACGCTTAAAAATGCTAGCCACCTCCATCACCAATATTTCCGATGGCGTGTGTATTTATGATCATACCTTTGCCGTCGTTGAGGCCAACCAATCGGTGACCAAGATCACCGGCTTTAGTCGCCAACAAATGCTCGGCCGACCACTACAACTGCAGCTCTATAGCGACGATTACGTCAACCAAATAAAACGCACCTTGCAACAGTATGGTAGTTGGCATGGTGAAGTTGAAGATCTGCGCAGTGACGGCAGTTTGTATCAGATTGAATTAACCATTGATGCCATCTACGACGATAGCAGTCAGATTTCCCATTACGTGGCGACCTTTGCAGACATCAGCGAACGCAAACAAACCGAGCGCGAATTGCGCCGGCTGTCTAACACCGATACCCTCACCGGGCTGCCTAATCGCTCCTATTTTCAAGTCAGCCATGCCAATTTAGTGCGTAAACGTATTGGTCACGCTTTAGTGCTTTTCGATCTCGATGATTTTAAGAAGATTAACGATTCGCTAGGCCACGATCTAGGTGACGAGCTGCTGCTACAAGTAGCTGAGCGCATTGCGCAAGTAGGACGCCCGCAAGATACTTTCTATCGCCTCGGTGGCGACGAATTTGTGCTATTGCTAGAAGATACTTGGAACATGAGCACCACCACCGATATCGCTAATCAGATCCTGCACGCCATGAGCCAGCCCTTTCATATTCAACAGCAAGATATCGTGGTGGGCACATCCATAGGAATTGTGGTTTATCCAAGCGATGGTAACTCCTCGCAAGAGTTACTACAGAATGCCGATACCGCTATGTACCATGCCAAGAGTCGCGGCGGCCATAACTATCAGTTCTTTAACGAATCCATGAACAAAACCGCGGTTCGGCGTCTGCAAGTAGAAAACCAACTGCGTTTTGCGCTACGCCATAAGCATTTGCAAGTACTGTATCAGCCTAAAGTGTCGTTAGTGGATTATCAATTTGTAGGATTAGAAGCCTTAGTCCGCATGAACATCCCTGGCCATGGCCCCCTTAGCCCTAGCGAGTTCATTCCGTTAGCCGAAGAAACCGGCCTCATCATTGAGATGGGTGAGCAAGTGCTGCGACAAACCTGTCGTGATATGCGACTGTGGGTAGAACAAGGCTTGGTGCAAGGCCGAGTAGCGGTGAATTTATCTGCCAAGCAATTTGTGCAACCCAATCTTACCGAGACCATCATGACCATTCTCAAAGAAGAAGGTTTAGCACCACAGCATCTGGAGTTAGAAATTACCGAAGGAGTGGTGATGGAAGATCCCGAGCGCGCCATTGCCATCATGACCGAGTTACATCAACAGGGGATTCATCTCGCCCTCGATGATTTTGGCACCGGCTATTCGTCGTTGGCCTATTTGAAGCGTTTCCCGATTCAAACATTAAAGATTGATAAAGCCTTTGTGGATGACATCAATGGTGCCGAGCGCGATCGCAATATGGTCGCCTCCATTGTCGCCATGGCTCACAACTTAGGTTTAGATGTGGTTGCCGAAGGCGTTGTAGACGCAGCTCAAGCAGCCACGTTAAGCCACTTAAGCTGCGAATATGCACAGGGGTTTTTATTTGCCGAGCCGCTTAGCCGTGATGCCTTTGCCGCCCATATCAGCGTACCTGCATCAATACATTAGCATCGCCACGTGCTTGGCGCAGACGCAGCCGCTTGTGAGTGATAAACATCGGCACTATCAAGGGCCCGAACAGCAACCCTAGCAGGCCCCAACGTTTCGCTCCCATCGCGTGCGTTAATGCTTGCACATACAAAGTTAACGCCGCCCCTAAACAACACAGCGCCACTAACATAACAACCCCCTACTACAAGTCTACGAGCGCTTAATAAAAGCGCTCGTTATTTGTTGCCATTTTAACCAATAATGGCGCTGGTTGATAGCGTTCACCATGCTGCTGTTGGTAAGCTTGCAAACGACTCACCACCTCAGCAATGCCTAGCGCATCCATATAACGGAACGGGCCGCCACGGAAAGGCGGGAAACCGATACCAAAAATGGCACCAATATCACCATCACGAGCACAGCTTATGATGCCTTCGTCTAAACAGTACGCGGCCTCATTGAGCATCAGCAACACGGTGCGCTGGGCAATCTCGTCAGCACTCAGTTGGCTTGCTGCGGTTACGCCTAACAAGCTATACACCGAGCTATCAACCTGTTTGCCCGCTTGCTTACCTTGGTAGTCGTAAAAGCCCTTTTTGTTTTTCTTACCCTTGCGCTCATCGTCCAGCAATTTGCCAAATGCTTCTGGCGCTTGGAATCGATCGCCAAGCTCATTCGCCAAAATAGGTGCCACTTTGGCAGCCACATCAATCCCTACTTCGTCCATCAGTTTCATCGGGCCGACCGGGAAGCCAAACTTAACCAGCGCTTTATCTACCACGTCGATCGGCTCACCCGCTAACACCAAGCGCGCAGCTTCGTTCATGTACGGGGCTAAAATACGATTGACGTAAAAACCAGCTCCGTCTTTGACCACAATCGGGGTTTTACCTTGCTTTTTAGCCAAGGCCACGGTGGTCGCAATGGTTTCTGCTGAGGTACGCTCATGGGTAATAATTTCTGCCAACGGCATCTTATCTACCGGCGAGAAATAATGCAGACCAATCACATTTTCTGGGCGCTCTGCTTTTGCAGCAATTTGCGTAATAGGTAAGCTTGACGTATTGGTTGCAAAAATGGTGTGCGGATTGCCAGCGGCTTCTACATCGGCCACCATCTGTTGCTTTAAGCCAAGATCTTCAAAGACCGCTTCAATCACCACATCAACCTTGTCAAAGCCGCTGTAATCAAGGGTACCGCTCAGGCTCAGCATGGTCGCTTCTAATTCTGTCCGGGTCATGTGCTTGCGCTTTACTTTACTATTAAGCAGGTCGTAGCTGTACTTCAACGCATGCACAATGCCTTGTTCGTTGATGTCTTTAATGCGTGCCGGTAGTTTCGCTTTAGCAGCCGTGACATAAGCAATACCGCCGCCCATCAACCCACCGCCAAGCACGCCAACGCGCTGAATAGCACGTGGCTTGGTATCGCCCGCACCGGTTTCTTTCTTCATCGCCGTGGTGGCGAAAAAAATCTGCCGTAGCTCTTTGGATTCCGGCGTCATTGCCAATTCACCAAATTGCTTGGCCTCATAGGCTAAGCCTGCTTGAAAGCCCTTGGTGGCACCACAGGCTAAGGTATCAATGATTTTATCGAGCGCCGGGTAGTTACCTTTTGCTTTTGCTTGAGCTTGTTCGCGCGCCTTTTTAAACATGAAATTACGCCCAAACGAGGTGCCTTCCAGCACTTTGCTGACACCTTTTAGCTTAACTTTGCACACTTTTGCCTTGCTCGCCAGTGCCTTCTCGACCGCTGCATCCAATAAGATACTCGCAGGCACGACATCATCAACAATCCCGAGTTTACGGGCTTGTTTGGCACGTAATTGCTTGCCAGCCAAAATTAATGGTAGGGCTTTTTGAATCCCAATCAGACGCGGTAACCGTTGGGTCCCACCTGAGCCCGGCAACAGCCCTAGCTGCACTTCAGGTAAGCCAATCACAGTGCGGTTATTGTCCGTCGCAATCCGATAATGACAGGCTAACGCAAGTTCTAACCCACCACCTAAACAAGCACCATCAATGGCTGCCACCACCGGCACCGCTAACTGCTCAATTCGGTCAAACATAGCCTGCCCCTGGCGCGCTAAACTTTCCGCATCGGCAGCATTAGTACAGGCATCAATCATGCTTATATCAGCACCGGCCACAAAGGAGCCTGGCTTATCACTGATCAGCACCACCCCACGTAAATCTTGGTGCTGCTCCAACTGATTCAGTACATGAGCTACCTCATCAGCAAAAGAAGCTTTTAAGGTGTTCATCGATTCGCCAGGAACATCGATATGGATAACCGCCACATGGTCGTCGCGTAGCTCTAAAGTAAAAGCTCGGTTGTTATCTGTTGTCATTATTCGGTCTCCACAATCATCGCAGCACCTAAGCCACCAGCAGCACATGCGGTGGTTAAACCAACCCCGCCACCACGACGTTTTAATTCATTTAAAGTTTGCGTAATCAAGCGCGTGCCCGTTGCCGCAAACGGATGGCCATAAGCCAGGGAGCCACCCAACACATTAAACTTATCCATATCAATCTCGCCGATAGCTTCACTGCGGCCCAGCTTTTCTTGGGCAAACTTGGTGCTGGCAAACATCTTCATGTTTGCTAACGTCTGCGCCGCAAAAGCTTCATGCATTTCAATCAGGGTCAGATCCGATAACTTCATGCCAGCTCTATCAAGGGCGATAGGAGTAGCGTAAGACGGCCCCATCAGCATGTCTTGCCAAACATCTATGGCGCTGAAGGCATAACTACGAATGTAACCAAGGATGTCATAGCCTAACGCCTTGGCTTTGCTTTCTGTCATCATCAAAATAGCGCTAGCACCATCGGTTAAAGCGGTACTGTTGGCCGCTGTGACTGACCCGTGCTTTTTATCAAACACCGGCCGAAGTTTGGCATAGCCCTCTAGTTTAGAGTCTGAGCGAATGGTGTTATCGCGCTTTAAGAAGTCTTTGTATGGCTCAGCATAAGCGGTCATCACTTCGTTATCTAACACACCTGACTGCCACGCTTGATGCGCCAAAGTATGCGAACGATGAGCTAACGCATCTTGATCGGCACGGCTGATGCCATGGGTCTTAGCCATCTGCTCGGCCGTCTCACCCATGCTTAGGTTAGTGCTGTACTCAGCAATCGCAGGTGGTACTGGGAGTAAATCCTTCAATCGCAGCTTGCGTAAAATAGCAAGGCGCTGACCAAGGCTGCGCGCTTTGTTTAAATCAACCAGCGCATGGGCTAACGCCCGTGAGGCGCCAATCGGCAGTACTGATGACGAATCCGCGCCGCCGGCGATCCCCACGGTGGTATTGCCGGCCATCATACTTTCTAAAACATTAACGGTGGTTTGGAAACTGGTCGCACAAGCCCGCGACACGCTGTAGGCATCGGTGGTTACCGGCAAACTTGTGCCTAACACAATTTCTCGCGCGATGTTCGGTGCCTTAGGCATTTGCACCACTTGGCCGTACACTAAAAGTTCAACTTCATGCGGATCTAAGCTGTATTTATTGAGTAATTCTTGCACCACCATTTTGCCCATATCCAGCGCCGGAACGCCATGGAAATAGGTGGCTTGCTTGGCAAATGGCGTCCGTAGGCCTGCTACGATAGCAATCCGTTCGCCCTGTGCCGTGGTCAGATTCTGACGTGCGACCATGTGTTATTCCTCTGTTGCTGTATCATGGTCACAACCTAAGCTGGTCTGACCTCATAGATGGTTACAAATTTTAGCGGGTCTTGCTCGAGATTTAAACCGTTGTTTTAGGTAAAGTCTCAACTTACACTAGTAACTGATAGTATCATGCATAGTAGCTATCAATCGTCACCGCGGTATCACAGCGACCATACAGCCCAGTTCTTGCTACAACAGCTCGAGTAACAGAAGAGGATCAGAATGGCAGCCGAACAGTTCCAAGCCTTGCACGCCTATCTTAATAGTCAAGTTATCGGCCAGCCCGAATTTACTGAGGGCCTACTCATTGCCATTTTAGCCGATGGCCACCTATTGGTTGAAGGCCCACCTGGGCTGGCCAAGACCCGTGCGGTTAATGCCTTAGCCACAGGGATTGAAGGCAGCTTTCACCGGGTGCAGTTCACGCCTGATTTGTTGCCTGCGGATTTAACTGGAACCGACATCTATCGCGCCGAAACCGGTAGCTTTGAGTTTCAGCAGGGGCCGCTGTTTCATAACATCATTCTAGCAGATGAAATTAACCGCGCCCCGGCGAAAGTACAATCAGCTTTATTAGAGGCTATGGCCGAGCGGCAAATCACCGTGGGTCAAACCACCTACAAGCTGCCGCCGTTGTTTATGGTGCTGGCTACCCAGAACCCGCTTGAACAAGAAGGCACTTACCCGCTGCCAGAGGCGCAGTTGGATCGCTTTTTGATGCAACTCAACTTGGATTATCCCAATGCTGCAGTCGAGCGTGATATTTTGCGCCTGACGCGCGGCGAAGAACTCGAGGGGCAAGCAAGCATGCCAAGCCCCGTCACGCAAGCGGATATTTTTGCGGCCCGTCGTGAAGTCCTAGAAATTTATATGGACGACAGCGTTGAAGAATATTTAGTACAACTGATTATTGCCACTCGCACCCCAGATTTTTATTCAGCGGATTTAGCCCGCTGGCTGAGTTACGGCGCTAGTCCTCGTGCCACCATTGCCCTCGACCGTTGTGCAAGAGCGCGAGCTTGGTTAAACCAGCGTGACTTTGTGACCCCTGATGATATTCATTATGTGTTTGCTCACGTGTTAAGGCACCGCATCATTTTGAGTTATCAAGCGGAAGCTGATGGTATCGATGCTGATACTGTATTGAGTGAAATTATTGAGCTAGTCCCAGCACCTTAATGGCTAACAGCATGCATGAAACGGCCGCTACTTGGTTAGCACAATGGCACAGCGACGGGGTTAAGGTAGCAGCCCACGAGCTGATGTACTACCGCAGTAAAGCTGCAGCTCTAGCGCGCTTGCGGCCACGCCTGAAGCCAGGTCGCAGTGGCGCTTTGCTGAGCAAAGTCAAAGGGCGTGGGATGGAGTTTGACGAGTTTCGTCATTACCAAGCTGGCGATGATATTCGAGCCATTGATTGGCGCGTCACCGCTCGCACTGGTACGCCACACACCAAGTTGTTTCGTGAGGAACGTGAACGCCCGGTGTTGCTGGTGGTCGATTTTAGTGACAGCATGCAATTTGGCTCGCAACTGTTACTCAAATCGGTACAAGCTTGCCATCTAGCCAGTGCCTTAGCATGGCTAGCCGTTGCCCGTGGCGATCGCGTCGGCGCCTTATTGGCGAGCACTCCGTCGGCACAGAGCCAACCCCAGCATATTGAATTGCGACCGCAAGCCCGCGAGCACGCAGTGACCCGCATCATCCAGCAGCTCGTAGCCGCACAAAATCAGGCGCTACAGAACTGGCAGCAACCTCATCAAGAGCGCGCCAGTGTATTACCCTATTTGCTGCAACGTACCCTGCAGGTCGCCAAACCCGGCACCTTAGTGTATGTGATCAGCGACTGGCGAGGCTTACTAACGAATAGTCAGCAGTCGGCAGATACTGCGGCTGTGCAAGCTTTGTTGGCACTGCAACGCCACTGTCAATTAGTTCCGATGCAGTTAGTCGACCCCCTTGAGCTTAGTCTCGAAGCCGTGGCACAAGCGCAAATTTCCGAACAGCTAGCGCTCACTGATGGTCAGGTGGAATGGCAGTTTGACCCACACCAAGCCCATCAGCAGCAACAGTACGCTAACGCTGCCGCCGCATGGCAGCAACAGTTGATCCAACAGTTTCAACAACAAGCGCTAGAGCTGTGGCAGTTTTCTGCCGCCACACCGCTGGAGTCACAATGGCCAGGAGTACGCCTATGACCTGGCTTGATAATGGCAACCCATTAGAGACCATGCACGACATCGTGGCCGCACCTGCTGCGCATTGGTGGCCTTTAGCTCCGGGTTGGTGGGTACTAACTCTATTGGTTCTAGTTGTGTTTATCAGTGTGAGCTGGCTGAGCTGGCGGGCGTGGCAGCGCCGCCGGCCGCAACGAGCCGCTTTAAAACAATTAAAACAATCCCCAGCAGACAGTTTAGGGCAACTTAATTTGCAGCTAAAACAAGCCGCCTTGGGTTATTTCCCGCGCTCGCAAATCGGTGCTCTACAGGGCGCTTTGTGGTGGCAATTTCTAGCCCAACAATTGCCACCGCGGCAACAGCAACAGTTGGCTGAGTTGCTGCAACAGGGGCCGCTGTTAAGCTACCAAAAGGCTCCCTTAACGCCTCAGCAATTGGCAGACTATCAGCGTTTTGCCCTGCTCTGGGTGCAGCATGCCCTGCCACCGAAGCCGAAGCGCTCAGCGGCACCAGTGCAAGGAGGCCAGCATGATTGAGTTTGCTTGGTGGTGGGCTGCGCTACTGTGGCCGCTGCCTTGGCTGGTGTGGCGGTTGCTACCAGCTGCCCATCCACCGTTGGTGGCATTGCGGCTGCCGGTGCTACCCGTTACAGCAACCACAAGGATTGAACGCCACTCGCGGCTGGGCTGGCGTAAATGGTTGGCCGGGTTAATTTGGACCCTGCTGGTACTGGCGTTAATGCAACCCCAGTGGTTAGGCGAACCGGTGAGCGCGCGCAACGAAGGACGAGAAATGATTTTGGCTATCGACTTATCCGGCAGTATGGAAATTGCCGACATGGAAATAGCGGGTGAACAAGTCGACCGACTGACCATGGTTAAGCATGTGATGGGGGATTTTATTGCCCGCCGCGTGGGCGACCGTCTTGGCTTGATCCTATTTGCTGATACTGCTTACGTGCAAGCTCCCATGAGCTACGATAGAGACAGCATCAAACAGCTGTTAGATGAAGCCGAACTGCGCTTAATTGGTGAACGTACCGCCATTGGTGATGCTATTGCGCTGAGCGTGAAACGCTTTATTGCCCGCGAGCAGTCGAACAAAATCATCATTTTGCTCACCGACGGCCAAAATACCGCGGGTAATGTCTCACCAGAGCAAGCGCTACAACTGGCGCAATATCATGGGGTGAAAATTTATGCCATTGGGGTGGGTGCTGAAGAAGTGATTGTGGAGGGTTATTTTGGTCAACGCCGCGTGAATCCTAGCCGCGACCTAGATGAAGATATGCTACGCAACTTAGCTAATAGCACCGGAGGGGAATATTTCCGCGCCCGCTCTACCAGCGAGCTGGAGCAAATCTACCAACGCTTAGATGAGTTCGAGCCCATTCAAGCAGAGAGTCAGCAACGGCGCCCACAGACAGCACTTTTCTTTTGGCCACTAGGGCTTGCCTGGGCAATGATGCTGCTCGCTGGCCTACTCCCTTGGCTGCTACGCCGTTTCAGACCAGCAGCAGGAGGTCGCTCATGAGTGAATTTCAGCTTCTGCGCCCTTGGTGGTTACTAGGACTGCTTCCGCTGGCACTACTGGCTTGGACTTGGCTGCGCCAGCGTAGCGCGAGTGGTGGCTGGCACCAGTTACTGCCAGCCCATTTACAACCGGTCCTGTTACCCAAAGCTGCTGCACAGCGCCAGGTGTGGCCGCTGTATTGCGCGTTACTCGCCCTCCTCTGCATCAACTTGGCACTCGCTGGCCCTACCTGGCAACGGCTGCCACAACCGGTTTACCAGTTGAATGCTGGCAGTGTGGTGGTGGTAGATATGTCGCTATCTATGTACAGCACGGATTTACCGCCCAATCGGCTCACTCAGTTGCGCTTTAAAGTCACTGATTTAGTGCGCGAACGGCTGGATGGCGAAGTGGGTTTAGTGGCGTATGCTGGTGACGCCTTTACGATTAGTCCGTTAACCAATGACGGCGCTAACCTAGTGAACTTAATTCGCGCCTTAAGCCCAGATATCATGCCAGAACTTGGCAGTAATCCGCTGGCCGGCTTGCGTCAAGCCGATGAGTTGTTGCGTGCAGCGGGCTACCCGCAAGGTGACATTTATTGGGTCACCGACGGTATTCAAACGGCCGACCAACAGGATATCTATAACTTCATCAGTAGCAGTGGCCATCGCGTAAGCGTTCTAGCGGTTGCCACCGCAACCGGCGCCCCTATTCAATTACCTTCCGGCCAGCTTTACCGCGATAGTAGCGGCTCGGTGGTTGTGCCCACGGTGCAATTCAGCCGTTTGGAGAGTCTGGCCAAACGTGCCGGGGGACGCTTCAGTATCATCCGCAGTGACCAACAGGATCTTGATTACCTAGGTAGTCAGCCGCCCTTGAGCCGTGACGGTGAGCTCACCGAAGGTCAAGCCGGCGACCAGTGGCAAGAAGCCGGCCCCTGGCTCTTAGTTGTGGCAGCGTTGCTGCTACTCCCGCTCGCTCGAGCTGGAGCTTTAACTCAGGTTCTACAAGCCTTACCTGGCAAAAATTTATCCAGCAGCTGGTTAGCGCTGGTGAGCCAAACACTGATGCTAGCTGGCAGTCTAGTGCTGCTCAGCGGCTTAACCAGTAGCCCGGCGCTGGCCCAAACCCCGTCAGGCCAGAACTCGTCAAACCAAAGTTCATCGAACCAGAGCTCATCCAACCAAAACTCGGCTGCGCCAGCAGCCTCGTCACAGCAATGGCTGCAACAGTGGCAACAGCTGTGGCAAACGCCCTATCAACAGGCGGACCAAGCCCTGCAACAACAAGATTATGAACAAGCGGCGGCGACTGCGACCGACCCTTGGCAACGGGGTACAGCTAATTACCGCGCCGGCAATTATGACCAAGCCTTGGTTGATTTCTCCCAAGTTGATAGCGCTGAAGGCTTTTACAATCAAGGCAATAGTCTGATGCAGTTAGGCCGCTATCAAGAAGCAGCCAACAGCTATGCTGCGGCCCTGACACGCCGCCCAGACTGGCCAGAGGCACAGGAAAATAAAGCGCTAGCCGAGACCCTGCAGCAGCAACAAGAACAACAGCAAGACAACCCGTCCAGCGATAATAACACCGGCCAGCAACAGCAAAAGGATGGTGAGGGCAGCAGCAGCGATACTGATGCTGAGGGTCAACAAGCTGAGCAAAATGATCGTACCGACGCTGAGGACCAAGCTCCAGCCGACGAGCCAGGCCAAGAAGAAGAAGACGCGGCGACGCCAGAACAGACCGAACCGCAGGCTGAGCAACAAGGCGAGGAGCAATCCCAAGCCTTATCTGCAGCGGAACAACAGCAAAACGTCAGCGACGAACAGCGGCAGCAAATGGAGCAATGGCTGAATCGCATTGAGGATGACCCAGCCGTGCTACTGCGCAATAAAATGCTACGCGAAGCGCAACAGCGCCGCGGCAATAGAAAACCCAAAGGAGTACAGCAAGAGTGGTAATATCTCGTCAACTTTTAATGCTAGCTAGCATCTTGGTCGTAGGCTTACTGAGCTTACCCCAGGCCCTTGCCGAACCTACTGAGGTGATTGCCAGTGTGGATAGAAATCCGGTGTTGGCAGGCCAGCTATTTAACTTAACAGTTACGGTAAATGATGATATCGACCAAGATGAAATAAATGTCGAGCAACAGTTAAATCAGTTTCGAATTGTTAATTCGCGTTCTTCTCGTAGTACCCGAGTGATTAATGGTGACATGAGTCGCACCACCACCTTCGTGTTCAGTTTACAGGCACCACAACAGGTCGGCACCCTGACTATTCCAGCCCTAAGTGTTGGCGATGTTAGCAGCCAACCCATAGAACTGACGCTATTAGCTAGTGATCAAGCGGATGCTCTAAGCGAATCCCAGCCAGCCTTTATTCGCACCAGCGTTGAGTCCACTCAGGTTTATGTGCAGCAACAATTTAAACTGATATCGCGACTCTACTTAGCGGCTAATTTGCATAGCGGCAATCTCATCGCCCCCGAGCTGGCCGATGCTGAAATCACTCAATTTGGGCAAGACCAAGAAAACTATGAAATTATTGATGGCAAACGCTATCAGGTGTACCAGCGAACCTATTTGATCACGCCGCAGCGCTCCGGCCAATTTACCCTTAATGGGCCTATGTTTGAAGGTTTGATCAGCAAGGATAGTGGTCGTTCTATTTTTTCTTCCATGAGCACCACCGAGCCGGTAACTGCCAGTGCGGAACCTATTGAACTACTGGTACAGCCGATCCCGAGTAGTTGGCAAGGCGACTGGCTACCGGCTGATTTGGTCACCTTAACCCTAGAAACAGATATAGACCCAGCACAGCAGTTACAGCAAGGCCAGCCGCTTACCTTAACGCTACGTACTACAGCGATGGGAGTAAGCCCCGACCAATTGCCGGCGTTGCAGTTACCAGACATCGCTGGGGTGAGCATCTATCCAGAGACGCCCCAACTCAACCAAGCGGTGCGTAACGACAATCTAATAGCTCAGCGTAGCCAAACCATTGCCATTATTCCTCGCCAAGGCGGTACCCTAGAGCTTCCCTCTTTTACGCTGCCTTGGTTTAACACGCGCACCCAGCAGCGGCAGGTCGCTAGTACCGACCAACTCACTTTTAACGTGGCCATCAATGGCTCAGCCACAGCAAATGAGTATCCAAGCAATCCTACTGATGTCAGTTCGGCCCCCAGCCAAGCCCCAAGCGCTACCGAGATGAATCAGCAAGGGCCAGCAGCGTCTGCCCAGAGTAGTTCGCCAAACAACCGCCTGTGGTATTGGTTAGCAGCTTTATTTGCCGCTCTTTGGGTGATAACCCTTAGCCTTTTTGCTAGCTATTGGCGACGCCAGCAACGTCAATCACGCCAGCCGCAAACTAACGCCACCAGCGCTACCAGCGATTCTGTTCGCCACGCTCTAAGTGGTGCTTTATGGCAACAACTGCAGCAAGCCTGCCAAGCAAATCAAGCCGCGGCGACAGACCAAGCTCTGCGTGCATGGGCAAACTCGATACTGGGCCAGCCTATCCATGATTTGACCGAGCTTAGCCGGCATTTTGCTCACCCGCCGCTAACCAGCCAAATTAACCACTTATTAAGCTGTCGATTTGGCCACCACAGCGTCGCCTCGGCTCCTGACCAACCATCCTGGCAAGAAGGCAAGGCCCTGTTGAGAAGTTTACAAGCGGCTTATAAGAACCACGTGAAATCCAGCAAAACCAAGCAACAGCAGAACGTCTTACCAGCACTTTATCCGCAGTAAGCACTAACACCTTGATAATGCCATATGCCACCCAATAAAAAAGCCTTGAAGTGATCAACTTCAAGGCTTTTTATTGGGGAACGCACCGTTTAGTTGTTGCTACTACTAGTTAAGCTAATTTCAACATCACCTTGGTCGCGTAACGCACTTAAGAAAGCCTCATAACTTTGCTGCGCAAAGCTATTTTCCAGCTGTTCTTGCATCTGTTGCTGAGTCGCCTCATCTACATCGCCGGCGCTTACACTAGTCAACTGAACTAGAGCTAAACCACCGTTATTCATTTCTACCACGTCAGCTTGCACAGCACCTGCTGCTGGAGCAGCCTGCTCGAATAAGCTCTGCACAACAGCACGTGGCAAATCAGCATTACGACGATCGATAGCAGTTAGCTCAGTAAGGCCGCTAACGGCTTCACCAGCACGGAGGGCGGCAATGACTGCTTCAGCGTCGGCGCGCGCCAGTTGCTGAGCTTTCTCTTGCTGCAAGTTACTCACCACTTGCTCACGAACCTCATCAAGACTCTTAATTGAAGCAGCTCGATAATCAGTTACGCGAACCACTACCGATTGCGTATCATTCACTTCAATCAAGTCGCTGTTCAGGCGCTCTTGCAACAAAGTATCACCAAACACTTGCTGCAATACCGCCGGATGGTTCAAGGCTGATGGCGCCGTTTGGCGGTTAAACCAATCGCTGTTACGTACCTGCAAACCCACTTCATCAGCTACGGGCTGCAACGTATCAGGCATTTCAAAGGCCAGCTCAGCTACTTTTTGCTGTTGCTCATAATAAGCTTGTTTGACTCGCTCATCTTGCATGTCAGCGATGATGTCATCGCGTACTTCAGCAAATGGCGTGACGCTACCTTCTTGCTTGTCGGTTAACTTGATCACATGGAAGCCAAAACTGGTTTCGACCACGCCACTCACGTCACCCACTTCAGCAAGAGCAAATGCTGCTTCTTCAAAGTCAGGGTCCATAGTACCAGGCTGGATGAAATCTAAATCACCGCCGTTTTCAGCCGAGAAAGTGTCATCCGAATACTCGCCAGCGAGTGCGGCAAAATCGGCACCCTCAGACAGCTTATCGACCACTTCTTGGGCTTTATTGCGCGCCGCGGCATCATCACCTTCAATCAGAATGTGCGAGAAGCGATACTGAGCTGCTGACTCGTAAGCACTGCGATTGCCTTCATACCATTCACGCACCATCTGCTCATCAATAGTGATAGATTCGGCAATGGCGCCGGCATCTAGCGCTACAAATTCAACTTGCACGCTTTCTGGTACCGCAAATAAATTAGAGTTATTGTCATACCACTGCTGAATTTCGTCGTCTGAAACATCAACTTGAGCTAAATAGCTATCAAGTGCAAAGGTACGATAAGCACCACTACGCTGCTGATTCACTAACTTTTGAATCGCCACTGCTTCTGCTGCTAGTGCAAATTCGGTGTTCACAACCGCCTCTAGCACTTGCGAGCGTGCTAAATCTTTACGTAACGCTTCGGCAAAGCCTTCTGGCGTATAACCTAAGCTGTTCAGGGTGATTCGATAAGTGTCGTTATCAAACTGACCGGCGACGTTAAACGCAGGAATAGCACGAATAGCTTCACGCACCTGCTCGTCTGATGCCCGCAACCCGTTGTCACGCGCATATTGCTCAACCAGTTTTTGATTGACCAAATCGTTGACCACTTGGTTACGTAAGCGCTGATTAAAGCTCGGATCAGTGGCTAACGTATCGTAGAAATCGCCCAACTGTTGCTGTTGGCGCGCACGTTCATTTTCTAAAGCACGGTCAAACTCAACCCGAGTAATATCCTCACCATTAACCGTCGCTACGCTTGGCTCTGGCGCATTACTGATATAACCGCCAATACCTGCAAGTGCAAACGTTAAGGCTATCAGCACTAAGACGGCTTTCACTACAAAACTTTGCGAGCCTTCTCTAATCCTATCCAACATAATCCACTTAACCTCAAATTTTCCCAGTGTCTGGGCGGGTATTATATCTGCTCTTGCACAAAAAAAATAACCCGAAGACAGGCTTCGGGTTACTTTCAGCTAAAGCTGGCGGAGCGGACGGGACTCGAACCCGCGACCCCCGGCGTGACAGGCCGGTATTCTAACCAACTGAACTACCGCTCCGCAGCGGTATGAAACCAATTTCAGGAAAGTGGCGGAGCGGACGGGACTCGAACCCGCGACCCCCGGCGTGACAGGCCGGTATTCTAACCAGCTGAACTACCGCTCCACTTTTATTAGTTTACTGAATCTTTCAGTGCTTTACCGGCTTTGAAAGAAGGTACTTTAGCAGCAGCGATCTGAATGGTGTCGCCAGTTTGTGGGTTACGACCAGTGCGAGCTGAACGCTCACGAACACTGAAAGTACCAAAACCAACTAGAGCTACTTGCTCGCCACCTTTCAAAGCTTCAGTAACTGCTTCGATGAAAGAATCGAGAGCACGTCCAGCTGCCGCTTTTGAAATATCTGCTCCGTCTGCAATTTTATCAACTAACTGAGACTTGTTCACAGTATCATCCCCTTAGATTGTTATTATCAAATTTGTTAGCGTCCCATGCGTTGTATGTGCATTTTTGTTGGGGGCTACACAAGGTTATAACAAGCTAGAACAAAATGTTCAAGCTATTGCGATAGGTTAGCAGACTGCTTCCATATTAACCCATCGCCAAGTGGCATGTCAGAGTCTATGGTTGTGAGCGTCTGACCAATCACTTTGACTCTAGGCTACCACAAGATTTTAGATTGAGAACCCTTTTTCACGTTTTTTTTAACGAAAGAATGCGGGCTGCTGGCATATTTTCTGCGTCTAGCCCGCATCTTTACGTAAATTGGCTATAAATTCGTCAATTATGACGATTGTGGTACTCGCTCCAAAGCTACTGACAAGACTTCATCAATCCACTGTACCGGTTGAATCAGCAAGTCGCCTTTCACCGCATCGCTAATTTCTTTTAAATCACGCTCATTGTCTTTAGGAATTAGCACATGCTTTATCCCACCACGGTGTGCAGCCAACAGCTTCTCTTTTAAGCCGCCAATGGCTAACACTTCACCGCGCAACGTGATTTCACCCGTCATGGCCACATCAGCACGTACCGGAATCTCAGTTAACGAGCTCACCAACGCGGTTACCATGGCGATACCAGCACTGGGGCCGTCCTTCGGCGTAGCGCCTTCAGGAACGTGCACGTGGATGTCCCGTTTCTCATGAAAATCTTCCGGAATGCCTAATTTGTTAGCACGGCTACGCACCACAGTTAACGCGGTCTGGATAGATTCTTGCATCACATCACCCAAAGAGCCGGTTGAGGTAATTTTGCCTTTACCTGCAACATTGGTAGCTTCAATGGTCAATAGGTCTCCACCTACTTCGGTCCAAGCCAAACCAGTCACCTGCCCCACTTGGTTGTTCTCTTCGGCGCGACCAAAGTCAAAGCGCTGTACGCCCAAGTAATCAGCAAGATTATCACCGGTTATCGCCACATGTTTAATGCTGCTATCTAGCACCAGTTGCTTCACTGCTTTACGACACAACCGCGAAATTTCACGCTCTAAGTTACGGACCCCAGCTTCACGGGTGTAGTACCGAATAATGCCGGTAATAGCAGCATCGGTGATCTCAATTTCTTTAGCTTTTAGGCCCGCCCGTTCAATTTGCTTGGGCAACAAATGCCGTTTAGCAATGTTGAGCTTTTCATCTTCGGTATAACCCGACAGGCGAATCACTTCCATCCGGTCTAACAGCGGGCCGGGGATATTCATGCTATTTGAGGTAGCCACGAACATCACATCCGATAGATCATAATCCACTTCTAAATAGTGGTCGTTAAAATTAACGTTTTGCTCAGGGTCTAACACTTCGAGCAATGCAGATGCTGGATCACCGCGCATATCCGAGGCCATCTTGTCGATTTCATCCAACAAGAACAGCGGGTTACGCACACCTACTTTCGCCATTTTCTGAATCAGCTTACCTGGCATAGAGCCAATATAAGTGCGGCGATGGCCACGAATCTCAGCCTCATCACGCACGCCACCTAAGGCCATCCGAATGTATTTACGCCCGGTTGCTTTGGCGATGGACTGCCCTAACGAGGTTTTACCCACACCTGGCGGCCCTACTAAGCATAAAATCGCGCCGCGAACCTTGTTGGTACGCTGCTGCACCGCGAGGTATTCAAGAATACGTTCTTTCACCTTTTCTAGGCCGTAATGGTCGGCATCTAGGATCTTCTCTGCATTAGCGAGATCTTTTTTGATCCGCGAACGTTTTTTCCATGGCACCGATACCATCCAGTCAATATAGCCGCGCACCACGGTGGCTTCGGCAGACATGGGTGACATCATTTTTAATTTTTGCAGTTCAGCGCGAGTTTTCTTCTCGGCTTCTTCTGGCATTTGCGCCTCTTCAATTTTGCGCTGCAAGGCTTCAAATTCATCAGGGCCATCTTCCATTTCGCCCAATTCTTTTTGAATGGCTTTCATTTGCTCATTCAAATAATACTCGCGTTGGCTCTTCTCCATTTGTTTTTTCACCCGCGTACGGATGCGTTTTTCAACTTGGAGTAAATCAATCTCGCCTTCCATCAACGCCATCAAAAATTCCAGGCGTTCGCGCACATCGGTAATCTCGAGTACTTTTTGTTTGTCGTTGAGCTTCAACGGCATATGCGCGGCCATGGTATCGGCTAGCCGGTCGGCTTCTTCAATACCAGACAACGAGGTCAATACTTCCGGTGGGATCTTCTTGTTGAGCTTAACGTAGCCCTCAAACTGATTCACCACCGAGCGGATCATCACTTCTTCTTCTTTGTCATCCATCGCCTCAGAATCAAGGTAATGAACCTGCGCACGGAAGAAGTCCTGCTCGCCCTCAAAATTCTCAATCTCTGCCCGCTGGCTACCTTCAACCAACACTTTAACGGTACCATCAGGCAGCTTTAACAACTGCAAAATAGTCGCTACCGTACCAATGCGGTGGATATCGCCTTGCTCTGGCTCATCTACTGCTGCATCTTTTTGGGCCGCAAGAAAGATCTGCTTGTTTTGCTCCATGGCCGCTTCTAAACAACGAATTGATTTTTCGCGCCCCACGAACAAAGGAATCACCATGTGCGGATACACGACCACGTCGCGCAGCGGCAGCACAGGAATACTTAAACGTTCCACCCGTTCTTCACTCATAAACTTCTCCAGGTAACCGGTTCGTGATAGTTCACTCTATCTTACCCCTTTATATGTGGTGCTCCAGCGAAAGTTCAATGGTTTGCAGAAAAAAAGGGCCTAAATGGCCCTTTTTGCATATTTTTCAGACTAAATGTTAACTTTATTCACCAGCAGCCTGTTTTTCATCGGCTTTGTTCGCATAGATAAAAATAGGATCGGACTCGCCTTTAATCACCGACTCATCAATCACTACTTTTTCGACGTTATCTACTGATGGTAAATCGTACATAGTATCTAACAGCACCGCCTCGACGATCGAGCGCAAACCACGTGCACCGGTTTTTCGCTGCATGGCTTTACGTGCAATGGAGCGTAACGCATCTTCACGAAACTCTAGGTCAACGCCTTCCATATTGAATAACGCTGAATATTGCTTGGTTAGCGCATTCTTCGGCTCGCTCAGAATTTTCACCAAGGCGTCTTCATCCAGTTCAGTCAGCGTTGCTAGTACCGGTAAGCGGCCAATAAATTCAGGGATCAAACCAAATTTCACCAAATCTTCTGGTTCAACTTTAGCCATCACCGCGCCTTCCGCTTTGGGCTTCTTACTTTTCACTTCCGCCCCAAAACCAATCCCAGAATGCTCGTTAATACGCTGTTCAATCACTTTATCTAAGCCGGCAAAAGCACCGCCACAGATAAATAGGATCTTTGACGTATCAACCTGCACAAACTCTTGCTGCGGATGCTTACGCCCACCTTGTGGCGGCACCGCTGCAACCGTGCCTTCAATCAGTTTCAGTAAAGCCTGCTGAACCCCTTCACCGGACACGTCACGGGTAATTGACGGGTTATCTGACTTACGCGAAATCTTATCGATTTCATCTATGTAGACGATGCCACGTTGAGCCTTTTCGACATCGTAATCACACTTCTGCAGTAATTTTTGGATGATGTTTTCAACATCTTCACCAACATAGCCAGCTTCGGTAAGAGTGGTTGCATCAGCCATCGTAAAGGGCACATCTAAAAACCGCGCCAAGGTTTCAGCTAAATAGGTTTTGCCTGAGCCCGTTGGGCCAATCAGCAAAATATTACTTTTACCTAGCTCAACCGCATCCTTGTCTTTACCCACAGCAGCACTTTGTAAGCGCTTGTAGTGGTTGTAAACAGCTACTGCTAAGACCTTTTTCGCTAATTCTTGGCCAATCACATATTCATCTAAGTGGGCGCGAATTTCATGGGGCTTAGGCAACTGCTTAGGTGCATCCTTAGGCGCAATGTTCTGAATTTCTTCATCCAGAATATCGTTACACAGCTCCACACACTCATCACAGATGAATACCGATGGTCCCGCAATAAGCTTACGAACTTCGTGCTGACTTTTACCGCAGAAGGTACAAAACAAAGGCTTTTCGCCTTTACCTTCAGTTTTATCCGTCATCTTATTCTCCGCCTCGTTGGGTCAGTACTTTATCAACTAAGCCGTAGTTAACAGCTTCTTCAGCCGACATAAAGTAGTCACGGTCGGTATCTTTAGCGACCTGCTCTAAGTCTTTGCCAGTGTTTTCTGCCAACATCCGGTTCAGCTTATCTTTGATATCCAAGATTTGCCGCGCGTGAATTTCAAAATCCGACGCCTGCCCTTGGAACCCACCTAACGGCTGGTGAATCATCACCCGTGAATTAGGCAAGCAGAACCGTTTACCTTTGGCACCACCAGCAAGTAAGAATGCGCCCATGCTGGCCGCTTGGCCCATACATACAGTACTTACATCTGGCTTAATAAAGCGCATGGTGTCATAGATCGCCATACCTGCGGTAACCGCACCACCGGGTGAGTTGATGTACAGATAAATATCTTTGTCTGGGTTATCTGACTCCAAGAACAGCAACTGAGCCACAATTAAGTTGGCCATATGGTCTTCAACTTGACCGCAGCAAAAAATCACGCGCTCTTTAAGTAAGCGCGAATAGATATCGTACGAGCGCTCTCCCTTTGCTGTTTGTTCTACTACCATGGGCACCAATTGGGCCATTGGATCTAGCGCCATATCCGACATAATTTTACGACTCCTGAAATAAAAATGGCTCGTATAAGCATATACGAGCCATTAAACCAAGTTGTTAGGGATGCCGTCAATGATGTTCTAACGGTATTCCTATCACTTACTTATTTTTTTGGGTTCATCAACTCGTCAAAGCTGGCCTTTTTCGCCGTTACTTTGGCTTGACCAAGGATGAACTCAATTGCTTGCTCTTCAAGGGCAACATTGCGCACTTGTTGCATCAATTCTTCGTTACCTTTGTAGTAAGCTACAACTTCAGTTGGATCTTCGTAGGCTGAGGCATTGTTGTCGATGATTTCTTCAACTTTTTGCTCGTCAACTTTCAATTCGTTGCCACGAATAACTTCACCCAACAACAAACCTACTTTCACCCGCTCTTTTGCTTGTTCTTCAAACAATTCGGCTGGCAATTGTGGTAATTGAGCTTGGTTACCACCAAAGCGTTGCATGGCCTGACGACGTAATACGTCAACTTCTTGGCTCAACATAGCTTTTGGAACGTCCACTTCGTTGCTTTCAACTAAGCCTTTCAATACCTGTTCTTTCACTTTCGCTTGAACGGTATTTTTCAGTTCACGCTGCATGTTTTTACGCACTTCAGCTTTCAATGCGTCAACACCACCTTCTTTGACACCGAACAGAGCCACGAACTCGTCGTTTAGCTCAGGCAGTTCACGCGTCTCAACTTTCTTGGCAACGATCACAAAAGATGCTTTTTTGCCTTTCAAGTTTTCTGCGTGATAATCCTCAGGGAAAGTCACTTCGATGGTTTTTTCTTCACCGGCTTTCATGCCAATGATGTCATCTTCAAACCCAGGAATCATTCGGCCTTGGCCTAATTCCAAAGCAAAATCAGATGCTTTGCCACCTTCAAACTCTTCACCGTCAATCGAGCCAGTGAAATCGATGGTGATTTGGTCATCTTTCTTCGATTTACGCTTCACCTCTTTCCAAGTAGCGTGCTGCTTACGCAACGTTTCCATCATGGTGTCAACGTCAGCGTCAGTCACTTCTACTTCTGGTTTTTCGATGGCTAATTTATCTAAATCAGCAACCTTAACTTCTGGATACACTTCAAACGTAGCCACGAATTCGAAGTCTTTACCTTCTTCGTTAACTTTTGGCTCGATTGCAGGCGCACCCACTGGGTTTAATTTTTCTTGCATCATTGCTTCGAAGTATTTGCTTTGCATCAAGTTAGATGCAGCACGTGCACGGGCTTCTTTGCCGAACAGTTTTTGCAATACATTCGGTGGTACCTTCCCTTTACGGAAACCGTTGATACGGCGGTTACGGTACTCGTCTTTAAGCAGACGCTTTACTTCTTTATCGATGGTTTCAGCCGGCACGGTGATAGTGGCACGGCGTTCTAATCCTTGGGTTGTCTCTACAGAAACCTGCATTGCTTTTTTACCTCGGCTTCACTATTGGCCTGAGCCCACTACGATTCGGGACCCTTCAAAATGACGCCGCATTATAGCGAAGCGATCTACTCAAGTCGAGAATAAATGGTTACTAATTGGCAACAAACACCACTAGGTTACGCCCTGTTAGCTTCGCTTGATACACTGCGGCATCTACTTCTTGTAATAAATTATCAGCTCCCACAGGTGCTTGCGGAATACATTGATAGACCCCAATGCTCACGGTTATTTGCGCCCCTTCGGGGTAGCTTAGGGCGCGTACACGATACAGCACCGCAGCGGCGAGGGTCTGGGCAGTGGCGGCGTCGACTAACGGACTAATGACAACAAATTCATCGCCACCGTAACGGGCTACAAGCTCGCCACTACGCCTAAACTGGGTCGCTAAAATCTCTGCCACATCAGCCAGCACAGAATCGCCTAAACGATGCCCATAGGTATCATTAAGCTGCTTAAAATGATCAATATCAACCATAAATAAAGTGAGTTCACGGCCCATGCGGCTGGCACGTTGTAGCTCGTCTTTCAGGCTTTTATCTAAAGCGCGCCGGTTAGCAACTTGGGTTAGACTATCTTGATGCGCTAACGCTAATAATTGCTCATTAGCCAGTCGCAACTCGGCTTCAACTTGCCGTAACCTCGTCTCAGTGCGATGCCGCGCGATGGTGTTACTGATCATGTCTGCCACCAACTGCATCTGCTGGATATCTTCCGCGCTCCAGTGATGCTGACGCTGCACTAAGTCACAGCCGACAAAGCCCATCAGCCGATGCTCTAAATACATGCCTACGGCCATCATCGCTTGAATTCCCTCACGGGTGAGTTCTTGCTGAAAGCCGATAGCCGCTGGCGGTAGTTGCTTGACATCATCGACCACCACTTGACCCTGGTTGCGCATCTGCTCAAAAAACCACGGCATGGCGGCGATATCAATATTTTGGAGCTCAGCTTTAAAAGACGTGATACCTGGAGCAGTCCACTCATGGGTGTTGCTCATGGTGGTGAGCTGTTCATCAAACAAAAACACATAACAGCGATCTTTACGGCCGCCACTAGCAAGGGCAGCCAAAGCTTGTTCTATGTGTTGCTGGGTTTCTGCTGAGGTACTATTGATCAGTTGCGTACTGATTTGCGAGATCAGCAAACCGAACTGCTGTTGCGCAATGTCACTCGTTGCTTGACTGAGATTTTGTGTCGCTATTCCTGAAGCTGCCATGCGCCTTCCTGTGCATCAACCCGTTGTTAGCATTAACTTTGTGCTAAACGCGAACGCGTTAAGCCAACTCAAAGTAAGAGTATTAGCAGAATTCAGCGAAGAAGTATAGACATAGTAGAATGGTCGGCGAGACTGGATTCGAACCAGCGACCCCTTGTACCCAAAACAAGTGCGCTACCAAGCTGCGCTACTCGCCGACACCAAACAGGGAATATTTTACTGAGGGAGAGATGGGGTGGCTGATGGGACTTGAACCCACGACAACCGGAATCACAATCCGGGGCTCTACCGACTGAGCTACAGCCACCATTTCTCAAAACTGTTGATGCCAGGGCAGTATTGGCGCACCCGGCAGGATTCGAACCTGCGACCGACGGCTTAGAAGGCCGTTGCTCTATCCAGCTGAGCTACGGGCGCATTTCTATCCTGACAAAGAATGGTCGGCGAGACTGGATTCGAACCAGCGACCCCTTGTACCCAAAACAAGTGCGCTACCAAGCTGCGCTACTCGCCGACACCAAACAGGGAATATTTTACTGAGGGAGAGATGGGGTGGCTGATGGGACTTGAACCCACGACAACCGGAATCACAATCCGGGGCTCTACCGACTGAGCTACAGCCACCATTTCTCAAAACTGTTGATGCCAGGGCAGTATTGGCGCACCCGGCAGGATTCGAACCTGCGACCGACGGCTTAGAAGGCCGTTGCTCTATCCAGCTGAGCTACGGGCGCATTTCTATCCTGACAAAGAATGGTCGGCGAGACTGGATTCGAACCAGCGACCCCTTGTACCCAAAACAAGTGCGCTACCAAGCTGCGCTACTCGCCGACATCTTTGAAAAACCCGTGCAGGACGCGGCCTGACAACGGGGGCGAATATTACCTGTTGCTCTTAGAGTCGTCAAACATTTTTTTGCGTTCTGCATTCAACTGCCGAAAATACCGACAATCTGTATTCAAAAGCAGCAATTCTGTTTGTTTCGGCCAGCTTAGCTACTGTTTCAAGTACTAACCGCTGGCTTCAGTAACTTAAGCACATAAACTGCCCACATAAGTTACTACAACCTAACGTCAAAACGTGCGAAAATATCCGCCCAACACGATGACCAAAACATCTTACCATTCCACGCTTGAACAAAGAAGGGTTTGCAGCAGCTATGACAGCGCAAAATATTGACGGTAAAAAAGTTGCCCAACAGGTTCGTGACCAAGTAAAAGCTGGCGTGCAAGCACGTCTAGCCGCTGGCTATCGAGCTCCGGGGCTGGCGGTAGTGTTGGTAGGTAACGACCCAGCATCTGAAGTTTATGTGGGCAGCAAACGCCGCGCCTGTGAAGAAGTAGGCATCATTTCTAAAGCCTATGACCTACCAGCTAGCGCCACTCAAGCCGAGTTAGAAGCTCTCATCGATCAACTTAATGAAGATGCTTCGGTGGATGGCATTTTGGTACAGCTGCCGTTACCGGAAGGATTAGACGCACAAGCTTTGTTAGAGCGCATTAATCCGTTTAAAGATGTCGATGGTTTTCACCCCTTCAACATGGGACGCTTGGCGCAACGAAACCCGGCCTTACGCCCCTGCACCCCGCGCGGCGTGATAACACTGCTCGAATCCATCCAACTGGATACTTATGGTAAGAATGCGGTTGTGGTTGGTGCGTCAAACATTGTCGGACGACCGATGAGCCTAGAACTGCTCTTAGCCGGCTCCACCACCACTGTCTGTCACAGATTCACCACTGATTTGCAAAGCCATGTTGAACGCGCTGATATTCTCGTGGTTGCTGTGGGCCGTCCTAACTTTATTCCGGGTGCTTGGATTAAACCAGGGGCGGTGGTCATTGATGTCGGCATTAACCGGCTACCTTCCGGTCAATTAGTGGGCGATGTGGAGTTTGCTGCGGCCGCGGCTCGCGCTGCTTACATTACCCCAGTACCAGGTGGCGTGGGCCCAATGACAGTCGCAACCTTGATGCAAAATACCCTGCAAGCTTGTGACACTTGGCATGCGCCGGTAACCACCTCAGCATAACAGTCTAAAGCCCGCTGTTAGCGGCGGGTCTATCAGCTTTGCTAACGGGTGCGAAAACCCGTTAGCATAGGCCCTTCTGCCATCACCTTTAACGCCCACATCGGCTTATCAAGAGCCATTCCCCGTAAGCGACAGAAGGCTTGGCTGTCACTACGAAACCACTGGGCCGTTGCCGCAATCATGCTGCCGACTATGGGAACTTCCAGCGGCATGCACCACCAAATTTCTATCTGTAACTGCCGCGCTGCCAGCCAAGCTTCCGCATCGCGCGCTTCCGCCAGCCGCACTTGCGGATGATCAATAGCTATCTCTTGCACCCAGCGCGAGTTGCGCGTGTCCCAACGGCGTTCACTCAATTGCCGTTGCATCGCCGCAGTAGGATTATGAATTTGAATGCGCGCCGCCAACTCCAGGTAGCCACGCATTTTTAGGGTTTCGGTAAGGGTTGCGTAACGTAAGTCATTGTCGTCAAATTCAGGCGCTGCACCCTCGCTATCGCTAGCCGGCGCGTCAAAATACTGCATTTGAGTGGTCGCCATCACCGTCGCTAGGGTATCCTTCATCTTATCCAGGCTGCCATGTTGCAAGACTCCGCTACGCAACACGTAATGAGAACCGGTTTGCAGTGTGTGCATGGTCCAGAATACCCAAATCAGTTGTACTAGCCCCAGTAACACCACGAGAATAATCGGCAATGCCAACAGCGCCTCCAGCATGGCTTGCCCCGTTTGCTTGGTTCGCATTGTTACCTCCTTGCTGGTTGGTTACGGCGCTGGCTAACCCTGACAGCCACCGCGGGCCACACACAACTCCCATAGTTGCTGATACTCAGTAATGCGTTGCCAGACCTGCTCCATACTAATCCCACCAATCACCGCTTGCGCTGCTGTCACCATGGTGAAATGGCCATGCTCACTTTGCACTTGCACCAGTTGTGCCTCTGGTGCGCTTAGGCTTTGCCCATACCAAGCGCTGGCGCGCAGTTGATCAATCCCCTGCAGGTTATGCTGGCGAAGATCGAGATCCGTATGCATTTGGTTCAGTTGCGGAGCATCAGCAATCGCCACTCGATAAAGGTAAGGACTATCCGGATGGTAGCTCTGCGCTGGCTGCCACACAGTTACCAGCACCTGCTCGGCATTGGCGCTGGCACCCACGATTTGGCCAGCTAACCAGCTCGCGGCGGCCGCACTAGGTGCGGTTAAGCGTAATTGCACATAACGTTGCTGCGGCTGTAGCAACCAAGGCTGCTGCCACGGCGTGGTTAGCTGCTGCAAGTGCCCATGCTGTTGTAACTGCGCAAAGGATGGCGGCGGTTGCCCCGTATCACTCCAGTAACTGCGTACCGCTTGCTGTAAGCGTTCAGTATCAGCTAACCATTGATGGCGCTGCTGTTGCTGTTGTTGCACCTGCTGCCACTGAGCAAACACCAGCAAACTAGCTGCCAGCAACACGGTCGCAATGATCACCTCTAACAGCACAAAGCCAAGGCTAGACCTGCCCCGCAGCGGTAGTCTTACTATTACCTCAGCGCCGCCGAGGATTGGCGCTGCTATGGGGCCGCTGTTCAAGTCCGTTGATTTCATTCGTGGCACTCCTTGGGGGTTAGGTTGGATCAACCAACGCCGCCCGCACCAGTAGAAACTGGCGATGGGCGCGCAACTGTTGCTGTAACTGCAACAGCTGCGCATCCGACCACGGCGGGTCTTGCTTAAACGCTGCTTGACGCCAGTGCTGCAGCCCCAGCACTGCCGCACTAGCAAGCACCGCCAGCAAGGCTAGCGCCAGCACCAATTCAATCATGCTAAAACCATGGCTGCGCAGGTGACTGGTTAGCATGGGGTTAGCCTTGGAATGTTAAAACTAAGGTACCGCTAGCAAAAGTCGACTGTAATGTGTACTGATCAAAGTCATAAGCCAACCGCGCCCCTTCAGCATCGGCATCAATTCCTGTCAGGGTAATCACGTAGCGCGAGGTATCAGTACCATCCACCGAAACTTGGACATCGCCACCCCAAGGGTTAATCGACTCACCGTTGCCCCACTGCTGCGGCACCGCTGCAATACCGGACATAGCGGCCAAACTAATGCCGGTTAAATCACCGCTACGAGGTCGCCACAGCTGGGCACCTGCCTGAATGGTTATAATCTGAGTCTTAGCCTCACTAATGCGTGAGTTCCCCACCGCCCAATCTCGCAAGGCGAGCGTGCCCACCGTAGCTAACGCAATAATGGATAAAACGGTTAACACTTCAATAAAAGTAAATCCTTGTTGTTGCTTACGCATCACTTGCTCCTTGTTTTTCAACGAAACCGCAAAGGTCCTTAAGGACGTTCTTGGCGCTTATCTGATAGTTTCATGGTTGTTGCTATCCGTTCCTGTTGCTTATCCTCCTCACGCTGTAACCCTGCTTGATGAACTTAGATATGCTGCTGGGATACTGTCATCAGCATGGCTCCCATACCGCCTAGTACCACCACCAACACCATAAAAATCATGCCGTAGCAAAATCCTAGTAGCAGTACTCGTAACCGCCCCAACGCCCGCACCGCATCTTGGGTGGCATACTCAGCCACCCGCAGCAACGTGCCTTGTTCGCGGGCCTGGCGACTGCCATTACTTAGCCGAAACAACATGCGCGCCGACAACAGTCCGGTATCAAACAGCACTGCTAACTGTCGCTCACCTTGGGCTAAGCGCTGCCGAATCACGCCTAAATGCCAATCCATTGAGCTATTGCTATAGGCTTGCATCGCCAAGATAGCGCGATCCAGATTCATCCCTGCTTTCAACAGCACAGTGACGGTTTGCAACAGCAATACCGCATCAAAATAGCGGCGAATAACAAAACAGCCTCTCTGCGCCAACGCCCGCCAATACCATCGGCTTAAATCAATCAGCAGCGCTGGGCCCCAACAGGCCAATAACACCAACAGCACCGCTAGCAGGAGTAACGGCACCGCCGGACCATGACTAAGTTGCAACAGCAATCCACTCAGTTGCGGCCACTGCTCAGGGGGTAACGCGGCGGCTAGTTTCGGCATCACTTGCTGCCCAATAAAAACGCAAGCCAGTAGCGCCAAGGCCAACATTGCTAGTGGATAAAGGAGCGGCTTCCAGAACGCTTGTAGGGCGGCATAACGTTGTTGTTCAAACTGCTGTTGCCGTTGCAGTAACTGATCTAACACGCCGCTATGTTCGCCGACGGCCATCAGCATCACTAGATCTTGGGCAAAACTACCTTGTAATGCTGGACCTAGTGGCTGGCCGGCATTTAATTGCGCAATGATTTGCTGTACCAGTTGGTATTCCGCCCTTAGGCCTTGCTGCTTAGCGTTTTCCGCTAATCCGTTACAGGTTTGCAATGGGCTTAAACCATCGGCTAGCCCTAACGCAAAATCTTCGAGAAAAGCCAGCTGTCGCGGTCTGCTTAAGCGTTGCATAACGGCTCCTCTAGGGTCTCGCCCAGCTGTTGCTCTAAACTCAACCAGCCTAGCTGCAGCAAGTGTTTGCGACACTGTTCCAATTCACCTTGGCGCAGCGCCAACCGTACCTTTTCGTCAATCACTAAAAACTCGGTTAGCAGCTGGCGACCACTCACCCGAGCACCATGACACACTGCACAGGGTGCTTGCGGACGCGCAACGCATGCCTGACACACGGTACTTTGCAAGCGCTGCGCCAGAATCCCACGCAATACCCCTACTTGCGCCAGCGATTCAGCACTTAGGCCCAAATCCAGTAACCGTTGCAACACTCCAAAAGTATCGTGGGCGTGCACCGTTGCGGTCACCAGGTGCCCCGTCAGCGCTGCGGTATAAGCCGCTTTAGCGGTTGCGGCGTCGCGAATTTCACTAATCGATATCACGTCTGGATCTTCCCGCAAGGCCACCTTCACCATATTGGCAAAGTTAAGTTCGGCATGATCAGCGATAACCGGCTTTTGCTCAATGTGAGGCTGAATAATCTCAATTGGATCTTCGAGGGAGATCACCTTAGCCGTGCGCGGGATCACCCAATTGATAGCGGCCAAGGTGGTGGTTTTACCCTGCCCCGTAGGCCCCGCAATCAGAATCATGCCAGCCGGTTGCAACAATAACTCCAGCAGTTGTCGATGCACTTTGGCGGTAAGCCCCAACTGCCCAAGCTCGACTACCCGTTGCTGTTCGTTCTGCAACCGCATGGTCACGGCAAACCCATCGCGGGTGGGCGACTTTTGTACCCGCAACCGGATCCGTTGGGGCTGATTCTGATGCGCTACGGTAATAGAAATGCTTGCTGCCGATAGACGTTGCTCATCAAACAGTTCACGAAAGTCATCAGAGCGAGTGTTTAACGACGCAGCAATAGCAGCCGCCATAGTCTCTCTGTTGCGTTCGGCCTGGCCAATCAAGCGCCCATGCACGCGAAACGCCAGTAAAGCTTGGCATGGGGTAAATACCAGATGAATATCAGATGCCGAAATGACCAACGCCTGTTGCACTAAATCTTCGAGGGCCTGCTGCGCCCGAGTTTGATCCAAGGGTTGGTTAGCATGCGCCTTGGCTTGCTGGGTTTGCGCCAAGGCATCATGTAACGCAGCCCGAATGGCGCGCGCTGGAGCTAACATCCGCAGCCTTACTTGCAAGCCTTGATGATAGGTAAATTGGAGTAAGTTAATGATCTCCAACGCCGATTCTTGCCAAGCCACGAGACTGCATAGCAATAGCCCTTCGTTGGTAACTAACACCGCGTTATCCGGTTGCTGCGGACGCTCACTGATGCGCAGGCACTCGGTTAAGCTGGGCAAGAAAATCTGACATTGCAGCACTTGATCTTCCGGTAGCATTAACATGGCTCACCACCCCTGCGGTAGTGGGATATCGCGATAGTGGCCGTAACGTTTTAAGCGCACCTGCTGCTCATGCACCTCAACTTGTAGATCATGGGCACCTCGCTCACCTGGGGTTAAAAGCAACCACTGACCACGCTCTTGCAATACCACCTTGACGCCATCCACAGCTTCGATAAAGCCCACCAAAATGATGCTACTCAGTTGTTCAGTAACCCGATTACCCGGGTTAGCTGCGGGCTTTTGTAAGGCGGCAATGGCATGCTTGGCTTTCTCGATTTGCAACTGGGTTTGCAATCGTTTGGCTTCGGTTTCAGCTACCCGTTGCTCTAACTCGCTGTAACGCAACTGCTCAATCAAGCCTGGAGCCGGATCAAAGGCTTCAGTGGGTTCAGCGGGTTCAACGACGTGAACGGCATCAACGGAGCTGGTGACCGCTGTCGATGGTGGTGCTGTTAGCAATTGTTGCGCCAGCAATAAACTAATCGTAATCCCTACCATGTGCTTGCCCTCCATGAGCGTATGCGCGCAACTCCAATTGCAGTTGCCATAATAATCCGTCGGCCTTGGCCGAGGCTGCTACCAACCTCAGCTCACTGGGCAGTTGCCGCCACGCCTTAGCACCGGCACTGCTCCACAATAAGGGGTCAAACCCTAACACTTGCACCTGTACCTGCTGCCACTGATACCAACCGTCGGTTTGTACCGCTGCCACTTTAAATTGCGCCTGCGGAAACCATTGCTGTAGTTCACTTAAACTGCTTTCCAGATAAGCCAACGATGGCGCCAACTTGGCCAAGCTTGGCTCTTGCTGCCAGGCACTGGGGACGTTGGCGGTCAGTAACAGCCCCGGTTGGGCACTGCCAGCAACGGCACCTAATTGATAAAACCAAATCGGCTGTAACTGTTGTCGCAAGTCTGCCATCGAGGCATACCCCTGCTGTACATGCAGTTGCTGCTGTTGCTCGCTAAACTGCCACTGCTGTACTTTCCAGCCAGCCACATAACTCCAACGCAATAATTGCTGGGGCAAGGCTGCCATACTAGCCAGTTGCACCCCCGCCATCGGCGGCCGCTGTTGCGCTTGCGGATGGCTATCCAAGCCATCTTCGGACGGCGTTGTCGGCCATAACAGCCAACCCAACAACAGCGCTAAGCACAAGCTTATGGTGGCGCTAAGCACCACCACTTTGCGCCGTAGCCAAGGTGGCGGTTTGCGGATATTTAACAGCTGCTGGCCTTTACTTGGCGCTTGATTAAACAGCTCATCGCACACCTGCGGGCTTACCGGCCAGGGTGCTGTTAACCAGCGTTGTTGCGCCATCTCACCGGCTAACATCAATTGACACTGCATGCCATCAGTAGCTAACCAGGTAGCGGTAAGTTCAAACAGAAAGCTATTCGGGTTGGCTTCTAAATCAATCGCCAAAGCGCACAGTAAGGTTTGTTCGCGCCAAGCTATCACCCAAACCTGCTCACCCACCACCTGCAGCACCACCCAACTGGGGTCTTGCGTGCTAGTTAACTGCTGATGCACATGAGCTACGGCATCGCCTACGTTGGCCTCGCCGGTACAACTTAACCAATAGCACTGCCCCACTTGATACAACCCATAATGACTAAAGCCCTGCTGTCTGGCCTCACCCAGCCATTGTAAAATGCGCGCTTGCTCAGTTGATTGTCGACGCCATAGCTCAAGCCGCCAGCCACTCACCAACATTAGTAACCTCGCTGCACAATATTCGGTGTTAACAGCACAATGGTTTCGCTACGGCGATGCTGGCTACTATTGGCGCCACCTAACATTAGGCTCAACCAACTCTGTTGCTGCTGAATGCTATTACGCTCATTTCGTAAACCACTCATCAACAGGGTTTTGCCATCTTCAATCATGGCTTTCATAAAAAACTTTTTGCGATTGGTATGAGGTGTTTGGATAATTTGCTCGCCCGAGCGAACTTCATCAATCCGTTCTAAATCTGATAATTCGGTAGACAGCTGCAATATCACCTCGCCGGCACGAATACTGGGCAACACGTATAACTCAAAGCCAGTAGTCACTAAACCTGGCTGCAACACTTGTGAGCTTCCAACGTTCGGTGTGCTGGTACTCCCAGACGCGGCCAAATAACTGGCGTTATCTTCCAGCACAATTTTGGCGATTTGATTATTTAAGCTGATCAAGCGCGGATGATTACTGATGCGCACCACGCCCTGCTGCTCTAATGCTTCGATAAGTACCGACGACCCTGCCGCTTTGCCCTGTTGCTGCTGCCACATTAATTGAGTTCCGTTGCCACCGCCAAAGCTAGCGCTAGAAAGCCCTAAAATACCTTCGCCACCAGCGGTCTGAACCAAAGCTTGCCAATCTACAGAAAACTGCTCGGTATCATTAAAAGTCACTTCCAGAATTTGCACATCAATCGATACTTGCCGGGTTAGCCGCTCATTTTGCTGTGCCAAGTAGTGCCGCACTTGCGCAACATGATGAGGATAATCTCGCACCAACACCGAACTTGAACTTTGATTGATGGATAAGCTGCCCTGTTCAGAGAGCAATAAGCCAAGTGCTTGCTCGAGATCGTTCCAAACGGATAATTGGCGGCTGCTAAAGTTCAAGTATTGCTGACTACCGCCACTGGCATTAAAGGCATTGTTGCTGTTGGTTCCAGCGGTTTGGTTACTGGTGCCGGTTTGCTCAGCATCTTTGTTACCAAGAAAGTAATTGGTATCGCCCGCTAAAAAGGCAACATCAAACTCTTCAACTTGAAACTCACTCCATAAAATTTGCCGTGGTTGCTGCTGTAAATGCCAGCCCGTATGCGCTGCCATCTGCTCCAGTAAGCCACCTAACGTGCCCTGATAATTAAGCTTGACCACCTGCTGACCTAGCTCCGGCCCCAAAAAGTGCGCACTAATCTGATGGGGAGCTAACACCTGCTGCATCACTGCTGCGGCAGTTAAGCCATTGGATCGCAAGGTGACGGGGGCACTATGCCACGCCGGTACCAGCTGTTGTGGCGCACCTATTAAAGAGCCAGCCGAGGACGCGGCATAAGGCCCGGCATAGGGTCCGGCATAGGGTCCAGCATAAGGCCCAGCAAGTCCGGGCGGTGGCTGAGGCGGTTGATTGCCAGCCGGCATCGGATAGCCATTGCCCGGATAAGCCACAGGTCCTTGCTGGTAAGGTGTTGGCAACTCACGAATCGGGTAGTAGGGATTACCGTATTGCACTGCGGTGCGCCTACCGTACTGCTGTCCATCCATTGCCGCCAAAGCTTGCAACGCCTGCTGCTTATGCTGTTGGTAGTTATCTTCTGGTAGTTGACACCCACTTAGTAGCACTGCGGTTAAACCTAACATCAGCCATTTCATCGTAGCACTCCTGTGCGGCCATAATATTGACGGGGTTGTGGTGCTGCCGGTTGCGGCCAGCGCGGGGGCGCTGCATTAGCGGCAGCAGCCGGCGTTTGATAGCTGACCAAGGCTCCTTGATTGGCAAAAATGGTAACCGCCAGTGCTGCTGAGCTCAGCAGTTGTTCAAGCAGTTGCGGATGATCGGGAGCATGAAGTTGAAAAGGGGCCGCCCAGCGATAATCGGCGGCAATTTGCCAGTCAATCCAGCGCACCGCAAAGTAATCCATCAAGTATTGCTCGAGTTGCGGCCGTACTAGGCCCGCGGCAAACACCATGGATACCCCAGTAGGAGCCGGATAATAGGGATGATTAACTGCATTGGGTGGTGCCACCGTAAACGCGTAGCTAGGGCAGCTACTGGCGTTTACTGACGCCGGCCACAAACAGCTCAGAATGATGCTGAATGCAGCGGCGACCAGTTGGACTTTCGCCCGATATGGTACATAGACCATGGAACCTCCTTGTCGGCAACGTATCACCTCCGTTTGTGATACCCCCTCAATGTAGCTGAGGGGCTTGCTGCCAACAAGTGGTAAATATATGATTTACCTAGGGTTTATTTCTTACGCTTTTTCGCTTCTTGTACGCTCCACGTGCCGTCACGATAAAAGGCTTGCCAGCCAGTCGGCTTGCCATCCGCTTCGGTAATCACATACTGCTCTTTGTTCTTACGGCTGTAGCGGACAATCGCCTCGTTCCCCTCATCGTCTTTTGCTGGGGCTTCGGTAAGATAATGAAACTTACTCGGAATACGATCTTTAAAACGTTGTAATTCCGCTACTTTCACCGCCCGCGTCTCACGTGAACGAGGGAAGGTATTGGCCGATAGAAATACTCCAGAAGCACCGTCACGCAACACATAGTGAGCGCTTGAGTCTTCACATGGCAACTCAGGGAATGGCACCGGATCTTCTTTCGGTGGTGCTGGTTGACCATTTTTCAGTAATTTACGAGTATTTTTACACTCACTGTTGGTGCAATCAAAATACTTACCAAATCGGCCGGTTTTAAGCTGCATTTCACTGCCACAGCGGTCGCACTCTAACACCGGACCATCGTAGCCTTTGATTTTAAATTCACCCTGCTCAACTACCACCCCATCACAGGCTGGGTTGTTACCGCATACGTGCAGCTTGCGTGATTTATCAATCAAGTAGCTATCCATGGCAGTACCACACTTAGGACAACGCTTTTTCGCTCGTAAGGCGAGCGATTCGGCTTCGTCATCGTCGCCTTTGACACTGACGGCTTCTTCACCTGGTAACAAGTTTAAGGTTTGCGTACAGCGTTCCGCTGGAGGTAAGTCATAGCCTGAGCAGCCCAGGAACACTCCGGTACTCGCCGTACGAATACCCATCTTGCGGCCACAGCTTGGACAGTCGATATCCGTTAGCACCATCTGATTGGTGCGCATGCCGCCCTCGTCTGGATCTAATTCGGCTTGCTCTAACTTGGCTTTAAATTCTTTGTAGAAATTATCGAGTGTCTCGGTCCAATTGCGCTTGCCTTCAGCGATATCATCTAACGCCTGTTCCATTTCAGCGGTGAAATTGTAGTTGAGTAGCCGCGAGAAGTTTTCCACCAACCGGTCATTCACGATTTCGCCCATTTTCTCAGCGTAAAACCGTCGGTTCTCAACCCGTACGTAGCCGCGATCTTGAATGGTCGAAATAATTGAAGCGTAGGTCGAAGGACGACCTATACCGCGTTTTTCTAGTTCTTTCACCAAGGATGCTTCGCTGAAACGCGCCGGTGGTTTGGTAAAATGTTGTTGTGGATCTAGCTGTTGCAATGCTAACACTTCGCCCTTTTTAACATCAGGTAACGACGCATCATCATTCGCTTTACTCGCTGCCGGTGGCTGCACTTTGGTCCAGCCCGCAAATCTCATCACGCGGCCTCGAGCTTTCAATTCATAATCACCAGCGGCCACCGTAATGGTAGTCGCATCGTATTGTGCCGGAGTCATTTGACAGGCTACAAATTGCCGCCAAATAAGTTCATACAAGCGCTGAGCGTCGCGCTCCATATCACGTAACTGCTCTGATTTAACCGTGACGCTTGATGGACGAATAGCTTCATGCGCCTCTTGCGCATTCTGTTTGGAGCCGTACATATTAGGTTTAGCCGGCAAGTAGTCGCCACCAAACTGTTTCTCGATATAGCTACGACAGCTCGCTACCGCTTCGCTACTTAGATTGGTTGAGTCGGTACGCATGTAGGTGATGTGACCGGCTTCATACAAGCGTTGCGCCAACATCATGGTTTTCTTCACGCCAAAGCCCAACCGAGTGCTGGCGGCTTGCTGCAGCGTAGAGGTGATAAAAGGTGCCGATGGACGACTGCTGGTCGGCTTATCTTCACGCTCCACCACTTTGTATTGCGCACCTTGCAGCGCATCAACTGCCGCCATGGCTGCGGCTTTATCACCGACTTTAAAGGCCTTGCCTAGGTGTTTCTGCACCTGCATTCGCAGCTCAGCTTGGGCAGCTGTATTCAAATCAGCGTAAATATCCCAATATTCTTCAGGAATAAAAGCTTTGATTTCGCGCTCTCGTTCCACTACCAAACGCACTGCTACAGATTGCACCCGTCCAGCCGATAAGCCGCGAGCAATTTTTTTCCACAGCAAGGGCGACACCATAAAACCAACCACTCGGTCTAAAAAGCGACGGGTTTGTTGGGCGTGCACACGATCTTCGTTAACCTCGGCGGGCTTCGAAAACGCTTCTTGAATGGCTTTTTTGGTGATTTCGTTAAACACCACCCGCTGAAACCGCTGTTTATCGCCACCGATTAACTCACGTAGGTGCCAAGCAATGGCTTCTCCCTCGCGGTCCAAATCCGTTGCGAGATAGATTGCATCGGCTTTGCTGGCAAGCTTCTGTAACTCAGCAACTACTTTTTCTTTGCCGGGTAAGATTTCATAGTGTGCTTGCCAGCCGTGTTCAGGGTCAATACCCATACGCGCCACCAACTTGGCGAACTCACGCTGCTGGCGATAAGCTTCTTTTGCTTCAGGCGACATTTTGCGAACTTCTGCAGCCGGCTTAGTTTTTACCGTGGCTACCGAGCGAGTGGGCAAGTCACGCACGTGACCTACACTCGATTTCACAATGAAATCATTCCCTAAATATTTATTAATTGTCTTGGCCTTCGCGGGGGACTCGACAATAACTAGCGCTTTTGCCATGCGACTCTCTATGTATTGGTGATTTACCGGGTTCTTTTTTTAGATATATCCGTTTCGCATTCACTTCACAACCACCGAATGCAAATTAAATAAACAATCATTTTTTAAGTATAAACATGCAAACAGCCCGAAACGCCAGATAATTCAAGGGCTACAGCACTTACACCTAAGCTATTTAGTGGGTATAATACTCCGCAAATGAACACTTGCAACCGCAATGGAGGTTTCGTTAAGCATGAAACACGTTGAAGTAAACTTCGATGGCCTCGTCGGCCCCACTCATAATTACGCTGGGTTATCTTTTGGTAACGTGGCGTCGTTGAGCAATGCTAAAGCAACCTCTAGCCCCAAATCAGCGGCTAAACAAGGCTTAGCCAAAATGAAAGCGCTGCACGATATGGGTATGGTGCAAGGTGTCCTGGCGCCACAAGAACGCCCTGATATTGCTACCTTACGACGTTTAGGCTTTAGTGGTTCAGATGGCGAGGTGTTAATCCGTGCCGCCAGCCAAGCCCCGCAGATTTTCCAAGCGGTGTGCTCGGCTTCAAGCATGTGGACCGCCAACGCCGCTACCGTGTCGCCGGGTGCTGATACGGCCGATGGCAAGGTACACTTTACGCCGGCTAATTTAACCAATAAATTTCACCGTAGTTTAGAGCCTCAAACCAGCGGTCGTATTTTACAGGCGATGTTTAACAATGGTCGCTACTTTGAGCACCACACTCACTTGCCTGATAACGAGCATTTTGGAGACGAAGGCGCCGCTAACCACACGCGTTTGTGCAGTAACTACGGTCATGCTGGGGTGGAGATCTTCACCTTTGGCCGGTACGCCTTTGATAGCAGCAAGCCCGCGCCACAAAAGTATCCGGCGCGGCAAACCTTTGAGGCTTCGCAGGCCATCGCACGCTTGCATGGATTAAGCGACGAGAATACGGTCTTTATTCAGCAAAACCCAGCCGTTATCGATCAAGGCGTGTTCCATAATGACGTGATTGCAGTGGGCAACCAGAACGTGCTCTTTTATCACCAGCAAGCGTTTTTGGATACAGAGCAGAAATTCGCCGAAATTCAGCGCAAATTTGGCGACGAACCTGTCCATTTCATTGAAGTTAGCACCAATGAAGTATCCGTTGAAGATGCCGTACAAACCTATTTATTCAACACCCAGCTGTTAACCATGCAAGACGGTCATATGGCTATTATTGCTCCAACTGAGTGTCAAGAGAACCCGCGGGTTGCTGCTTATTTGGCAGAATTAGTCACCCGCAATACCCCGATTCGCCAAGTGCATTATTTTGATGTTAAACAAAGCATGCGCAACGGCGGTGGCCCTGCTTGTCTGCGTTTACGAGTTGCTTTGAATGATACTGAACTAGCGGCGGTAAACCCAGCGGTACTGATGAACGATGAGCTATTTGCCCGTCTGAACCAATGGGTCGATAAACATTATCGCGATGAACTGAGTGTGGCTGATTTAAGTGATCCACAGTTACTCACCGAGTCTCGGACAGCGTTAGATGAGCTCACCCAAATCTTAAAACTTGGCTCGGTGTATCCGTTCCAGTTGTAAGGGCTATCTGGTTAAGTAGCACCTGTTTAAACCCAAGCTGTTTAAGCAGCAGCCATAAAAAAAGCCATGATGAAACATCATGGCTTTTTTCTCGAACTTGTTATCAGCACTTACTCGTCATCAAGCTCATTATGTAGCTCTAAATTAGCATCTTCAGCACTATTATCGCCACCACGAGCAATATCGTTACGGGCTGCATCAAGACGATCTAAGTAGCTTTGGTTGATATCGCCAGTGATGTACTTGCCGTTAAAGACCGAGGTCTCAAATTGCTCAATGGCAGGATTCTCTTCTTGAACTGCCGCAATTAAATCGTCCAGTTCTTGATAGATCAAACCATCGGCTTTGATTAAATCGTTGATCTCCGCAGCTTCACGACCATGGCCAATCAGTTCATTGGCGCTTGGCATATCAATCCCATACACGTTCGGGAAGCGGATCTCTGGGGCGGCAGAGGCAAAATAAACTTTCTTCGCGCCAGCTTCACGGGCCATCTCAATGATCTGCTCAGATGTGGTACCACGGACAATTGAATCATCTACCAACAGCACGTTTTTCCCACGAAATTCAGCGCTAATCGCATTCAACTTGCGGCGCACTGATTTACGTCGTTGGGTTTGCCCTGGCATGATAAAAGTACGGCCAATGTAGCGGTTTTTAACAAAGCCTTGGCGATACGGCAGGTCCAAAATATTAGCCATCTCTAGCGCAATATCACAACTGGTTTCAGGGATCGGGATCACCACATCGATGTCTAAGTGAGCATAGTCTCGTTTCACTTTTTCACCTAGCTTGCGACCCATGTTAACGCGTGAGGCATACACCGACACTTTATCAATAAAAGAATCAGGACGCGCAAAGTACACGTATTCAAAGATACAAGGGCAATGCTGTGGGTTATCCGCACATTGGCGTGAGGTCAACTGGCCATCTTCGCTGATATAAACAGCTTCACCCGGCTCGATATCACGCACATAAGTAAAGCCAGTGCCGTCTACGGCAACACTCTCCGAAGCAACGATATATTCAGGGCCCTTAGCGGTATCACGCTTACCTAATACCAGCGGTCGAATGCCCCATGGGTCACGAAACGCGACCATGCCGTGGCCAATAATCATGGCTACCACAGCATAAGCGCCACGAATCTGTCGATGCACTCGGCTTACCGCGGCAAACACATCTTCTGCGGTGAGTTGTAGGCTTTCTTGTTGGTACAGTTCGTGGGCAAAAATATTGAGAAGAATTTCAGAATCAGAGGTGGTGTTAATATGGCGGCGAGCTTTCTCAAACAACTGCTGTTGTAATTCTTGCGCGTTGGTGAGGTTGCCATTATGCGCCATGGCAATACCAAACGGCGAGTTCACATAAAAAGGTTGAGCCTCGGCCGAGCTGGAGCTACCTGCGGTTGGATAACGCACATGACCAATCCCGATCCGCCCCGTTAACCGGTGCATATGGCGTGTGTGAAACACATCTCGCACTAAACCATTCGCCTTGCGCAAGCGCAAGGTGTTGTTGTCTACCGTCATGATGCCGGCGGCATCTTGACCGCGATGCTGTAGCATCGTTAAACCATCGTACAAGGCCTGATTAACTGGGTCTTTACCAACAATACCAACTATGCCACACATGCTATAACAACCTCATTTATTGCGCCTATTTACTGCGCTCATTTATTGAGTTAGGGGAGAAAACTTGAAGTTTTCTCTAGGTATTCAAAAAACCATTCAATCACAATGCCAAAGTGAGGAATCAACGAAGACTCAACCCACCATTGGGCTTGGGCGAAACCAGTAAAGGAATCTAAAAAGAACAATAACGCCGCTACCACTAACACCCCACGCAGCGCCCCAAAAACGGCGCCGAGCAAACGGTCAGTGCCACTTAAACCTGTGCCTACTACTAAGCGCCCCAGCAGATTGTTTAGAATCGCTCCAACAATCAGCGTAGCCACAAATAAAGCAGCCACAGCGGCACCATTGCGCAGCATCTCATCTTCAATACCAGTGAAATAAACTGCTAAATCTAAATAGAAAAATTTGGCGATGAAAAATGCGGCAATCCAGATTGCCAGCGACATCGCTTCTTTAATAAAACCACGACTAAGACTAATTAGCGTAGACAGCCCAATGATGGCTAAAATGGTGATATCAAACCAATTCATAACTGCATTCCTTAGCTATTTTTGGCGCGCGAATTATACCAGATTTGATTCGGTTTTGCGCCATTATTGTTGTTATTAAACGGTAGCCTTAGGGTTGGTAACGCACGACTTTACCGTTGAGTGAGGTGATTTGTTTGAGTTTTGGTAGATCTTGTTCGAGTTCACTTTTCACTAATTTAGGGCCTACCATAAGCTTATGTAGAGGCCCTTGGCTGCCGGCCACTTGCTCGCGATAAGCAGCGTAACCAGCGGCTTGCAGTTCAGCCACCAATTGGTCAACGGACTGCTGATTGCGAAACGCTCCTAGTTGAATAACCCAACCGGACTCTTTTAATGCGGCGGCACTGGGTGGTTGGGCCGCTGCTGGAGTGCTGCTCGCCGGTGCTGATTGGTTGAGCGTCGGTGCCGTGTCGGCGGTTAACTCAACGGTCGCTACATCATCCAACGAGGGTGGTAATTGCTCCGTTGGGATCTCCGCTACCGGGGTACTGGTGACTGCTACTTCGGGTTGCAACGGAATCGTCTCAAATTGCTCTTGTTGCTGCGGTGGCTTGCCATCCAGCAATTCAGGTAAAATAATTACCGCAAGCGCAATCAGAATAACGCTCCCCACTAACCGGTTTTGCAATTGCGACGCCATCAGTTACTCCGTATCTGCTATTTTGCCCACAGTGTAAAACGACCCGCAAACCAATACCAGCGGTTGTTGTTGGTTACTCCCCTCGGGCGCGGGTGCAGCGGCAGCTAGAGCGGCGGCATAGGCACTTGCCACATCGGCAAAACAGCCAGCCACGTTAGCTGTGCTCGGCAGCTGTTGTTGCAGTTGCTCAGCTCGCGCACCACGTGGTTCGCTCAAATCGGCAAAGAACCACTGGGCAACCAGCGGCTGTAAGGTCGCTAGGGTGCCGGCAATATCTTTGTCTTGTAGCATCCCAACCACGGCTAACACGGGGCGCTCAGGATAACGCTGCCGCAGCACTTCCACTAAATAGGCCGCCGCATGAGGATTATGAGCCACATCGAGTAAGGTATCCGCAGGACGCTGTGCCGTGGCTGCTAAAAACTGTAACCGACCCGGCTCACGCGCCTGCTCCAAGCCTTGCTTAATGGCGGTTAAAGTAACGGGTAGCGGCAACGCTGCTAAAGCAGCTACTGCCGTGGCTGCATTTGGTAAAGGCAATTGTGGTAACGGCAAATCAAGCAGTTGTATTTCACTGTTGCGGAACTGCCAGTGCTGCGCATCTTGTGGTTTGTAGAAGAACTCATAGCCGACTCGCTGCAGTTGTACTTGCTGAGCTTGAGCCTGTTCTACTACGGCCGCTGGCAAATCAGGTTCACCGCAAATAGCCGGACGATGGGGTCTAAAAATACCTGCTTTTTCTCGTGCGATACCAGTCCGGTCGGCCCCCAAAAAGCCAACGTGATCGATCCCCACACTGGTCAGCAAAGCAACATCCGGGTCGATAATATTCACCGCATCTAAGCGGCCTCCTAAGCCTATTTCTAACACCCAAACATCGAGGTTACGTTGCTGCATCAGCCACAATGCCGCTAAGGTGCCAAATTCAAAATAGGTTAACGAAATATCGCCCCGAGCAGCTTCTACTGCCGCAAAAGCAGCCACATGCTCAGCATCGCTAAGTTGTTCGCCATTAATACGCACGCGCTCGTTATAGCAATGCAAATGCGGAGAAATATAAACGCCAGTTTGATAGCCATCCGCGCGTAAGATAGTTTCGAGGTAACGCACCGTCGAACCTTTACCGTTAGTACCAGCAACGGTCATCACTTTGGCGCTTGGCTGCAATAAATTGAGTTGCTCAGCAACCTGCTTCACTCGGTCTAAGCCCATGTCGATGGCTTGATGATGCAAGTGCTCTAAATAAGTCAGCCAGGCATGAAGCCCGGCTGATGTGGATGGAACAGAAAGCTGTGTCATAGGCTTAATATTCGTCGGCTACAGCCGGTAAGTTTTGGAACTTGGCCAACAAGGACGCAATGGTATTTCGCATTTGGCGCCGATCAACAATCATATCAACAGCCCCATGGTCGAGTAAGAACTCAGCGCGTTGGAAGCCTTC
The DNA here is from genome assembly GCF_032227045.1 of Pseudidiomarina fusca. Lineage (NCBI taxonomy): Bacteria > Pseudomonadati > Pseudomonadota > Gammaproteobacteria > Alteromonadales > Idiomarinaceae > Pseudidiomarina > Pseudidiomarina fusca. The sequence continues at coordinate 130,573 of NZ_JANFPJ010000006.1, forward strand.
TGGCAGCGTTTCGCGTACCGTCTGCTCAATCACTCGTGGCCCAGCAAAACCAATCAGAGCCTTGGGCTCTGCAATGTTCACATCACCCAACATGGCCAAACTAGCTGATACGCCACCCATGGTTGGATCTGTCAGTACCGAAATGTAAGGCAAACCAGCTTCGCTCATGCGCGCTAACGCCGCTGATGTTTTTGCCATCTGCATCAAACTCAGTAAGGCTTCTTGCATACGGGCGCCACCTGATGCTGAAAAACACACCAATGGAATCCGTTCTTGCAAACACACCTTGGCTGCTTCAGCAAAACGCGCACCAACGACGGATGCCATAGAACCACCCATGAATTCAAATTCAAACGCGACAGCCACCACCGGCATACCTTTTAAGGTACCTTTTTGCGCAACTAAGGCATCTTTCTCACCCGTAGCTTTTTGCGCAGCGGCAATACGGTCTTTGTATTTTTTTGAGTCTCGAAACTTCAACACATCTTTCGGTTCAAGCTCAGCACCAATCTCGGTAACTTTACCTTCATCCAAAAAGTGCTTAAGCCGCATCCGCGCCGATACCCGCATGTGGTGATCACACTTAGGGCAGACATTCAGGCTACGCTCTAAATCAGCGCTGTACAAAATGGCATCACAACTGCTGCATTTGGCCCAAACTCCCTCGGGAATTTCACGCTTTTTGCTGCTCTTTGGTTTTGCAAGAATTCGCTCAATCCAGCTCATAGTAATTCGCTTGTCTCAATAATTTAATGGCGCTATTAAAGCACATTCGTGCTTACTAGTTTAGCAAAAAGTGGTCTTAACTGTTAGCCGTCAGCCCCATACCACCGCACTGGGTAACCATAAGGGCCCAGGCTCTACCTGCGGTAAGTTAAAGTGGGCGGGGTAATCTACCTGCACCAAATACAATCCTTCGGCCTTCGCTGTAGCCGCAGCTTGGGTTCTATCTTTTAGCGCTAACACTTGGGCTGGCCACCCGACCGCTTGGCTACCTTTGCCTACTTCCAGCAAAGTGCCAACGATGTTACGTACCATATGATGCAAGAACGCATTGGCGGCAATATCGACCACGACAAAGTCGCCTAAGCGTTGCACTTGAATGTGGGTCACACACCGATTCGGTGAATGAGATTGGCATTGCGCGGCACGAAACGAACTAAAATCATGCTCGCCTAGCAGCCCTTGCGCGGCGTCATGCATACGAGCTACATCTAACGGCTGGTGATAATGACTTAAGCCCTGGCCTAAGATACCCGGCCGATAACGGCCATTGGCAATAATATAGCGGTAACGCCGTCCGGTCGCACTGAAGCGTGCGTTAAAATCATCCGCAACCGGTTGCGCCCAACGCACGGCCACGGTCGCTGGTAGATTGCTATTCACGCCCATGGTCCAGGCCGGCATAGCGCGCTCGAACTGGCAATCAAAGTGCACCACTTGTCCGGTCGCATGCACCCCTGCATCGGTACGTCCGGCACAGGTGACTTCAACCGGATGATTAGCCACTTTGCTTAACGCTTGTTCAAGTACTTGCTGTACTGAGATAACTTCGCGTTGTCGTTGCCAGCCATAAAAAGCGCTGCCATCGTATTCAATCCCTAAGGCTATGCGGGTGGTTCCGCTACTACTACCTTGCTCGGTCATGCACCGTCCTGTTCATCTATCTGTTGCTGCAGCATAGCGATTTCACGCTGCAAATCTTCATCGTTACTGGCATCAATAGCTAATAACTCAGCCCGCGCAGCAGCAAAATCACCCATGTCTAAATAGGTTTGGGCTAAATCCAGGTGATTTAGTGCGGTGTCTTCACCGGTGGGCAAACTGCCGGCTTCGCTCTCATAGAGGGTGTGTGAAAAATCATTGGCACCCTCGGCTTCCGCTTCTTCCAAGAGCTGCTCGATCGCTAAGTAGTCATCGTCTGAATCTTGTTGCGATAAATCGTATTCAGTTTGGCCTGCTGGCTCATCTTGCCAACTAGCTTCGCTGCTATCCTCGGCTTGTTCCAGCAAGGCAGCAAGATCCTCATCATCGCTTTCAACGAGCGAGGCCGGTTGGTATTCTTGTTGATACTGGTTTTCGTTATAGGCTTCATCGCCATAAGCTTTTCCGGCATAGGCGCTATCACCAAATTCTTGATCCACGTAGCTACCGTCATCGGGCTCCTGCTCCGCAGCATTCGCTGCCGACAGATCTGAATCCTCCAACTCAAATTCAATCAGGTTTTCCGCAGCAGATTCAGCAGTTAGCTCAGCCTCACCACGAGTCTCTGCCGCAGCCGTAAACACCGCATCTTGCTCAGCAAACAAAGCCTCTAGCTCCGCATCCAAATCGTCAGGCTCGGCATCGAGCTCGTTTTCCAACTCGGCATCAGGCTCGGTTTCCAACTCGGCATCGAGCTCGGTTTCCAACTCGGCATCGAGCTCGGTTTCCAACTCGGCATCGAGCTCGGTTTCCAACTCGGCATCAGGCTCGGCAGCTGTTGATGAATCTTGCGCTGCGGTTGCTTGGGGAGTGAATTCTAGTTCCGCATCCAAGTCTTGTAACGACTGTTCTAAGCTAGTTTCTGCGGCGTTAGTTTCGGCCTGCTCTTTGGCCAGCTCGGCTGCACTCTCATCTGCACTCTCATCAGCACTCTCGGCCGCCGGCGAGGCTGCATCATCAGCTTGAGCTGCATCTGCTGCTAGGGCGGTGACTCCGGCTGCTAACGCTGCTTGCTCGGCTTCTTCAAAGGCGCTGGGGACAGTTTCCAAGGTTGGCGCCACTTGCGAACTTGCGGCATCCGCTACGCTGCTAACTTCCTCGGTGCCATCTGCGACAGTAGCATCCGCAACAGTGCCCCCCGCCACAGCACTGGCCGCAGCAGCACTGTCGGCGGCCGCTGCCGATTGCTGCTCTCTGGCAGCAGCATCTAATGCACCTTTATACTGACTCGATTGCTGTTGTTGACGTTGTCGATAAAAACGATAGCCAAATAGCAACACCAACAGTAATGGTACCCCTACCACCATTAACAGATGCAGTGGCTGCATTAACCAAGCCAATAAACTTGGTTTAGCTGGGGCTGGTGGCTGTTGTCGGATAGACGCAGCTTGGTTGGCCTGTTCTGACTGCTCAGCAGCTACTGATGCCGCCGCTTGCAACGCTGCTGCAGTAGCATCCGCAGGAGTTTCAGTGGTAACACTTTCTTGTCGTTGAGCTGTCACTTCCGCACTGATTTGCTGTTGTAACTCAGCTTCTGCTTGTTGCTCTGCATTAACTTTTAAGCGCAGCTCACCGAGCTCTTCAGTGACCGCTAACAACCGCTCATGCAACTCAAGATTTTGTCGCTGCAGTTGTTCAATTAACTCTATCGACTGGGCCAGCTGATTGCGTAATCCAGCCAGTTCACTAGGGGCTAAACCACCTGCAGCAGCGGCTTGGCTGGTTTGGCTTGCTGCCGGCTGAGCTGAGTTATCCCCCGCAGTCGGCTTTGGCTTAGCGACTGTAACCTCGGTCGTGGCAACCATGCCATCCGTGGGAATGGTTAGATAAAACCCATCCAACATATGGTCAGCAAGGCCATTCGGGAACACCCGCGGGTTAGCTTCAATGATGAGGTCCATCATCTCGTACACATTGAGATTGCGCTTGTCGCTGTAATACATAGCTATGGTCCACAGCGTATCACTCGATACAATAGGGCCAAAGCGCTCAGCTTGCCAACGAGAGGCGGTCTGCGCCTGTCCAGCAAGCGCAATAGAGCTTGGCACAATGCTCGCCTGCGCCGCGACGCCAGCGATTGACAACGCTGCTACTACACTACTCAACAAGCTACGCTTGATGTTCCGTTTCATTGACTAGAGCCCTCATTTACTCTTGTTATTATTATCGATAGCCATGCTACGAGGTTTGACTACAAATAATCGCGAATCAAATGTTCCGCAATTTGAATACTGTTGGTCGCCGCACCTTTACGTACGTTATCAGCTACTACCCACAAATTCAGCCCTTGCGGATGGGTAATATCATTACGCACGCGGCCGACAAAGACGCTGTCATGACCTGCCGCATCACCTACTTGGGTTGGGAAATCTTCATTATTTTCCAATAAGATAACCCCGGGCGCAGCGCGCAACAACTGTTTTGCTTGCTCAGCATCTATCGGCTGCATGGTTTCTATATGTACAGCCTCGGCATGGCCAAAGAAAACGGGTACCCGCACTGCCGTGGCATTCACGCGCACGCTTTCATCACCAAAAATCTTTTGCGTCTCCCACACCATTTTCATTTCTTCTTTGGTGTAGTCGTTGTCTAAAAATACATCGATTTGTGGAATGCAGTTAAAAGCAATTTGGCGACTAAAGGTTTCAACTTCTACCGGCCGTCCGTTTAGTAAGGCAGCCGTTTGCTGGGCTAACTCGTCCATAGCCTCTTTACCAGCACCGGATACCGACTGATAGGTCGCCACGTTGATACGCTCAATGCCTACCGCATCGTAAATAGGTTTCAAGGCCACTAACATCTGAATGGTTGAGCAATTGGGGTTCGCAATAATATTGCGATTACGAAAATCGGCCAACGCATGAGCATTTACTTCTGGCACCACCAGCGGAATATCTGCTTCGTAGCGAAATTCAGAGGTGTTATCAATCACCACGCAGCCAGCATCCGCAGCGCGTGGTGCGTACATGCGAGAAATCGCTCCACCGGCAGAGAAGAAGCCAATGTCAACTTGGCTCCAATCAAAGGTGTCGGCATCTTGCACGGTAATCTCTTCGCCACGAAACTGCACCTGGGTACCTGCCGAACGGCTACTGGCTAATGGAAACAGTTCAGCCACAGGAAAGCCACGTGCTTCTAGAATTTCAATCATCTGTTGGCCAACCAGTCCGGTTGCTCCTAATACCGCAACATTAAATGCACGTGACATAACCACTCCTAGCTTTGGTGGGCCGCCTTAGCAGCCTTATTTGAATTGAAAAGTTAATTGTTTTAGGCGCTTACGCCATTCTTCTGTGGCCAGCCAAGAACCACCTTGCACCTGTCCAACACTTAATTCAGGACGATGCGCATAACCACGCCGCAGTTGGTCAAAAGCGGCCGGTTTAGCAGGCTGTTGTCGTAACGCTAAATCATCTTGGCGTATATCATAAATCGCCAAGACCCAGGATGCTAGTGTTCGCCAATCAGGGGCCTCATTTGCCTGCCATAGCTGCGGCTGTACACTTGTCGGCCAAGCTTGCAATAAATCAATTAAGTCTGGCAATTCATGTACGGGCATGGCGGTGCCACTGGCTTGGGCTAACTCGGAACTTGGCAACCAAGACAGCAGTTGCTGCAGTAATTGCAAGGTGCCGGCCACTTTGCCAGCCATGCTATGCCCAGCAATATGCATGGTAGCTAAGCTCAGCCAGGGCAATAAATCCGTAGCTATCTGTGGCTCATGCTCCCACACATCGAGTACCACTCGCAATGGTTGTTGTCGGTTAGCTGCGGCGCGCAAAGCGGACTCTGCAACTACTGGCCCGCGACTTGCGTTAATCAGCACACAATTTGCAGGTAACTGAGCGATACTGGCGTCATCCAGCAAATGGTAGGTAGCGAATGGTCCGCTGCGCGTGAGTGGCACATGACAGCTGATCGCCGCACTGGTTAACACCTGCTGCCAGTTGCCGTGAATCGGCATGCCATCTCGTTGGTTTATCCCCTGCGCTACTAGCGGTGGATCGTAACAATGCACCTTATAGCCCAAACCTTGCAGTCGGGCTCCAGCAGCTTGGCCCGTATGCCCACCACCAATGATGGCCACCGGCCCGGTTAAGGGTGCGTCCTGCGCCAAGGTTAACGCAGCTACGGCACTAGCGACGTAGTCACCCACGGCTTGGGCATTTACGCCTGGGGTACTGACAAACGCAATCCCCCGCGCCTCGCAAGCAGCCGCATCAACATGCTCAGTACCTATAGTTGCGGTACCGATCCAACACACATGCGGAGCTTGATCTAACAGTTCCTTGGTAACTTGGGTAATCGAGCGGATCAGCAGTACTTGGGCTCGCGCTAGTTGGGAAGCGTCGGGCTGGCGCCCACTAAAAGTTTCTAGCTGCAACGCCATCCCTGCTTGCTGACAGGTGCGTACGAGTTGGGCCAGAGCCGGCATACTGGCATCGGCGAGAAGATTGATCATAGATGGGCCACTTTTAGCTCACTAAAACAGACGAGCTAGCTTACAACAAAAAGGTGCGCCTTGGCGCACCTTTTTTGTAAACCATCAACTACCGTTAAGATAGCGGCTTGCAGTAAGCTAGGTTACTGATACTTACGCAAAACCAGCGTGGCATTGGTGCCACCAAATCCGAAGCTATTAGACATCGCCGTCGTAATGTTAGCTGGGGTTGGGCTGGTGACAATATTCATCCCAGCAGCACCTGGATCTAAGTTTTCCACGTTGATGGATGGCGCCACAAAACCATGTTGCATCATCAGTAACGAGTAAATGGCTTCGTGGACACCCGCCGCACCTAGGGCATGACCAGTCATCGCTTTAGTGGCACTGATCATTGGTGTGGTGTCACCGAACACTTCACGAATAGCTTCCAGCTCTTTGGTGTCGCCAACCGGGGTTGAGGTACCGTGTGTGTTCAGGTAATCAATCGGGGTATCAACCGTGGCTAATGCCATTTGCATACAACGCACGGCACCCTCGCCTGATGGAGCAACCATATCGTAGCCGTCTGAAGTGGCACCATAGCCAACAATTTCAGCATAAATATGAGCACCACGCGCCAACGCTGTTTCTAGTTCTTCAATCACCAGAATGCCGCCGCCACCGGCCGGCACAAAGCCATCACGATCTGCATCGTAGGTACGCGAAGCTTTGGTAGGCTGGTCATTGTACTTGGTGCTAAGTGCACCCATAGCATCAAACTCCATGCCTAAGGTCCAATGCAATTCTTCACCACCACCAGCAAACACACGGTCTTGCTTACCAAATTGAATCAGTTCCAAGGCATGACCAATACAGTGCGCCGAAGTAGCACAGGCTGAACTGATGGAGTAGTTCACCCCTTTGATCTGAAATGGCGTTGCTAAACATGCCGACGTGGTAGAAGCCATGCAACGAGGCACCATGTAAGGCCCCACTCGCTTCACGCCTTTTTCACGCATGATATCAGCAGCGGCAACCTGGTGCTCGCCAGAAGCGCCACCGGAGCCAACCACCAGACCTGTGCGTGGGTTTGACACTTGTTCGTCGGTTAAGCCGGCATCGGCTATCGCTTGCGCCATGGCCATGTAGGCATAGGCGGCAGAATCTCCCATAAAGCGTAATGCTTTGCGGTCAATATGATCAGCTGGGTTAGCCCGTACTGGCCCCCAAACCTGACAACGTAACCCCATATCGGCAAATTCTTGAGAAAATTCAATGCCCGAGCGTCCTTGTTGTAACGACTCCAACACTTCTTGTTTGTTCACGCCGATACTCGACACAATGCCAAGTCCGGTAATCACTGCTCTTCTCATTCTCATGTCCTGTCTTGCTGAGCGCTGCTGTATGGTAGCCCACTTCTGAAAAAAAGTGGTCTGCTTTCCGTATTTTTACCTAAAAATTGTTACACTAATGCGCTAGATTAGCCACCTGATTGGATGACTTTTTTGTGAGTAAACTTCCCCCTCAGCCGGTGCAGCCTGCGCAAATCAGCTACAACGACCATGGTTTACCGGTCGCTACCGCTTTTGATGATATTTATTTTACCAACAGCGATGGGCTGGCCGAAAGTCGATACGTATTCTTGCAGCATAACGATCTACCCCAACGCTGGCAAACTCATCCGCATCCGCTGTTTGTAGTAGCCGAGTCTGGTTTTGGTACCGGCTTGAATTTTCTTGCCTGCTGGCATGCTTTTATGCAACAGGCGCCTAGCTCGCTGCGACTGCATTTTGTCTCATTTGAAAAGTACCCCTTAGCCCGCGCTGATTTGCAGCGGGCGCTAGCCCACTTTCCAGAGCTAGCAGAGTTAGCAGCACAACTTCAGGCGCATTACCCAGCGGCCGAGGCTGGGTGTCATCGACTGCAATTTGCCCAAGGCCGGGTCACTCTCGATTTGTGGCTTGGTGACATTCTCGAACTACTCCCTGCGTGGCCTTCGCAACAAAGCGTCGATGCATGGTTTTTGGATGGCTTTGCCCCGGATAAAAACCCCGCCATGTGGCAACCTGAATTATTTAACGCCATGGTCAGTCATGCTCGTGCTGGCTGTACTTTTGCTACCTTTACCGCTGCCGGTGCCGTTCGCCGTGGTTTACAAGCAGCTGGCTTTAGTGTGCTCAAAGTTAAAGGCTTTGGCCATAAACGCGAGATGCTACGCGGCGTTCTTTGCGAGAAAACAGGTTCTGAACCCACAGGGTCCATGCAAAATGGCGCTGCGAGAGCGACTGCTGAGGCGCCTCGGTTAGCCATTGTTGGCGGAGGTATCGCGGCAGCTTGCTTGGCTTGGTCACTGACCCGCCGCGGTCACGCGGTGGCCTTGTATACCACCGGAATCGCTAGCGGCGCCTCAGGCAATGCGCAAGGTGCAGTCTACCCTCTGTTACATGCGCAATTCAGTCCGCTCGCACAGTTTTTTGTCGGTGCCTTTCATCAGGCTCGCCAGTTTTATGCACAGTATGCACCCGCCTGTTGGCATCCAAGCGGAGTCTTGCAGCTCGGCTTTAATCAGGAGCGCCAGCAACGCCAACACAAACTTTTAGCCGCCCAACTGTACCATGCAGAAACCGTGCATGGCTTGAGCGCTGCCGCCACTCAACAACATTGGGCGGCATTACCAGCGCAGCCAAGCTTATTTTATCCGCGCGCCGGTTGGGTCAGTCCGGCCAAACTTGTGGCTGATTTATTGCAGCAATGCGGTGAGTTATTAACCATCATTGAACTAGGAAAAGAACTGGGTAAAGAGCCAAGTAGCGGGCACCAAGCCATTACCGCCATCAAGCCAAATACTTCTGGTTGGCACCTCTATAGTAGGGCTAGCTTAGTTGGTAGCGCTGATTTGCTGTGGGTCGCCGCCGGCGCTGCCATGCAGCAGCTGCTCGCGCCGTGGCAGTTGCAATTCAGTAATGTGCGTGGCCAAGTCACTCAGGTGGCAGCAACAGCAACCAGCAGTAGCTGCCCAACGGTGGTCTGCTACAAGGGCTATTTTACGCCTGCCGAAGACGGTCGTCATTGTGTTGGCGCCACCTACGCGCGCAACTACCCAGCCAGCTTAGCGCAGCAACCACAAACGGCCGATCAGCAGGAAAATTTAGCCACCCTGATTGATAATCTGGGGCCGGCTGCCAGTGCTTGGGCCGAGCAGTTAGAAGCTGTCGCTGACCGTGCCGCCGAGCGCAACACCACCCGCGATCATTTACCCGCCTGTGGCTGGCTCACTCCCACCTTAGCAGTCTTAGGTGGGCTTGGCTCACGCGGGTTTACCAGTGCGCCCTTGGCCGCAGAAATATTGGTCAGCCAATGGCTGCAAGAACCCCTGCCCTTGGCTACTGAGCTGCTGCAGCGGTTGGCTCCGCAACGGCTTCAAGCTGCGCCAGCATAGCCTGTATATGAACCATGTCGGCGGGCGCTAATTCGTGCTTGGCGTGCTCTACTGAAGCACGCACCGCCGGCAAAATGGCTGTGGTTTGGGCCAGTTCTTGCAATTCCAATTGCGCCACCACCAAATCAAAATGGCCGCGCAAGTAGCCGCTGGCAAACAGTTCGTCGTCTGTGCCTGTCACCACCGCACGCTCAAAAACTTCTTCTAATTGTTCCACGTATTGCTGAAACTCTGCTGATGCCATCACCTACTTTCCTTCACCCAAACGTTACTTAAGCCACCTGTTGGCGTGGCTGTTGCAGTGCGCAAGAATACCATAAGCCAAGGCATTTCTGATACACTAGTGCCACCTTGATTGAGATAACGCAATGCTGTGAGGAAGAATGACCACACCGATAGGATTATTCTACGGATCCACCACCTGTTTTACCGAAATTGCAGCGGAAAAAATTCAAGCTCAGTTTGCCCCGGGCGAAGTCGAGCTGTTCAATATCAAAGATGTACCGCTGGCTCATGCAGAGCAGTTCGAGGTGCTTATTTTTGGCCTATCAACTTGGGATTTTGGTGAAATTCAAGAAGATTGGGAAAGCCATTGGCAAGATATCGGCCAGTTGCAGCTCACTGGTAAAAAAGTGGCGCTGTTTGGTATGGGTGACCAAGTGGGTTACACCGATTGGTTTCAAGATGCACTAGGCATGCTGCACGACGAGCTCGCCAGCCACGCCAATACTCGTGGCTGCATTCGATTAGGTTTCTGGCCGAACCAAGGCTATGACTTTGCCGCCTCAAAAGCCCTCATCAACAACGACGAATTTTTTGTCGGCCTAGCGCTAGATGAAGACAGCCAATACCAGTATAGCGATGAGCGTATTGCGCAGTGGTGTGCGCAACTTAAAGAAGAGCTTGCCAGCGTGTGAGCTCTTGTTGCTGCTGGGCTGCGGCAAATCGTAACGCGGCTGAGTGGCCCCATACTGGCCCTGGCCACGCAGGATCATTGGGCTGACGCAGCAGCACATGAATATGCAACTGGCTCACCACATTACCTAGCGCGCCGACATTGAGCTTAACCTTTTGCTGGCGTTGCCGCGCATCCTGTAACAGCATCTCACTTGCTTGTTTGATCTCACGCGCCAACTGCACTTGGTCGGCCTCGCTCAAGTCAACAAACTCGGTCATATCAGCCCGCCGCGGCACCAACATCAGCCACACGTAGCGTTGATCGTCAAACCGTCGCAGCTCACACAACGGCCAGCTTGCTAACCAAAAGCTATCGGCCGCTAAACGTTCATCAAGCTTGAAATTGACATCATCTTTTGGCCCGTTAGTCGTGCTTAGGTTAGTTTCTGCTGGCGCTTTGGTATACCCTGTGTCTGACATTTTGTATTCCGTTTTTCAGTGGATGATTATCATGCAATGTATAACTTTATCTCGGCGCTCAATAGGCGTACTTAGCTTAGCTGGCTTTATTGCTGTGAGCTTGATCAGCAGTACTGCCATCGCAACTCCCGCTCAGCCCTCGGCTCCTTCTGCGGCAACAGCTCCGTCAGCTAGCAACGAGCAAAGCTCGGCTATTGCTACTTTTACGGCAAAGATGCAGCAGCACCAAGGCTTTTTTAGCTTTTATCACGATCAGCACCAAGGCAATATCTACCTCAAAGTGCCACGTGCGCAAACCCAATTTATTTTTCAAACCAGTTTGCCGTGGGGCTTAGGCTCTAACGACATAGGTTTAGACCGCGGTCAATTAGGAGCTACTCGGCTAGCAAGCTTTTTAATTGAAGGCGATAAAGTGTTGTTGCAACAACATAATACCAAGTTTCGCGCTAATAGCGACAATGCGGCTGAGCGCGCCAGTATCGAGCAAGCCTTTGCTAGTTCAGTCATTGCGGGTTTTAAAGTAGTCGCTGCCGATGCCGATGCAGTGCTGATTGATTATACGCCGTTCTTACTCAGCGATACCCATGGCGTGGTGCAACGCTTGGCTCAGAGCAAACAGGGCAACTATAAGGTCAATGGCGCTCAATCCGTGATTTATCCCGCGCGCAGTAAAGCTTTTGCCGACAATACCGAGCTCGAAGCTAAACTCACCTTTAGTGGCCAAGCCAGTGGCAGTTACGTCAACCAAGTGGCCGCCGATGCCAATCAGCTGACTCTGCATTTACATCACTCTTTTATTCGATTACCTGATGCCAATTACCAACCGCGGCAATTTCATCCGCAAAGTGGGTTTTGGAGTGAGGCCCATCAAGACTATGCCGCCCCTTTAGGACAACCACTCACGGTGCAATACATTCCACGCCATCGGTTAAGCGCGACCAACCCGATCATCTATTACCTAGACCCTGGCGTACCCGAACCGGTGCGTACGGCGCTACTTGACGGAGCAAAGTGGTGGGCCGAAGCTTTTGCCGAAGTTGGCTACCCTGACGGCTTTCAAGTACGCGAGTTGCCAGCCGATGCCGATCCGATGGATGTGCGCTACAACGTCATTCAATGGGTGCACCGAGCCACTCGCGGCTGGTCTTACGGCGCGTCAATTATCGACCCCCGTACCGGCGAAATTATCAAAGGTCATGTCACGCTCGGCTCGCTCCGCGTCCGTCAAGATATGCTGATTGCCCAAGGCTTACTGGCACCTTATCAAGACCACACCGAGACGGTCACACAGCAGCAATTACTTGCTGATATCGAGGCCATGGCGCTGGCACGGATTCGTCAGCTATCAGCCCACGAAATCGGTCATACATTGGGGATTGCCCATAATTTTGCCGCCAGCAGCCATGACCGTGCTTCGGTGATGGATTACCCCCATCCTTTAGTAAGTTTAAGCACCAATGAGCAAGGTTTAAGCTTGGCCGGAGCCTACACCGAAGGCCTCGGTATTTGGGATAAGCAAGTGGTGGCTTACGGCTATGGTGACGGCGATTTAGCCAAGGTGATCGAACAGAATCGTCGGTTGGGCTTAAGCTTTATCTCAGACCGTGATGCGCGTGCTCCTGGTGGCGCTCATCCTGATGCCCATTTATGGGATAACGGCAGTGATGCGGTTACCGAACTAGAGCGTATTCTCGCAGTACGCGCCACCGCTTTGCAGCAATTTGGCCTGGCCAACTTAGCCGCTGGCCAACCCTTAAGCCAGTTACAAAATGTGTTAGTCCCGGTGTATTTACTGCACCGCTATCAAGTAGAAGCCGCCGTAAAAATGCTTGCTGGAGTGCATTACGATTACAGCGTGAAAGGTGAACCTTTCCGACCTGTGCGGGCGGTCAATGCTAGCCAACAACAGCGCGCACTGCAGGTGTTAATGAAGACGCTACAAGCCGATACCTTGCGTTTACCCACCGCAATACACGACTTACTCACTGCACCGGCCTACGGCGAGGGCTACGACCGTGAGCGCTTTACTGGGCTAACTGGATTATTGCCAGATACCGATAGCATGGCGGCCAGCAGTGCCCGTTTTACCCTTGATTTGCTGTTACAGCCACAACGCCTAGAGCGCCTCGCGCAACAGCATAGCAAAACGCCAAGTATCCCTAGCATTAGCACTCTGTTAGCGGCCCTAGCAGATACCACCCTAACTCCGGCACAAGCCGCCTCGGCGGATACCCTGACGCAACGTTTAGCCTTTGAAACACTGACTGCGGTGGCTCAGGTCTATCAGCAACAACAGCTCAGTGCGGTCGTCAAAGCTCCGCTGTGGCAGTTTTTACAACAGCAGCAACAGCAATGGCAACAGGCGCCAGCCTCAGCCCATCAAGCCTATGTGGTGTATGCACTCGAGCAGTTGTTAGAGCATCAACGTTGGCCGGTGCCGGCTGCTGCAGCCCTACCACCGGGTTCGCCAATCTAAAGAGTCTCACCTACCCAGCAGGCATAAAAAAGAGGCCAAGTCGTTATCCGACTTGGCCTCTTTTACAAGAGCTTATAACAAGCTTAATACCATTAGAACGAGTAGTTCAAGTTGATGAACACTTGACGACCTAACTGATCGTACTGTGAGTACATCATCGCATTACCGGTAGTGTATGAGTAAGCTGGGCTACCTAATGGTGGCTTCTTATCAAACACGTTAGTAATACCTACGGTTAAATCAATATCGTTTTCAAATTGCTTAGATACTGACGCAGTATGGTAGAACGTCGTTGGCGCTTCAGCTTTAAAGTACACTGGAGTACGACGATAGGTAGTTGCTGAACCTTTGACGTATTCACCGTAGTTGTCAACTTTACCAGCATAACGAGTGGCCCAAGTATAGGTCCAAGTATCACGCTCTAATGACGCAGTAATAGTACCTGAATGACGTGGGTTACCTAACAAGCCTACGTACTGCTCTGGTTGGCTATCGGCTAACTGCTGATAAGTACGTTCGATTTGGATTGTGTGGTCTAAACGTAGACGCAAGTAACCCATCGGAGTATCGTCTTGATAGCTTAACACGGTATCCACACCACGTACGTACTGGCTAGCAACGTTAACGTAACCGCCGTAAACTTCGTCAATACCCCAGTTACCGGTTTCAGTACCATCGTTACGAGTAAAGCGATCACAGAACGGCTCGTTTGCGAAGTCCTCTGAAGTGTAACATTGGTTCAGAATAGCTACGCCGGTGATATCGTCAACTTGGTTGTCGATACGTACTTGGTAATAATCTACTGACGCTGCAACCGTACCTTCTGGGCTACTCCAAACAATACCTACACCTTCAGAGACTGAGGTTTCAGCTTTCAGAGTACCAGCGCCACCACCGGTGTAGGCAGTACCAGAACCGAAGTCTTGTGCGTAATCGCCAGGGATACCGTCAGCTTGACAGTTAGCTAGCACACGCTCGTTGATGGAACCAGCTTCTTGACGCTCTGCCCAATTCCAGCATGGATCGCTACGCTGATCAAAGAACGCTGATTGGTCGCCTAAGTACAATTCAAACAACGCCGGTGAACGGAACGAAGTACCACGTGATGCACGTACGCGCAAATCTTCAGTAATAGCCCAGTTTGCACTGATCTTAAAGGTGGTGTCGCTACCGTAAGTGTTCACGTCAGTCCAACGGGCAGAACCGGTTAAATCTAATGAGTACACACCTGGTAAATCGCGTAGTACTGGAACCTGAATCTCACCATAAGCAGCTACGGTGGTTTGACGACCGGCAGTAATACCAGCGCTACTCATACCCCATGAGTTACCTTGTAAGGTTTGCTCTCCGGGAGTGTCCACAATCGAGTCAGTTTGATAAGCCACACCAACTGCAGTGGCTACGGTACCCGCTGGTAAATCAAATAAGTCACCGGTGATGTAAGCATCAACAGTATCTTGTTTGTAGATGGTTTTACCATGGTCCATACCGAATAAGAAATCACGGGTACCTTGATCAAAGTTACCGCGAACGTATTCTGGATCAAAGAAATCAATCGCATAACAAGCGCGTTGTGAAATAGGTGATACTTCACCTTCACATGGGTCACCCCAGATCGCATTAGCGGCCATTTCTAGCGCATCTTGCATGATAATCTTGGTGTCATAAGTACCGCTGCTTAAGCTACGCTGCCAAGAAATATCCCAGTTCCAGAAGCCTAGTGAACCTTCCAAACCTACCACACCACGGGTGTAGTCGATGGTGGTAACGCTACCAGAGTGATCTGTTACAGCCGTTGGATCTAAATAGACATCACCTTCCCAGCCAGGTACCAAACCAGCCCATGCAGGGATGTAGGGTTCCCAGAATTGGCGGTAGCTGTTGATTTTAGTTTCACGCACACTGTGCAAGATTTCTGAGTAGAAACGTACGTTGTCAGACAAATCATAATCAGCCTGCGCATACAATGACCATGCTTCAGTACGTGGTACCATGGTTTGCAAGTCTTGGTACGGGTGATCAGCATCTACCCAACCATCAGTAAGCTTGTCGTAGCCCACTGGGTACCAACCTTCTGGTACGCCAATGTCACCTGGGTTAACCGGGTTGTAGGTTGGCAAACCAGCTGCTGCTTTAGAACCATCGTAATCGTAGTTCTGAATGGTTGACAGGTAGTTACCTGCGCCGTTGTACCATAACCACATACCGTAAGGTAAATCGTTACAGTGATAGTTACCGGTACGTGGGTCGATCGGATCAGCACGCTCACCAGTGGCTTGATCGATCAAATAACGCTGTTCACAAGCAAAGTGGTCGCGATCTCCACGGGCCAATTCTTGTTGTAAACGGTAATCAGCAACCACACGGAATGATCCTTTATCAAAGGCTTGACCGTAAGTACCATTCAAACGGTAGTTTTCACCACCTGATTCAGTTGGCTGATTAGCACTGAAGTTAATCGCTGATTCATCACCTTTTTTAGTGATAATGTTGATAACACCAGCTACCGCGTCAGAACCGTATAAAGACGACGCACCGTCTTTTAAGATTTCAACTCGTTCAACTGCAGATACAGGAATCGAGTTCATATCAAACGCAGCTACTTGACCACGAGTACCGGCAGGCCCTGCACGGCGACCGTTCAACAATACGAGGGTACGGTTCGCACCTAAACCACGCATTGAGATAGACTCGTTACCAGCACCACCTTCGGTTACGCTACCTACCGACATAGCTGCAGTTAACTGGTTTGAACCAGAAGCCACAGTAGAGGTACGTAGCAATTCACCCAAGGTATTTAAACCTTGTTCAACGGCTAGTTCGGTGGAAATAACTTCAAGTGGGGTAGGATTATCCATACCGTCGGTACGAATACGCGAACCTACAACGGTAATACGTTCCGCTTTTTCTTCCGCATCGGCGTTCTCATCTTGATCAGTGACATCTTGTGCATATGCACCAGCTGATAACAGCGTAGAGGCTGCACCAAAAGCTAAAGCAAGACGTACTGATTTGGCGATGTGACTATCTTTCATCATCTCTCCAGATCATTCTTTATTTTTGTAATCAACAAAAAGTCAGGAAACTTTTTGCCAGAAGCACTGTCGCAAAACAATGACTGACCTTCAATGTATCCAATTTCTTTATAAAATTACAAGTAAATAACGGAATGTTCTTGCTATAGAGCGGGAAATTAGCGACTAACGACGGGCTTAGTTTTCAGTTCTCACCACCGCCAGCTCGAATATCAAACAATTTGTCCAAAAAAAAAGCGCAGGCTTGATAACCCGCGCTTTTTGAGCTAGTTAAACTTAAATCATTAATCGAGCTTGGCAAAAAATGACTCAGGCAACCAACGCGGACGCTGCTGCTGATTAGCAATTTCTTCGCCAATGGCATAGTTGATGTTGGTAAAGACCACGCCGGCATCGTAATTAATGGGTAAGTCGGTCGAGTCGCTAGGGCGATGATAGTGCTCAGCAAAGAACTTACCCCACACTTCACCACCGTTTTCATCTTCATTTTTAGCGGTAAAGCCAGTCATTAAAAATACCGCTGGTACGCCTTTCTTCACGAATGGGTAGTGATCTGAGCGAGTAAAAATCGCCTGTTCGGGCATCGGATCTTCGCTCAGCTCGATACCATACTTGCCGGCTGCGCTGGCCACTGTCTCACCCAAGGTTGAATGGGTTGAGCCAAATGCAATCACGTCGGCAAAATCATACAACAACACCGGCATATCAAGGTTCACGTTAGCTACGATATTTGCCAAAGGCACTGTCGGTTGATGCGCAAAATAGTCCGCACCTAACAGACCACGCTCTTCGGCTGTCACCGATAAAAACAACACCGAACGCTTGGGAGTAACGCCTGATTCCACAAACATCCGTGCCGTTTCTAACATCACAGCAACGCCTGAGGCGTTATCCATCGCACCATTGTTAATGTGGTCGTCTTGGCTTAGATCTTTGGTGATACCAATATGATCTGAATGTGCGGTGTAGAGCACGTACTCATGTTTTAACTGTGGATCGCTACCCGGTAATACCGCCGCAACATTCGGGCTGCTAATTTCTTCGTGGCGAGAAGCGCGTGTAAGCTGTGCTTCAAAACCTAATTCAAAACTAGGCACCGGCTCGCCTGCTTCAGCTGCCGCAAAAATATCCGTTAAGCTCTGCGGAGCCTTAGCAAATAATGGCGCTGCTGCTTCGTGATGCAAATAGGCACCCGCGGCAATATTTTTGTAGGCCACATTGGGTTCACCATTTGGCTGTAACCAGCGCACTGTAGGCGCCCGTTGATACATAGCCCCTACTTCAAAAGGCCTTACTTTTTCGCGCTCTGGGCTATGCAGCGTGATAATGCCTACCGCTCCGCGCTCAGCTGCAAATTTTGTTTTGCTGCTATTCAGGTGGGCACCTTCTTCGCTTGGTAAATCGGCCGGGCGACCGGTGAGCATCACCACAATTTTACCGTTAACATCCACCCCAGCATAATCGTTTAAACCAAACGCTTCGGATACCAAACCATAACCAACAAACACCAGCGGCGCAGTCACATCGTCCTGCTCGGTGTAGGCGCTGGGCCCAGTAATAAACTGCTTAGGATAATCAAACTCAATTTCGGTATCGCCGTTGCGCACGGTGAAAGTGGCTGAGTTTTCTTCTAAGTAGCTCCGTCTGAATTTAATGCGCTGAAAATAAGTGCCATCATCACCAGCCGGCTCTAGGCCCAACTGCTTAAACTCGGTGGCAATGTATTTAGCTGCAATTTCATGCCCCTGACTGCCGGTGTCACGGCCCTCAAGTTCATCACTAGCTAGAAATTCTAAGTGGGCTTGCAAGGTACTGGCATTGGCAGTCACTGCGGCAACAGTGCTGTTATTGCTAGCCTCGGTGTCGGTCACATCATTGCAACCGACCAAGCTTGCCGCGATCAGCGTCAAGCCAAACATCGAAATTAAGCGCATAAAGGGTTCCATTCATGGTGTATTTGTTATTTTTCGCTTCACAGTTTAGCGATAAAGACTACTGGCAACAATAGCCTAAGCAACCACACTGGGTAGGAATGACCCTATTGCCTGGTGCAAAAACCCGTGTTATTGTTACATTATAACATTACACAACCCTGCTTATTTTGACGGTGGAGAAAGTATCAATGCCTGTTGTTCAAGCGACCCTTGCTAGGTCACAGAAACCTATCAAAACATCCATAAAACCACTCAACTTGATGGTATCAAGCTTGCTTGCAGGCGTTGTGGTTACTGGTTTCAGTAGCAGCGCTCTGGCCCAAGACCAAAGCCCAACCACAGCGTCCGAAAGTACCTCAGAGGCAGCACAGCATCAGCACCAAGACACCGAAGTGATCGTCATCACCAGTAGCCCGTTAGCTCGTACTGTCTTAGAATCGGCGCAACCCATCAGCGTTATGGCTGGCGATGAACTGCGTGAAAATCAAGCTCACACGCTGGGCGACACCCTCATGCATGAGCCTGGTATCAACGCCACTCATTTTGCTGGAGTTGCCAGTAGCCCGATCATTCGTGGCCTTGATGGTCCGCGGGTTAAGATCGCCCAAAACGGCTTAGATAGTGCCGATGTCTCACGCGGCTCACCGGACCATGCGGTCACCACTGAAACCTCGGTGGCTGAGCAAGTCGAAATTTTTCGTGGTCCTGCCACCTTGTTGTACGGTAGTGGTGCCATCGGAGGCGTGGTTAACGTTGTTGACCAGCGCATTGCGCAAGATTTTGTCGGCGGCAGTCGCGGCTTTTATGGCGTGAACCTTAATACCGCCAGTAACTTGCGCGATGCTACCGTCGGTTTCAATGCCGATCATAAAAATACCGTCTGGCATGCTGATGCCTTTATTCGTCGTAGCGATGACTACGATGTCCCAAGCTTTACCAATGACGAGGGTGAAAACCTCACTCATATTAACAACAGCTTTGTGGATGCTGAAGGGGTAAACCTTGGCGTCAGTTATCTGTTTGACCAAGGCTACTTTGGCGTTTCTTACGGACGTTTAGAGCAGCAATATGGTATTCCTGGGCATGACCATGGCCACCAAGATGACCATGCTGATGAGCACGCCGATGAGCATGAACACGAGCACGAGGCTGAGGTGCATGCCGAGGTCGGCCCCTTCGCTGATCTTTGGCAGAACCGTATCCAAGTACACGGTGGCTGGCTCACGCCTAGCTTACAAGGCATTGAAAAAGTAGAACTTCGCTACGGTTTTACTGATTATCAACATCAAGAAATTGAAGATCAACTGCCCTCCACCACCTTCACCAACGAACAGCATGAGCTGCGTTTAATCGCAAATCATGGGCCGCTGGCAGGCTGGCAAGGTGCCTTTGGCTATCATTATTTTGACCAGCAACAGAGCGCTTTTGGTGCCGAAGCCTATACTCCAGCCTCAACCACCGAGCGACATGGCTTGTTTTGGTTGCTGGAGCGCGAAATTAACCAAGTCACCTGGCAAACTGGGGTGCGTTACGAGGATGTGAGTGTCAATGAGTACTCATTCCAACCAGTATCCGCATCATTAGGCTTAACTTACCAGCTGCAGCCAGGAGTTCAGCTCTCAGCAAACCTCAGTCATGCCCAACGGGCTCCGTCTGCCAATGAGCTATTTGCCAATGGTCAACACTTGGCAACTCGTACCTACGAGCTTGGCTTAACCTATCAACTCGATACGGTAAGCGAGCACCATCTGCATATTGAACCAGCAACAACGGCACCGCGCAAAGAGCAATCCAACAACATCGATCTTGGCTTGCACCTAAACTTAGCCAGTTTCCATTTAGACTGGACCATGTTCTATAACCGCATTGATGATTATGTATTTAATGCCTACAGCGGCTTTGTTAGCAGCGGCATTGCTCACCACCATGAACACGACGAACATGCCGAACAACCAGGCGACGCTCATGACCATGATCATGGCGGTGCTTTGCCCATCGTCGCCTATCAGCAACGCGATGTTGAACTTTACGGCTACGAATTAAGTAGCCGCTGGGAAGTCACCGAACAGGTTGAGTTCACTGCGTTTAGCGATTACATTCGTGGCCGTGCCCGCGATGGCGGCGACAACCTGCCGCGCATTCCCGCCCAACGCTTAGGTGCTGAGGGTCGTTATCAAGCCGACCAATGGGAAGCCAAGCTAGGCTACACCTGGTACAACAGCCAAACCCGAATCACTGCGTACGAAACCACCACGCCTAGCTATGGCTTACTCAATGCCCAGCTTAATTTATTTCCGGTGGCGTTACAGCAGCATGGCATCACCCTATACCTAAAAGCTGAGAACCTAACCGACGAACTCGGTTTTGTGCATAGCTCGTACCTCAAAGATGACGCTCCCGTTCGTGGACGTAATTTTAGTATTGGTATACGTGGTGAATTCTAGCGCACACAAGGAGCACTTTACCGCACCTTAACTCAGTTGGCGGCCTGCTTTGATACACTGCTTAAATGTTACTTAATGCTACAAGTAAAATTTAACACAGGAACCTAGCAGGCATGCCCACTGCGATTAGCATTGCGATTTTAACGTTAAGCCTCTTCTTCACCGCTTTTGTGTCGACCACGGCGCGGGCGGATACTGCTGATTTTGATATCGAGCGCATTTTTTCTGCTCCTAGCCTAACCACCACTGCCCCGCAGCGTATTCAAATCTCCCCCTCTGGTGAGTGGGTCAGTTATTTGGCTGGCTCTGCTGATGCTCCGAACGTTTACGATTTGTGGTTGTACCAAGTACGCGAAAATAAACATCAACGCTTAGTTCAAGCAGCTGATCTCACTGCCAGTGATATTACTCTCTCTGCTGAAGAGCAGGCGCGCCGTGAACGCATGCGCATCAGCGCCAGCGGTATTGTTGATTATCAATGGTCGCCAGATAGCCAGTCACTGCTCTTTCCTTTGCAGGGACAGTTGTATTTATACGACATCGCCAGCGGTCACACGCAGCAGCTCACCAATGCGGATTACTTTGCTACAGATGTGCGCTTTTCTCCGCTTGGCAATTACATCAGCTTCGTTCATGATTATAACCTCTGGTTAATTGATCTCGCCCAACAGCGCACGTTACAGTTAACTGAAAGAAGCAGTGCCACTGAGCAATTTGCAACGGCTGAGTTTGTCGCCCAAGAAGAAATGAAACGCATGACGGGCTATTGGTGGAGCCCCGATGAGCGCCATATTGCCTTAACTCGGGTCGATTTGAGCCAAGTGCCGATTCAAACTCGAGTGGATATTCATGCCAACCAAAGCACTTTGGTACAACAACCCTACCCTGCGGCAGGACAAACCAATGCGTTGGTTGATTTAGGGGTATTAAGTTTACCCACCGAGCTGTCGCAAGAGTCTGCCGAGCAACTCTCGCAGCAAGTCTCGCAGCCACTCTCGCAGCAACTCAAGCCACAATGGTTTAACTTGCCGAAACGCCATGGCAGCGGCTACTTAGCCCGAGTTAACTGGGTGCCCGACAGCAAACGGCTGAGCTATCAGTGGCAGAACCGCCTGCAGCAACAACTGAATCTTTATGTGCAGGACATTAACACAACAGGTGCGCCCCAACTGGTGCTGCAAGAAACCAGCGCACAATGGGTGAATCTGCATGATGATTTGCACTTTATGGAAGATGCTCGTCACTTGGTTTGGGCCTCTGAACGTAGTGGCTTCAAACATCTTTACTTGTACCGTTTGGATGGCAGTTTGATTCGACAACTCACCAGTGGCGATTGGAATGTCGATGAAGTAAGTCATGTGGATGAAATCACTGGGGTGGTTTATTTTACTGGCCGCAAACAAACCCCTCTAGAGCGCCATCTCTACCGCGCCAGCTTGAACACCAATACTCCTAGTCAACCGAGTCAGCTCAGTCAGCGCCGCGGCATGCATCAAGTGGTGTTTGCCGGCAACGGACGCAGCTATATCAGCTATTTTTCCAGTGCCAAGCAACCACCTCAAGTAAGTTTACATGGCCCCACCGGTGAGCGCATCGTCTGGCTGCACGAGAATAAAATCAATGCCGAACAACCCTTGGCACCCTATATCGAGCAATGGAGCTACCCAGAATTTGGCGAACTCACTGCCGCCGATGGCCAGACCCTCTATTACCGCGTACACAAACCACCCATGATGGCCGATAACCGTCGTTATCCGGCCGTCGTTATGGTTTACGGTGGCCCGCGTGCTCAGCGGGTAACCAACAGCTGGGGTGACTATTTTACCCAATACTTAGCGCGCCAAGGCTTTGTGGTCTTTGCCTTAGACAATCGCGGTAGTGGCAACCGTGGCCGCCAGTTCGAAACCGGCATTTATCGACAGTTAGCACAACTTGAAGTTGCCGATCAACAGTTGGGAGCGCAATGGCTTGCACAACAAAGCTATGTGGACAGCGAGCGCATTGGCGTATTTGGCCACAGTTACGGCGGCTATATGGCGTTGCACCTTATTTTACGGGCCCAGCAACAATTTGCGGCCGCTGTAGCCGGTGCTCCGGTCACCGACTGGGCGCTTTATGACACTCATTATACCGAGCGCTACATGGGCACCCCGCAAGATAATCCAGATGGTTACCGGGCGGCAAATGTGATGACCTATGCGAAGCAGTTACAACGCCCCCTGCTTATTTATCACGGCATGGCGGACGACAACGTACTGTACAGCCATACGGCATTGCTCACCTGGCAGTTACAACAACAGATGCTGCCCTTTGAGATGATGGCATACCCCGGTAAGGCACACGGTTTAAGTGGCCGCGAGACCAGTATTCATCGCTACCAAATGATCGCAGACTTTTTTGCCAGACACTTACAATAAGTTATACTAAGTAACCGTACAGGTTGTACTCTAAGTATCACTGACAGTTCCACAAAGGAGTGGGTGTTCATGCGTTTTTTATCTCGTCGTTTGGTTATGCCTAATGATTTGAATTTTGCCGGCTCGTTATTCGGTGGTCGTATTCTCGAATGGATTGACGAAGAAGCTTATATCTATGCGGCCTGCCAGCTAGATGCCAAAAGCTTAGTAACGAAACACATTGGCGCCATCAGCTTTGAAACCTCTGCGTATCAGGGCGATGTGGTTGAATTTGGGTTAGGTGTCAAAAAGGTGGGTAAAACCTCTGTGACCGTCACCTGTGTGGTGCGTAATAAGCAAACCAAACAGAATATTTGCGTGGCCGATGACATTGTATTTGTTCACATCGACCCAACCAGCCGCACGCCACAGCCCCACGGCAAAACGAAAGCACAGTTGGATGCGATCGAGATCGAAACTCCAATCATGTAAGGTTGGCGCTTCCATTCACTAACGCTATAACTGACAAAAAAGCCGCTGACAGTACCACTGTAGCGGCTTTTTATTGTTGTAGCGCAATCCAAACTTATTGATATAGGGTACGAATCCAGCGCTCTTCGTTAATAAAGCTCCATGACCAAGCCTGCCATTGCTCGCTTAGGCCATGCTCGATCACTTGCTCAACACTCATGCCTTGCTGCTTCAACGTAAGTACTTCTTCGCGCGTCGCCTCAATCATGTGCACTAGGCGTAACCAATCTGCTCGATTAGATAAAGGCCCATGGCCCGGGATGATCTGAGTTTGTGTATCTAGCTCGGCAATCACCGCCCGCACATTATCAATAAAGCCTTGCACGTTGCCGCCCGCGTTTAAATCGATAAACGGAAAGCGATCAACAAAGAACAAATCACCGGCGTGAATGACATTTGCTTGCGGAAACCATACCACCACATCGCCATCAGTATGACCGTTTGGATAATGCTGCAGCCGCACGCTCTGGCTACCAGCTTTCACTTCTAAGCCATCGCTAAAGGTCACTTTAGGTAGGCCATCACGGTCAAATTTATCGTTTGCCGCTAATCGTGTTTTGACATTCTCATGAGCCACAACCATCACCCCGTTGCGAGCGAACGGAGCATTACCATCAGTATGGTCACCATGAAAATGGGTATTTACTAAAGTTTTAATCGGTTGCTCGGTCACGGCCGCAATCGCCGCAGTGATCTTGTCTGCTAACCCTTGGTACTGGGCATCGATCATGACTACGCCATCATCACCCACATAAACGCCGATGTTGCCGCCCATACCCGTGAGCATATACACATTGCCTGCAACTTGCGTGGCTTTAACCTCAACCTCAGCAAGGTTAGCCTGTGCCCACGCTGGTGCTGCAACAAGCAAGACCAATGCGGCCCACGCCGTCTGTTTTAACTGAACCAGTTTAAATCCACGCATGTTACTGTCCTCAAAGTTAGCTATTAACGGTGCAAGTAACAACCAGCAAAACTAGCCACTGGCGTCGCCGTAGGCTTACCATGTTGCCAATCGCCGCCTTCTACCCCACTCCCAGCAATATCGACATGCACATAAGGGAGCGGTTTGTTGCTGTCACTACCGTGTTTATCTAAACCCGCGGCAATGGTTAAAAATGCCATCGGGAATTGGTGCCCACGTGCGGTGGTTGCTGACGGGCCATTGTTACTTGATAAAATGTCATCGGCCTTAGTCCGCGGTGCGACAAATTTAAAATCTTCGCGCCGAGACCAAGAAATTTCACTCGGGTCACCGTATACTTCGCCGGCTTCCCATAAATTATCCGTGATAGCATCTACGCGCGCTGGACCATTCGGGATCAATGCCGTGTAAGGCCCCTTCGCTAAGGCTGCATGACCAGTTAAGGTCGCCACACTAAAGAGTTGTGGATTGGTATATTGATGCGCTTCACTGCGCAGATGAGACAACAAATCAGCGAGTAACAAGCGGCCCTCAGCATCAGTATTACCAATGCGCACTCGTACCCCACTGTGACCGGTGATGATTTCATCAGCAACAAAAGCTTCCGCGCCAATGCTGTTGCGCACCACGCCTAACTCAGCTACCACACTCACGGTGTCTGGTCGCATCAAGGCGACGGTTTTCATAAACCCAGCCACACCTGCAGCGCCACCTTTATCACGGCTCATGCCTGCCATATGGCCACCGGTTTTGACATCCGCACCACCGGTGTCATAAACGATACCCTTACCAGCCATCAGCAAGGTTTGCTCTGGCTGTGGTGCTTTGTATTCAAGCCGAACCACGCACGGTAAATGGCGCTCCACCCCAAGTGAAGCTCGGGCTACGGCCATTAACAACGGGTATTCATGTTGCAATTGTTGCACGTCATCAATCACAGTTACCCGCACCGGACTGTGGGCAAAAGCCTGCTGACAGTACTCGGCAAACTTCGGCGGTGCCATCCGCTCAGGCTCGGTTCCACACAGGTCACGGGCAACTCGCTTGCCCGCCTCTACGGCTTCTAACCAACTGGCATCTAGAGCACCGACAATACCAATGCTGCTGACGGTTTCTAACTCAGCCTCACCGAGTGCTTCACGCGCCTCTAACGGCTCATACAAAGCCTGGCAAGCACCCCAGTAGGCTACCGCTTCAGCTTGCCCATAACGCGCTTGCTGAGGCACCCCAAACACCACTAATAAAGGTTTGCTGCTACCCGCTTGCTGGGCAATACGCGCCCCAGTACCTGCAGCTTCGGCAATCACGCGCACGTCATCGTAATCCCGCTCCAACGACCCGGTCGGTGCCAAAATTAAGCGTCCACCCGGCACCTCAGCAGCGACTAACAAGGCTTGCTTGCCAACCCGTTTGTCCAATTGCGCCGCTTGTTCAATAAAGTCGGCAAAGTCTTCTGGTAAGTCTTGCGCAAAATCGCCCACCACAATCACTGCGTCAAAATCGCCGGTCATCGCCGCATGATAATTATCTAACACTTGCGCTGTAGGAAATCCCATAAGGTACCTCGTTGTCTGTAAGTGAGTTAACCGCGACGCCAGCGGGTGCCGGTGGCGGTATCTTCTAATTCAATCTGCATGGCTGCCAACTTGTCGCGGGCGGCATCGGCTCTGGCCCAATCTTTAGCGGCCCGGGCCGCGTTACGCTCGGCAATCAAAGCTTCAATTTCCGCCACGTCGGCATCAGCACCTTGCAAGAAGGCAGCTGGGGTTTGTGTCAATAAGCCCAACAACTGGCCCAGTTGTCGTAGTTGTGCGGCATAGGCTCCCGCCGCTGCGCTGTCGCCAGCAGTGAGCGCACGGTTTACTTCGCGCGCTAATTCAAATAATACGGCTAAGGCTTCTGGGGCATTAAAGTCATCGTCCATCGCTGCATAAAAGCGATCATGCAAGTCTGCCGCAGCAGGCTCTGAAGCAGCTACTTCTGGCGCATCACGTAAAGCTGTATACAGACGTTCTAAACTGGCCCGCGCCTGCTCCAAGTTGTCTTTAGAATAGTTCAATTGCGAGCGATAATGGCTCGATAACAAGAAATATCGTACCGTCTCGGCGTCAAACTGCGCCAACACATCGCGAATGGTAAAAAAGTTACCCAGCGATTTCGACATTTTTACTTCATCTACTTGCACCATACCACTATGCATCCAGTAATTCACATAAGGACTATGGTTGGCACAGCAGCTTTGCGCTACTTCGTTTTCATGATGTGGGAAAATCAAATCAGAACCGCCGCCATGAATATCAAAGTGCTCGCCTAAATGGCGTTTATTCATGGCTGAGCATTCAATATGCCAGCCCGGACGCCCAGCCCCCCAAGGCGACTGCCAGCTTGGCTCATTCGCTTTCGCTTGTTTCCACAACACAAAATCTAAAGGATCTTGTTTATTATCGGCGATATCTACCCGCGCGCCAGCCTGCAGCTGTTCTAAGTTTTGCCGGCTCAGTTGACCGTAGTCTTTGAAGGTACTGACATCAAACAGCACATCACCATCGTTAGCTACGTAGGCATGACCGTCAGCGATTAAACGCTCAATCATCACAATGATATCTTGCATGTGGCCGGTCACCGTCGGCTCAATATCTGGGCGCAACAAGTTCAGTGCATCAAAGTCATCATGCATGGCTTGCGTGTAACGCTCGGTAACATCCGCAATTGCTTCGCTATTTTCTTGCGCGCGGCGGATGATTTTATCATCCACATCGGTGATATTGCGCACGTAAGTCACCTCAAAGCCGCGGGCTCGTAGGTATCTGACAATCACATCAAAGGCAACATAGGTGCGCGCGTGGCCAATGTGACAGTAGTCATAAATAGTTACACCGCACACGTACAGCTTTACCTTACCTGGAGTAATGGGCTTAAACTCCTCTTTTTGGCGGGTTAAGGTATTAAAAACTTTCAACATGTACGGCTGCTCCTGTATAAGGCCAAATAAATTTAAAAATGCTAGCTTGATATCATAACGCAAGGTGCAGCCTTGCCACAAACAATGCTAAACTGCGCGGGTTAATTTTTCCGAAAAGCAGCGACCATTTTTGCTGTTTTGTTTATTTATTTAGTTTGGAGTAGCTCATGTCTGCCAATCCACAGGTAACCCTGCACACCAACCACGGTGATATCACCCTCACCTTGTTTGCTGATAAAGCCCCTAAAACTGTTGCAAACTTCCTCACTTACGTGCGTGAAGACTTCTACAACAACACCTTGTTTCATCGTGTTATCAAAGGTTTTATGATTCAAGGCGGTGGTTTTAACCTAGAAATGGTACAAAAGCCTACCCATGACGCCGTTGCCAACGAAGCTAACAATGGCGTTAAAAATAACAAAGGCACCATCGCCATGGCGCGTACTCAAGATCCACATTCAGCCACCGCTCAGTTTTTTATTAACGTTGCTGATAATGACTTCTTGAACTTCCGCAATGAAAGCATGGGTGGTTGGGGTTACTGTGTGTTTGGTGAAGTTGTCGCCGGCATGGATGTGGTTCATGCGATTGAACAAGTTCGTACCTCGCACGCTGGTTTTCATCAAGATGTGCCGGTTGACGACGTGGTGATTCAAAGCGTGTCTATCGCTGAGTAAGTTCGATTACTGATGGCAGCCACCACCTGGTTTATTGCTGATCTTCATTTGAGTCCAGCGCGGCCCGATATTACCGCGCTGTTTCTGCAGTTCTTGCGCCAGCAAGCGCCCAACGCAGATGCCCTCTATATTTTGGGTGACTTATTTGATGCTTGGATAGGCGATGACGATAACAGTGATTTCGCTCAGAGCATTCAAGCGGCATTGGCTGAACTAACCCAGCAGGGGGTTGCCGTTTATTTTATTGCCGGCAATCGCGATTTTCTCATCGGCCCAAGCTTTGCCACACGCACTGGCGTTACTTTGTTGCCAGAGGCAAGCGTGATTGATTTGTATGGCTGTCGAACCTTAATCATGCATGGCGATAGCCTCTGTACCGACGATGTTAGCTATCAACGGTTCCGGCGGATCATTCGTCACCCTTGGCTCACCAAGCTGTTACTGCGATTGCCGTTGGCTTGGCGCATGCGGATTGCCAACAAATTGCGCGCTAATAGCGCCACCCAAAAGCCTCTCACCGATGCCCAACTTAGGATCATGGACGTCAACCAGCACGCCGTGGTCGAGGCGATGCAGCAGCACCAAGTGCAATGGTTGATTCATGGGCATACCCATCGCCCCAATATCCATCAGGTAACACTAGCCAACCAAGCCCTCGCGCAACGCATTGTGCTTGGTGATTGGTATCAACAAGGCAGTTGGTTAGCAGTGACCGCACAAGGGTTACAGTTGCACACAGCGCCATTGCGCTAACTGGCGGCCGGTATCCCGCTATGAAATTTAAAATCTTCGTCGGCGGTTAAAATCAATTCAGCCTCGCGTTCGCCAAAGAATTGCACACGTGCACTGATGTCTTGCCCAGCAATGGCAGCAGCCAAGCTTAGATAATCTTGATAATGCCGAGCTTCTGAACGCAATAGCGAGATATAGAAATCACCAATATCAGCTGGCAAATAGGGCGCTATGCAAGCAAAGCGTTCACACGAGCGTGCCTCAATGTAGGCCCCACAAATCAGCTTGTCTATTAACGCCTCTGGCTCGTAAGTACGCACATGCCGCAGCAATCCGCGAGCATAACGGCTCGAGCCAATGGTATCGTAGGCTACCTGATGCCGCTCCATCACTTCTAACACCTGATAAAAATGATGCAGTTCTTCTTTAATCAGCAACACCATCTTATCAATCAATTCTTGTCCATAAGCTGAGCGGGCCGCCGGTATCATCGATTTTTTCAAAGGCCGATTAGCTAAACTGCGCCAATCGCCTTGCTTACGATAAGTAAAATCCTCATACGGCTTCAACCATTGCAGCAACGCCTCACCGCTGGCTTCATCAACAGCATAACGGCGAATTAAAAACATCGCTGATTGCGCTGCCTTCAGCTCACACACAAGATGGTCTAGCAACAGCACTGGCAATTGCTCAGGGCGCTTGGCCTGAGCTAGCCAAGCAGCCGGCGTGGCACAGTGTAAAAAACCACGAATGGGTTGTAATAATTCGTCCAAACAAAGACCTCGTTTTATTTCACTACTTTTTTTAGGGTTAAATCATGCAATTTCCTTGACTATGCCGAAAAACCGACCAATATTTAAGTCAAGGCGCATAAAAAAGCGTCAATGGCAATTATAAAACCACAGAATTACAACAGAAGTTGAGGTATATCATGATTTTAAATCATATTTGGGGACTATACGCACATCCGGTTGATGAATGGAAAACCATCGACCAACGGCACGAAAGCATCACTTTTTCACTCACGCACATTCTTTTAATTGCACTTATCCCTTGTGCCGCTGCCTATTACGCATCTGCGCATCTGGGCTGGAGCATCGGCGCCCGAGAGCTGACCTATCTCACCCAAAGTAGCGCTGTCACCATGGCCGTAGCCATGTATGCAGGCATTATTGCTGCGGTGTTTGCGTTAGCTTATTTGGTGCACTGGATGGCAAAAACCTTTGGTGCTGAGCCCACCTTCACGCAATCTCTTGAGCTTGCTGCCTACACGGCAACTCCGGCTATTATGTCTGGGGTGGCTGCATTGTATCCAGAATTGTGGTTCGTCACCATGGCCTTTTTAGCGGGTATCGCCTATTCAGTGTATCTGCTGTATTCAGGGGTACCTATTTTAATGCACATCCCTGAAGAGCGTGGCTTTATCTATGCCAGCTCAGTAGTCACTGCCGGATTGATTCTCTTGGTTATTTTGATGGTAACTTCGGCCATCGTATGGACCAATGGTTTTGGCCCGCAGTACATGTAATCCCCTGTAGTAAATGTTGAAAGTAAGCTTGATATTGAAGTAACTGGCGCGGATTTATTTACTGGTTATTGACTAGAACCAGATAAGTACCGCGCCTTTTTTCCCGGTTTTAATCGCGTAATATCCACCCACACCAAGCCATCCACAGCATCCGCAAAGTCAGCATCCACATTAAATCCAATAAACCTTACCCCACCCGGTTCGCAAAGGTCCGCATATTGTTTGTACAAGGTTGGGATAGCGACGCCCTGGTGCGCCAAATGATGCTTTAAATGGGTGAAATCTTGCAAATAATCCCCGCTGGGCGGCGGCAGCGGACGTTCAAGGGCTTGATAAGGAGTGCGCGGCACCGCTAAGCCATCAGGGTCCGGAAATTGTTCGGTAAAAAACTGCACCATGGCATCTTGGGCTAGCTTGGGCAAACTGGCGCTCATGGTCACTGGCCCAAACAAATAGCGATATTCAGGATGACGTCGCAACAAAGCGCCAATCCCTTGCCATAAATAATCCAAACTACGTTTGCCCCAATAACGCGGCTGTACGAAGCTACGGCCTAGCTCTAAGCCTTGCTCCAACAACGGCAATAATTGCGGCTGATACTCAAATAAGGTCTGGCTATAGAGCCCTGCCACCCCATGCTGAGCTAGAATCGCCTTGGTATCACCTAACCGATAAGCTCCTGCAATTTCAAGATCCTGTGGGTCCCATAGAATCAAATGCAAATACCAAGTATCAAAATTATCCAAATCACGACGCTTACCTGTGCCCTCATCTACCGCTCTAAAGGCGACCTCGCGCAGGCGTCCAAGCTCACGCATGATCGGCGAGTTACCCTGATAGCGATACAAGTAAATGGATTTACCATCGGCAGTTTCACCAAGGCATTCGCAATCTTGTAGGGCTTGTTGTAAGCGTTCGCGCGCTTCGCTACGAGCGATCGGACGCTGACTTTTCAGTAAGCCGGGTCGGTCCTGACCCAGCCGATACAGGTGCTTACGAAACAGCTTAGCTCGCATCGGTAAACTGAGTTGATCACCGGTAAAGGAGCTTAACGGGATCAACTCACCGATACGAAAATTAATATGACCAGAGCGCTGCCGTACCATCTCTTGCACCAGTAACAAGGTAGCAAGTGGCTTATACAACATAGAGGCGCCATAAAACCAAGGCGAATTATGCGCACCAATAAAAACCGGTAGTATCGGCGCCTGACAGCGCAGCGCCAGTTTCAAAAAGCCAGTTTGCCAATGGCCGTCACGCACTCCTTGCGGGCGTAAACGCGACACTTCACCGGCCGGAAACACAATCAAAGCACCTTCATCTTGTAGGTGCTGATAGACTTTTTTTAGCCGCTCACGCTCGCCAGCGCTGCCATTGCTGCCTGACCTAAACACCCGCACCGGAAACATCAGCTCTTGCAGTGGTCCGATCGCCCCGAGCATATCGTTGGCCAGAATTTTCACATCGCCACGCTGGGCGCTCACTAACTTTAATAACGCCAAACCATCCAGTGAGCCAATCGGATGATTCGCAACGATAACAACCCGGCCATCGCTAGGAATATGATCGAGCTCGTTATCTCTAGCGGTATAAGTAAAGTTAAAAAAGTCTAATACTTGCTCAACAAATTCAAGTCCTTGTACCACCGGATAGCGGCGCTCAAACTCTTGTATGTGTTGTTCGCAGAGTAATCCGCGTAAGCACCAAAGCAGCGGTCGTTGCAGCAACTGGTGCTGATACACCGCGGGCAATGTCGTTGCAGCTACTTGTTCTACCTGAATCATAAGCGTCTCACTTTTGGCAGGGCCGAAACCTAGGTGATAGGTGCAGCTTTAGAGCCTTAAGGTAGCTGGTTAACGTGACGGTACTATGTCAGCAACATGTCAGCAACATGTCAGCGACATGGCAAACACATGTCAGCCTCATGACAACAATATGTCACCAACATGTCCTTACCAGCTCAGCAGCAACAAGGTTAGCGGGGCCATTTGCACCAAAACGGTACAGCTGTGCGATAAATTCTGCTAGGCTAACGGCACTTAATTGCGCACAATAGCGCAACTTTTATCTCGATTGACATGCAGGATTCCTCCTATGAGTGAGAACAACAAGAAGCTGAGTCTTACCAGCCGCATCGTGATTGGCATGTTTGCCGGTATTATTGTCGGCATTTTGCTAAAGGCACTGTTCCCAGACAGCACCCTGGTCGAAGGTTATTTATCAAAAGGATTGTTCTTTGTGGTGGGGCAAATCTTTATCAGCTCGCTACAGATGCTGGTCGTGCCTTTGGTGTTTGTCTCGTTAGTGGTAGGCACTTGCTCACTCAGTGATCCGAGCAAATTGGGACGTTTAGGCGGCAAAGCTGTCGGTCTTTATTTAATCACCACCGCCATAGCCATCACCTTAGCCATTTCGTTGGCTGTGTTAGTGCAGCCGGGCACCGGCATTGAGCTAGACACCAATGCGACCTACGAGCCGAAAGCGGCTCCGTCGCTGGCTCAAGTCATTATTGATCTCTTCCCAACCAACCCCTTTAATGCGTTCGCTAACGGCAACATGTTGCAAATCATTGTCTTTGCCTTGCTGTTTGGTATTGCCATGGCGTTGGTAGGCAAGCCGGGGGAACGGGTTAAAACCTTATTCGAAGACTTTAACGAAATCATCATGAAGTTGGTCATTATTCTGATGAACATAGCTCCGTACGGGGTGTTTGCGCTGATGGCCAAACTGTTCGCAGAAACCTCGTTTGAGACCATCTTCAGCTTAGCTAAATATTTCTTATTGGTGCTAGCAGTACTCTTTATCCACATGCTGATCACCTATCCGATTATTCTGAAAGGATTAGCTGGCATGAGCCCGCTAACTTTCTTGAAGAAAATGCGTGAGGTGCAGATTTTTGGCTTCAGTACCGCCAGCTCTAACGCGACCATGCCAGTAACCCTTGAAACTGTAACTAAACGCCTTGGCGTACACAACAGTGTCGGCTCGTTCACGGTACCTCTTGGTGCGACCATTAACATGGATGGCACCGCCATCATGCAAGGGGTAGCCACTGTCTTTATTGCGCAGGTTTATTTAGTTGACCTAAGCATGGCTGATTACCTGATGGTAGTACTCACCGCAACCTTAGCCTCGGTCGGAACCGCTGGCGTGCCCGGCGTAGGGATGATCATGCTGGCCATGGTGTTGGGCCAAGTAGGCTTACCGGTAGAAGGGATTGGCTTGATTATTGGCGTCGACCGGCTCCTCGATATGACTCGTACCGCGGTCAACGTAACTGGTGATGCTATGGTATCAGTGATAGTGGCCAAAAGCGAAGGGGCCTTGGATGAAGATGTGTTTAACGATGCCAAGGCCGACATCGACGAGCGTAATCTGTCCTGATAGCAAACGCCGGTTGCAGCTGAGCTGGTTCAGCTGCATCACTCAAACTTGCCAGCGCACAAGCTGCTAGTCAGACGTGCTGCGCTGGTTCTTTAAACCGCTGCGTTCATCTAATTTCACGCCAAATAAAACCCGTCAGTTTAGCGACATCAACCACTGCATCAGATTCACCACGTAAACTCTGCTCCATCACCTGTTCCACAATCGGCCATAGTAATTTTGCGATGTAAGTATCCGCGGTATCATCGGCACTTAGCTCAGGCAAACGCAAACTTGCAATCCGCACGCTTAATAGGGGCTGCCCTTGATCAAATAGGTTCACCACCACATTTTCAAGCTGGGCCTGCTGCACGCTCCATACCAGCGCCGTTGATGCTCTTTGTAAGCGCTGTTGCTGCTTGGCGGCGGTCAAGAGCGCATGCAGATTAGACTGGCCTTTACCATAATAAGCGATGGTTAGCTGGGCATCAGCAACAATCACTTCGTCTACCTGTAGATGGTTGCGTTGTTGCGTCAGCCAATCGCCACGGACCAACAAACGACCGGCACGCAGAACTTGGTTAAGACCCGCATCCAACTCGTTAACACGGCTGGATAAACTAATCTCCCGAGCGCTGATTTCACCCAACAGAGTGTTGAGATCTAACTCGGCATAGCTAAAATCTGCATCAAAGTGAGTATCAGCGCGCTGTTGTAGCTCTTGCGCCAAGCGTTCTGACCAAGTTTGCTCAGCCGCTAAGGCGCCGCCACCAGTTAGCCCAACACCTAATCCAGTACTTACTAGCGCCACTGTAAGCCAGCGCGCCATTGTTGCTCGTACTATTGTTACTCCTACCATTCCCTACTCCTTTTGCATCTTAGCGCCCTAGTGAGCTTATAAGACGCCCTAATGCACGCTTGTGCGGCACGTTAGTGGCTCTTTTGCAGCACTTCTGCAGCACTTCTGAGACACTAGCGGCGCTGATGTCGCTCTCGGTTAAGTTGCTTTTGCTCAGCATTCTTGCGCAGCATAATATAAACAGCGCCGGTACCGCCATGATGACGTTGCGCACTATGAAACGCCATCACTGGCTCAAGTTCGCGTAGCCATTTATTCACATAGCTTTTGATCAGCGCCGGATGCGGCTTACTGTGCTTGCCTTGTCCATGAATAATCAGCCCAGAGCGCACGCCACTGCGATGACAGTCTTGCACAAACTCAAACAATGCTTGGCGCGCCTGCTTCAGAGTATGCTCGTGTAAATTTAAACTCGCCTCAATCGGGTACTGCCCTAAGCGCAATCTTTTATACACGCCGTGCTGCACACCGTTGCGCTGAAAGCTAATGAGATCAAGGGGCTCCACCAGTTCAACATATTCCGTTGAGAGAAAATTAATATCTTCTTCCAGCTGCGCTTCGGCCGCTTTACGCCGCTCTAATTGCGCCAACGTAGGCGTAAACGCAGTTTTCACGTCCGCTACATCAGCACCCGCTAACGGGGTGACACCTGTCATTTCACGGCGAAACAGCTCAAATTCATCGCGGTCTTTCATGGTCACCTCTTTTGCTATTTACTTAACCTTTTGACTTAACCTTGCCGCCCCACCAAGTTTTTAAGTTGCAACAACAAGGCATTGACGTTGCGCCCCATGCGCTCGCCTAGGTTTTTCTTAGTAACATAGCGCACCAAGAACATATCGTGACTATCACGATGCGCTAGCAACCAACCATCGCTAGTAGTTAACTCGTCAACTAAGCCATAATTTATCGCTTCTTGGGCAGTCCAATACTCGCCGGTAGCTACTTTTTCAATATCAATTTGCGGCCGATACTGACTAATATGGGCTTTAAATTGACGATGAATATTCTCTAATTCATCTTTAAATTTGTCGCGCCCAGCATCGGTATTCTCACCAAAAATAGTCAGGGTACGTTTGTACTCGCCAGCAGTGACCTGTTCAAAATCTACGTCATGCTTTTTTAGCCAACGATGAAAGTTCGGCATTTGCGCCAACACCCCAATCGAGCCAATGATAGCAAAGGGGGCTGCTTGGATCTTATGAGCAACGGCAGCCATCATATAACCACCGCTGGCGGCTACTTTGTCGACACTTACAATCACTTCAAGTTCCGCCTCACGCAGGCGCTGTAACTGGGCTGCGCCTAACCCGTAACCGTGCACCACGCCACCGCCACTTTCAAGACGCACTAACACTTGTTCGCCCGGTTGCGCAACCGACACGATAGCGTTTACTTCACGCTTTAAAGAATCCACTTCTCGCGCATCCATAGAGCCATTAAAGTCAATCACGAATAAGCGTTTACGCTGCTCACCAGCCTGTTGCTTGTGCTGCTTCTTTAAATCTTTCTTAACCTTTTTACGTTGCTTCTTATCTAACAGATCTAACTGCAATTGCTGCACGCCATCGCGTAAATCCTCCGACAGCTTATCTACCAACAGTTGCCCTTTACGTGGCTTTTGCTTTTGTACGGCTTGGGCAATGGCGCCAATGATCAGCAATGCGACAAAGGCAATCACCGCTGCTTTGGCGACAAAACTAGCCACATCTAGTAAAAAATCCCACATGATTGTCTTACTCCTTCAGATAACAAAAAGGCCGCTGAGTTGCAGCGGCCTTCGGCATAAACAGATGACGCTTATTGCTTAATCACAGACGGATCTGAAATTGGCAATACGCTAGTACCGTTAGCAAACCAGAAAGCTGCTTGGGTTTGCATCTCTAAGGTTGCCTCAGCCGAAGCTGCTGGGCTAACGATAGAGCCGTGGTCACCGGCGGTAAAACGCACCGCACCAGATACTGATGAACCATCGGCACCTACCGTGGTTTCAGTAATGGTAGCTAACTGGAGCGCACTGATCAGTGCTTCAGTACCAGCTAATGGCTTACCAGCAACTGTGTTCGGCACAACTTGGTCTGGTAATACATCACTACCGTTACCTACCACTTCAATCAAGTGAATTGGGCTTTCAGTAGCACGTACTGCCGCTGCGTAGTTAATTGGGTCGGCTGAATCAACCACGGTTTGTGCGGCAAAGGCAAATTGCTCAAACACACCGTTAATTTCAGCTTGCTCAGCTGCACTCAACTGTCCCCAGAAACCGTTATACACTTGAATTAACAAGCCTTGGAACTGTGGATCTGTTGGCGCAATACCAGCACCTTCTGCCGCTGCATTCACTGCCGCCGCAAAATCAGGGCTTTGTGAATACAACAACTGGCTCTTAATCACTGGGCCAAAACTCGGTGAACCTAACAAGAAGTTCGCGATACTCGCACCCGGTGCCATCAAGCTGCTGCCTTGTACTTCAAACCATGAAGAATAAGGGGCAAGGTCGCCGCTTAGCGGTGAATTAGCTAATGCCGTAAATGGTGTCCCAGTGATAGCACCTAGCGAGTGGCCAACAAAGTAAGCGTTTGTACCATCAATGCCTAGGTTGTTAGCATTTAAGCTTAAGCGTAAACCTAACATATCAGAGATCGATTGACGTAAGTTATCACGCGTAGTTAGCAAGCTACCCAAGTTCATGTACGCAGTTGCTGGGCCTTTGCCGCTGGTTGCGTTGATCGGACCGAAGCCTCGATCACCATGCAGCGGATGGTCGATAGCTACGGTAGCAAAACCTGCTACGGCTAAGGTACCAGCAATCCCTAAAACACTGCCTTTATCTGCGGTAATACCGTGTTGGAAAATCACTACTGGCCAACCGCCTTCTGGCATGGTCAACTCACCTAAACCTAAGGCTGCACGAACTGGAGCCGCCGCCGCTGGGTTAGGTACAGTCACTATCGCACCAATAGTTTGATTGCCTTGCACCGCAGGTACTGGGTTGTATTTGGTGACATGGCGCTCAGTATCTACGCCAGGGAAGTCCATGCTGGCAATGACTGCTGGGTCTGTTGCCAACAAACACTGTTGTACCCAAGCTGGGATGAAGGTACTAGCACCACCAGCTAACCATGCTGGATTGATACTAGGGGTGTTCATTGGGTCGATTGCACCGGCTTGAATAGCGCCTAAGACAGAAACACCGCTATCACATTTTGCCTGCCAGCGACCCTGCAGTGGCGCTTGTGGATTTTCAGCCGTGGGTAACGGTGAAAAATAAGGCAAGCTCACTTGGGCTTGATACATGTTAGCAGCAGTTGCAGCTAAGTACGCAAGGCTAGTTGGATCGGGCTCCAACATACCATTGCTAACGAGGAAATCAGCAACGCTCACACCCAAAGGTGCGCCTAAAATGTTCGGGCTCGGCAAGCCTACTTGGGCAGACTGTGCAAACTGTGCCGCCATCATGGTTTTCACCATATGGAAGGCATCATCAGTAGACTGGGTGGTAAAACTTGACGCATAAATGATGCTGTCTTTATCCACACCAGCGGCCGCCAATGCGTTTTCATGGCTGTTAATCAAACCTTGCAAGCTCAGCGCAGAAGCATCCCCTGAGACAGGATCGGTTTCAACGTTGCGTTTCATCAAACCGTAAGTTTGTGACGGCTTCACTGAGCGGCCCAACGAGTCGGTGATGTTATCGGTTAAAATAGCTAAATAACCGGTTTTTGGTTTCCATGGTTTTAGTGGAATCACGGCAACACCAGCCGGGCCGGTGGCACGTACGATATAATCCACGCCATAGGTTAATTCAGCAGCAACGGCACAGGTAGCAGCAGGGTTAGCTGCAGCACAAGTTTCGTTCACCGCAGTCCCGCCCATCACGGCTTCAAACATCCGCACCGCACCTGGCGCTTCTAGTGAGCTGCTATCCACGGTCACGTCATTGCCATTGGCATCTTTCGGTAACGAGAAGCTAAAGGTTAACGTGGAGTGAGTCCCCCAACCGTCCAAACCGTTGATAGCTACTTGCGGGTTACCACCATCGGTAGGATCTGCGACTGGGATATTTAACGTACCATCAACAGTACCACTTAATAAAATATTCGACGGCACCGGTACCTGCCCATTAGATGGGTCAAATACAGCGCGTGTTGCTGCTACTTGGTATTCTGTAACGACCGACTCTGGTGCGTCATCGCCACCACCGCAGCCAACTAAGCTGAGTGCGCTACCGATCGCTGTTACAAGCAAGAGTTTTTTCATGAGGCTTCCCCAATCCTTGTTCGTGTTGTTATGTATTGAGCACCTGCAGATGCTTTTTATTCGTCTTGCCTATCATCGCCTTTTTAAACTGGTACGACAAGACATATCAATTAACAAAATTTTATACACTGCTACGGCCAAACTTAAAAGTATTTTTAATAATATTCTATCCAGCTGCTGAGAATCATAGCAAAAAACAGTACACTTGCAGCTTTCTACATCAACATAAGTGTAAGCATAAAATGACTGCAATGCATAATTACTCGTTCAACAAAGATACTTTAGCAGGTAAAACCATTCTTGTGACCGGGGCCGGCGACGGCATTGGCCGTACTGCGGCAAAAACCTTTGCAAGCTGTGGTGCTACCGTTATTTTATTGGGCCGCACGGTCAAAAAACTTGAAGCTGTGTATGATGAGATTGTTGCCGCGGGTGGTCCAGAGCCCGCCATTGTGCCGTTGGATTTAAAAGGCGCCACAAAAACTCACTATCAAGGCTTAAATGCTACTATCGTTGAGCAATTTGGCAAACTAGATGGTTTGCTCCACAACGCTGGCGTCTTGGGTGTATTGTCGCCGTTTGAGCACATCGATCATGATTCTTGGAACGAGATCATGCAAATCAATGTCACCGCCCAATTCATGCTTACTAAAGCCTTGATGCCAGCGTTAAAACGCGCTGCACAGCCGAGCATTGTCTTTACTTCGTCTGGTGTTGGTCGCCAAGGCCGCGCGTTTTGGGGCCCTTATGCAGTGAGCAAATTTGCTACCGAAGGTTTAGCCCAAGTGATGGCCGATGAGTATGAAGGCACCCACGTTCGGGTTAATGTGATTAATCCGGGCGCAACCCGCACCACCATGCGCTCAAAAGCCTATCCGGCTGAAGATGCCAGCAAACTCAAAACTGCTGAGCAGCTCATGCCAACTTATGTTTACTTCATGGCCGACGATAGTATAGGTATCACCAACCAGTCGGTGAATGCTCAGTAACAACAGCACTAGCATGAGTTAACTTTAACCAATTTGCAGGAGATTCCTATGGCAACCCAGACCTTTCAGTTACAACTAAGTGGTATGAGTTGCGCCGGCTGCGCTCGTAGTATCGAACGTGCACTACAAGCGGTACCTGGGGTTACCTCGGTGAATGTTAACTTTGCTAATGAAGTAGCCGCAGTTACTAGTACCAATAAAACCGCAGACGGGCTAGTAGCTGCAGTACAGCAAGCTGGGTTTGATGCAGCCCTGATTGACCATCAAAGCGCAACTCCCGCGGCCGACCCACGACAGCGAGCACAGCGTCAGCAATGGTACAAGTTTGTTGCCGCCGCTCTGTTATCGGCGCCGCTGCTGTACACCATGGTGGGCCACTTTAGTTTTACTGCCGGCATCTATGTGCCGGCTTGGTTGATGAACCCTTGGGTACAGATGGCGCTGGCTACGCCCGTGCAGTTTATTATTGGCTGGCAGTTTTATAAGGGTAGCTACACCGCCCTGCGCGCCGGTGCTGCTAATATGGATGTGTTGGTCGCACTAGGTACCTCAGCGGCTTATTTTTACAGTGTCTACTTGGCGCTCACCGAAGGCGCTATGGCAGCCCATCAAGGGCTCTACTTTGAAACCAGCGCAGTACTTATCACGCTTATTTTGCTCGGCAAATGGTTTGAAGCTCGTGCCAAAGGCCAATCTTCGGCGGCCATTAAGCAGTTGCTGCAACTACAACCTAAGCATGCCCTACGCCAGCAAGCCGATGGTTCAGCCAAGCTGGCGCCCATTGCTGAGCTGGTGGTCGGGGATATCATTCACATTAAACCCGGCCAACAGATCCCGGCTGACAGCGTAGTGATTGAAGGCACCACCAGCGTTGACGAAGCCATGCTTACCGGTGAAAGTGTGCCCGCCGACAAGCAACCCGGCGATACCTTGGTGGCCGGCTCTATTAACAAACAAGGCTTTGTTAAAGCAAAGGTCAGCAAGCTAGGAAAAGACTCGGCGCTGGCACAAATCATCGCTATTGTAGAGCAAGCACAAAACTCCAAAGCGCCCATTCAACGGCTTGCCGATAAAGTTTCGGCCATCTTTGTACCTGTGGTCTTAGTCATTGCTTTAATGACGTTCTTGGTCTGGCTGTTATGGCTGGCACCGGGCGACTATCGCAGTGCCTTAGAGGCGACTGTCGCCGTGTTAGTGATTGCTTGCCCGTGCGCTCTGGGTTTGGCCACGCCAACATCAATTATGGCGGGCTCTGGCCGCGCCGCGCAAATGGGCATCTTGTTCAAGCAAAGTGACGTGTTAGAAATTACCCATAGTGTTACCACTGTGGTGCTGGACAAAACGGGCACTATCACCGCTGGCACCCCCACTCTTACGGATTTAGAAATCGATCTCAAAGGCATCCAAGAACTCACGCCAGAGCAGTTACGCGCCGCAGTGCAAGCGCTTGAAGTACAATCTGAGCACCCACTAGCGCAAGCGATTGCGACTGGTATTGAGGTTGATTCTAGCACCGCCAAGATGGTGCAATTAACAGATTTTACCGCCCATACCGGGCGCGGTGTATCAGCGCAAGTGCAACTTGTGCACACTGATACTGACGCTGAGCAACCATCAACCAGCCATCACTTACAGATTGGTAACTTGCGTTTAATGCGCGAGTATAATATTGAAAGTGACGCTTGGAGTGCGCGCCAACAAGAACTAGAAGAGCAAGGCAAAACTGCCATGTTAATTAGCTGGGATAAACAGCTGGTAGGTATTGTCGCCGTAGCAGATACCGTGCGTGAGCATGCAGCCGAAGCCATTGCAGCACTACAACAGCGCGGCTTAAAAGTCGTGATGTTAACCGGTGACAACCAACGCACTGCCGCTGCGATTGCGGCCCAAGTAGGAATCACCGAGGTCCGCGCTAATGTCTTACCTGAACACAAAGCTGCTGCCGTCGCTGAGTTGCAGCAACAGGTCGACATCGTGGCCATGGTGGGTGATGGTATTAATGATGCGCCGGCTTTGGCGACTGCTAACGTTGGCATTGCCATGGGCACAGGTACCGACGTTGCTCTAGAAACCGCGGATATTGCCCTGATGCGGGCCGATTTACGCTCGTTGCTACACGCCTTAGAGATTAGCGAAAAAACCGTGGGTAACATCCGACAAAACTTATTCTGGGCCTTTGCGTATAACACGTTAGGAATACCGATTGCGGCCTCTGGCCTACTCGCACCTTGGTTAGCAGGTGGCGCTATGGCGTTAAGTTCAGTCTCTGTCGTATTAAATGCGTTAAGGTTGCAAAAGTTACGATTGAACTCCTAGCCCAGTTCCGTGCTATGGTAACCACTAACGCCTGATACCCGAGCACGAGTTGCTGCTAAGGTCAGCGACAATTGATGCTACAGAACAATAGGTTAAGTTATTCATGATGTTAAGCGCACTTACTTTGGCAGCAAGCCTGACCCTGATTCCCACGAAAGCTGACGTGAATTGGATTGGTGTTAGTGTTCCTAACCCTGATGTGATTTGGCTAAGCGGTTCGAACTCGCATATTGCTCGCAGTAGTGATGCTGGCGAGACCTGGGAGTATTTTCAGCCGGCCACCCAGAACCTCCAATTTCGTGATATTGAGGCCCTCGATGCCAACCATGCGTATGCGTTAAGCATTGGCAATAATGGCGATTCGCGTATCTATTACACCAGCAACGGTGGCCGTAATTGGCAATTGCGCTATCGCGCGGGCGGTAATCAATTTCTCAATTGTATGGCGTTATCTGCCACCAACGAAGCTTGGGTTTATGGTGACACGGTAGAAAACCGTTGGAACATGGTGCGCAGTGTAGACGGCCGCAACTGGCTTACCGCCAGCAACATGGTTGATACCCAACCGCTTTCCGATGAAGGTGGTCTAGCTGCAAGTGGTGGCTGTTTACGTCACAACAATGGCATTTGGGCGATTGGTACTGCCAACGGCAACACTGCCCGCTTGCTGGTTAAACGTAATTTTGGCATTCGCTTTAAAGCTATCGATACGCCTTTACCGGCAGGTCCGAGTGCTGGCATTGCCAGTGTTTGGCCGTTTAGCGAAAAGCATATCCTGTTGGCTGGAGGCAGCTTGAACCATGCCGATGCGAAACCACGCTTGGTAGAGTATAAAGACGACCAGTTTACCGCCCTAATCGAGCCACCATTGAGCGGCGCTTTGTATAGCCTAACGGTGCGCAATGATGGCAGTATTCTGGTCACCAACCCAACCGGTGCGGCTTTACTCAATAGCAGCAGAGATGCTTGGCAGACCCTAGCCGAAGCCAATATTTGGAATAGCGCCTGCAGCACTAACAGCTGTTATCTGGTAGGAAAAGACGGCTACCTCGCAAAAGTTACTTTTACCGAGTAACCTATTCTGAAGCAACCCACGCGCTAGCCAACTTAACTTTAACTGGCCAGTAACAAGGCGGTGCCGCCATTTAAATGGCTCACTTGGCTAAACCCAAGCCGAGCCAGCACCCGAGCTGCCACAGCACTGCGATGCCCAGAGCGACAGACACAGACAATCGGCCGCTGCTGATAGCTTTCACGGTGCTCATAAATGAACTGCGCCAAACGCGTTAACGGCACGTTGATTACCTCGGCCGCTAAACCCAAATCACTCACTGCAAATTCTTGCTGCTCACGTACATCAATCACCAAGGTATCAGGTTTGCTGAGCCACTCTTGCTGGGCTTCTAGAGCAACATCCACTAACTCACAGTTAACGCAATGACCAGCTAATTCGCACCAGCGCTGAGTGATACGAAATTCATCATCGGCCCGGCTTAACAACAAGGTGTTGTCATGAACCATCGAGCGAATCAGTTCTGGCTGCTGAATGTCACCGATAAAGGCAAAGTCTACTTCTGCAGGAGCGTCCGTCGTAAGCGGCGAGCTTAACAAATACACCGGTTGGCGCGTGCCTACGCGAAACAGGCGGCGCTGTCCTACAGCTAAGCAGCCCTCTACCGTGGCGGCGCAACCCAACGGCACATCACAGCCACCGTTGTATGCCTGCGGCCAACCCACGGCATCAAGGTCCGCTTGCGCTACCTCACAACTCAGTAACTGGGCTAACATAGCTGCAGGGCTATTAGCCGGCTGTGGCTCAGTGGTGAGCACCGCCTTCACACAATAATGCTGGCAAGCCACCAAACGTTCAATGCGTTCGGCTAATTCAGGCAAGGGGTCGATGACCACCATTTCTTTGGCGGCTTTATCAATCAATAAATAACAGCACTGATTGCCAAATCGCAGTTGTACTACCCCATCTAGATTAGAATCAATATCTTCGCTGGTATCGGCAATCAATAAGCACGACTGGCGTAAGGCATGAGCCGCCGTTTGAATCCGCTCACACGCGGCCTTGATGGTGGCAGCTTCGGTGGCTGGCCCAAAGGATAATCGAATCGCTGAACATGAGCGCCAATCTTCAAGGCCCATGGCATCTAGCACAAAGCTACGAGTGACACCTGAGCTGCAGGCAGAACCTGAACTGACTCGAATGTTAGCCGCATCAAATACATCCATGATGTCGCGAGACGCCATGCCACGTACCGAAAAGTTAAGTGTGGTAGGTAAGCTCAAATCCAAATCGTGGTTCAGCTCGAGGGTAGGAAACGCTTGTTTTAACGCAGCCAGTAATTGGTCCCGATATTCACAAAGGGTTGCTGTCGATTTAAAAACTTGTTGTTGATCGTTAAGCAATAACTCAAACAGCGCATGTAAAGCGGCAATGCCCGGAAGGTTCTCCGTTCCAGAACGCTGCCCTTGCTCTTGTCCACCACCAATAATCAGGGGCGTAAATGGCGCTGCTTGGCGCACGTATAAAAAGCCGATGC
Source organism: Pseudidiomarina fusca (assembly GCF_032227045.1). Classification (NCBI taxonomy): domain Bacteria; kingdom Pseudomonadati; phylum Pseudomonadota; class Gammaproteobacteria; order Alteromonadales; family Idiomarinaceae; genus Pseudidiomarina; species Pseudidiomarina fusca. The sequence goes on from NZ_JANFPJ010000006.1 coordinate 175,492, forward strand.
CTTTGGGGCCGTACAACTTGTGGCCACTAAAAGGGGCATAATCAATGCTGGTTTGTGCTAATTCTAGCTTTAACTTACCCAAGGCCTGTACGCAATCCACCATCCAAGGAATGGTTGGGTTATTGCTACGGATCACTTGTTCTAACTGGGCTAAATCTTGTTGTACACCAGTTTCGTTGTTGGCAGCCATGGTACAAATCATGTGGGCTGCGCCTACATGCTCGGCAATAAAGTCTAGATCTAACAGACCTTGACGGTTAACCGGAATAGCTTTGAGCTCGGCATTCAAACGTAAAATATTATTCCAGTGCTCAAGCGCTTGCGGCACCGCTTTGTGCTCAGTAGCTCCGTATAACAGCCAACGACGCTGACCATGGTCGGTATTTCTAGCATGGGTGAGGGCCGATAACACCGCTGTTTGAATGCCTTCGGTAGCACCGCTGGTGAAGATAAAACGGCCAAGCCCTGCGCCCACTAGCTGGCGTCCTAGCCGGCGGGTACTATCAAGAATATAGCGTGCTTGCAGCCCAGTGATATGGCTACTACTGGGGTTACCAAAGACATGCTCCATCACGTGCCGAACGGCCTGAGCAATTTGCGGTAACACCGGCGTCGTTGCGTTGCAATCGAGGTAAATTTCCGCCGTTTTCGGCTTAATCTGAACCGGTGTTACCATGGTACTACTCCCTTAATCAGGTTTTAAAACTTGCACCTTTACGAATCTATACGGTTATCTTGCCAAAGTTTTTCTTTGGCTGCACGTTTTGCGGCGGCCTTTTCTTCGGCAGCCATCTTGGCCTTGCGCTCGTCACACGGATCTTTGCAGTCACAAGCTTTATCCATACCCAAGGCAGAAATACCACCACAACTTCCCGAAATGGTTTTACGCTGGGCAATAAACCCAACCGACATGGCCAATACCACTACTAGCATGATGCCGAATACTGCTAAAAACATTCCCATACTAACCCCCTTCGGTTACTGTTGATACTGCTTAAATGCAGTACTACTTTCTTCTTTAAAGCCTTCGGCCTCGCGGCTAATCAGTAACACCGCCAAGCCCTTTTGCTCGGCAAAGGCTAACGCTTGTTCTGGCCCCATCACCGTCAATGCTGTCGCATAGGCGTCAGCATCCATACTGGTGGGCGCTACCACGGTAACCGACACCAAATTATGTTGAATAGGATAGCCGGTACGCGGATCGATAATATGCGAATAACGCACACCATCTTCTTCGTAGTAATTACGATAATCACCAGAAGTTGCGATACCCGCATCGCCCGGCTCAATCACCCGTTGCACGCTGCGCTCGCTGGTGACCGGCTTTTCTATCGCAATGCGCCAAGGTTGATTACCAGGCTTAGTGCCACGCGTACGCATCTCACCACCAATCTCAACGAGATAATTGGTGATTTCCATCTGCTCCAACAATACTGCGACGCGATCCACGCCATAGCCCTTGGCAATGGTCGATAAATCAATATAAATCTCGGGCTTAGCTTTACGTAACTGGTGGTTTTCAACATGAACATGCTGATACCCCACCTCATCTAACATAGCTTGCAGCTCGGCCTCTGTGGGCTTACGCTCTGGCTTAGCCAGTGGCCCAAAGCCCCATAGATTAACTAATGGCCCGACCGTAACATCAAGTACGCCATCGGTTTCGTTGGCAATTTCTAGCGCGCGTCGAATCACAGTTTCTAACGACCGCGAAATAACCACCGGCTCTGTCGTTTGACGGCTATTAAACAACGATAGTTCCGATTGCGGGTCGTAAGTCGACATCTGGCTGTTTACTTGCTCCAGCACCGCATCCACTCGTTGCTTCACTTGTTCAGGGCTATGCTGCGGATTCGCCGTAACATAAGAGATGTGATAGGTCGTCCCCATCGTCTTACCAGACACCGCCAATTGTTGCGGCGCATGGGTACAAGAAACGAAAAAGGCTAGCCCCACTAGGGCTAGCCAAACTCGTAGCATTGATGAACGGGTTGTTTTCATCAGGCTCTTTTCCACCTTTAAATCAGGCTATTAAAGGGGCTAAGCCAAGCTTAGCCACCAAAGTCATCCAATAGGATGTTTTCATCTTCTACGCCCAAATCTTTGAGCATTTTAATAACTGCTGCGTTCATCATCGGTGGTCCACACATGTAGAACTCACAATCTTCAGGCGCATCATGATCCTTCAGATAGTTTTCGTACAACACGTTATGGATAAAGCCGGTGTAACCTTCCCAGTTATCTTCTGGTTGTGGGTCAGACAAGGCCACATGCCATTCAAAGTTGTCGTTTTCACGCGCCAACATGTCGAAATCTTCCACGTAGAACATTTCTTTCTTAGAACGTGCACCGTACCAGAAAGTCATCTTACGGTCGGTTTTCAGACGACGTAATTGGTCAAAGATGTGTGAACGCATCGGCGCCATACCAGCACCACCACCAACAAACACCATTTCTGCTTTGGTGTCCTTAGCAAAGAATTCACCAAATGGACCAGAAATCGTTACTTTGTCGCCAGCTTTCAAGCTGAAAATGTACGATGACATTTTGCCTGGCGGTAAGCTCATATCACGTGGCGGAGGCGTAGCGATACGCACGTTCAACATGATAATGCCTTTCTCATCTGGGTAGTTCGCCATCGAGTAAGCACGAATGGTCTCTTCGTCAACTTTAGATTCTAAGTTAAAGAAGCCAAAGTGTTCCCAGTCACCACGGAATTTATCTTCAATCTCGAAGTCTTTAAATTTCACGTGATGCGGTGGACATTCGATCTGAATATAACCACCGGCGCGGAAAGGTACTTCTTCGCCTTCTGGCAACTGCACCACAAACTCTTTGATGAAGGTGGCTACGTTGTTGTTAGACTTAACCGTACAATCCCACTTACGAATACCAAACACTTCTTCTGGAAGCTCGATTTTCATATCTTGCTTCACGTTTACCTGACACGATAAACGGCAGCCTTCACGAGCTTCCTTGCGGTTAATGTGATCACGTTCGGTAGGCAGAATATCACCGCCACCCTCTTTGATAATCACACGGCACTGGCCACATGAACCACCACCACCACAAGCTGACGATACGAAGATACCAGCATTAGCTAAGGCACCTAATAATTTAGTACCTGGCTGCGTGGTAATTTTCTTGTCTTCATCATCATTAATTAAAATCTCGACATCACCCTGAGGCACTAATTTTGACCTGGCGACCATGATCACCGCCACTAAAATTAATACAATCAAGGTAAACATGCCTACGCCGAGCGCTATTAGTGTTAAATCTTGCCCTTGCATCGACTCGTACCTCTTGTTAATCCGTTGTTATCGTTACCGGTGCTTGTTACAGGGATACGCCAGAGAATGACATAAAGCCCAATCCAATCAGACCAACTGAAATAAAGGTAATACCTAAACCGCGTAAACCATCTGGTACATCGGCATATTTCAGTTTCTCACGCACTGCTGCCAAGGCAACAATGGCAAGGGCCCAGCCGATACCGCTACCGATACCGTAAACCACACTTTCAGTGAAGTTATAATCACGCTCAACCATGAAGGACACACCACCAAAGATAGCGCAGTTCACGGTAATCAAAGGTAAGAAGATACCTAACGCGTTGTACAAAGCTGGTACGTATTTGTCTAATGCCATTTCCAAAATCTGTACCAACGCTGCAATAACGCCGATAAAGGTTAAGAAACGCAAGAAACTCAAGTCTGCATCAGGGAAACCAGCCCAATCTAACGCACCTGGCGCCAAAATGTTGTGGTAAACCAAGTTATTCACCGGTACTGAAATACCCAGTACCACGATTACTGCAACGCCCAAACCAAAAGCTGTGGTTACTTTCTTTGATACTGCCAAGAAAGTACACATACCTAGGAAGAACGATAACGCTAAGTTTTCAACGAAAATCGATTTAATAAATAAACTGATATAAGCTTCCATGGTCTGCTCCTTATTCCTTCGGCTCTACTTGTTCGGTACGGAAGGTACGCAGTACCCAAATAAAACCACCGATAATAAAGAACGCACTTGGTGGCAATACCAACAAACCGATCGGCTGATACCAGCCGCCTTCAGAAGCTAGCTGCATGATCTGATAACCGAACAGGCTACCTGATCCGAACAGCTCACGAATAAAGCCCACGGTTAACAACACCACCGAGTAACCTAAGCCGTTACCAATACCGTCCAAGAACGATAAGCCTGGAGTACTCTTCATCGCATAGGCTTCAGCACGGCCCATCACGATACAGTTGGTAATAATCAAACCAACGAATACCGACAGTTCTTTGGCGATGCTGTAGGCGTAAGCACGCAGGATTTGGTCAACCACGATAACCAAGCTGGCAATGATCGTCATTTGCACAATAATCCGTACACTCGAAGGAATGTGGTTACGGATAATTGAGATAAACAAGTTAGAAAATGCCGTTACTAAGGTTAGTGCAATACACATAACCAAAGTATTTTCCATTTTTGACGTTACTGCCAACGCCGAGCAAATACCTAAGATTTGTAAGGCAATTGGGTTATTGGCAAAAATCGGTCCAAACAGAACCTCTTTGACTTCTTTTGCACTCGCCATTAGTTCAGCTCCCCTTTGCGAATTTTGTCAAATAGCGGGCCGTAAGCCTTGTCGCTAAACCAGAACTGCATGGTGTTTTCAACACCGTTGCTGGTTAAGGTTGCACCAGACAGTGCATCTACGTCATGAGCTTGGTCAGTCACGTTTTTCGTCACGTTAAGAGCAACCTCGCCGTCGGCGTAGATTTCTTTACCCTGCCAGCTGGCAGCCCAGTTTGGATTCTGGATTTCGCCACCTAACCCTGGAGTTTCAGTGTGCTCGTAGTAGTTGATACCTTTGATGGTGTTCATGTCAGGTGCCACTGCCATGAAGCCGTACATGGTACCCCACAAGCCGTAGCCGCGAACAAACACAACGACTGTCTCTAACTCGCCTTGGGCATCATTGATAAAATAGACTTTAGCTACATCTTCACGAGAACCGATACCAGCTTCGTCATCAGCTTTATCTAATTTAGTGCCCAAACCTGCTTTTTTAGCAGACGCGATAGGATCGTAGTCCGTGGCATTTTTGCCGTCTACAGATTCAACTTCTTCGAGCGTATTAAGGTTGAATAAACGCGTCTCTACGCGCTGCTCAAACAGCTCGATAACGTTAGTTTCTGGGGTTAATAAACCTGCAGCATCTAACACGTTACGTTGCATGTCTAGCGCAGCGTTTTTCTGTTGTAAAGGCTTCAAGCCAACCGCAGAACCTGCCACGATTATCGCGCACACTAAACAGAGGGCGATAACCACAAACAGCGTTTTGCCTAGTGATTCATTTTTATTAGCCATTGCGTGCCAGTCTCCGTTTAATGTTTGATTGAACAACAAAGTGGTCAAACAGCGGGGCAAATACGTTAGAGAATAAAATCGCTAACATAATACCTTCTGGATACGCAGGGTTTACCACTCGGATAAGTACAGTCATGGCACCAATTAAGAAGCCATAATAAAACTTACCTTTGTTGGTGAATGAGGCTGACACTGGGTCCGTTGCCATAAACATCATACCGAAGGCAAAACCACCTACCACTAGGTGCCAGTACCAAGGCATAGCAAACATTGGGTTGCTGTCACTGCCAACCACGTTGAACAATAATGACAACGCGACCATACCTACAAACACACCTGATACGATGCGCCATGAGGCAATACGGAAGTAAATCAGTGCTAAACCGCCAATCAGAATCATCAGGGTAGATACTTCGCCCATTGAACCTTGGATATTACCTAAGAAGGCATCCATCCATAAATCCATATTAGCAATGTAATCAGTGCCCTGAGTTGCTTGGCTTAGCAAAGTAGCGCCAGAGTAGCCGTCAACAGCAGTCCATACTTGCTCACCAGAGATAGACGCTGGGAAGGCAAAGTACAAGAACGCACGACCGGTTAAGGCTGGGTTCAAGAAGTTACGGCCAGTACCGCCAAACACTTCTTTACCAATCACCACACCAAAGGTAATACCTAAGGCTACTTGCCATAACGGCATGGTTGCGGGCAAGGTTAAGGCAAACAGAACTGACGTGACGAAGAAGCCTTCGTTGATTTCGTGCTTACGTACAGAAGCAAATAAAACTTCCCAGAAACCACCCACAATAAAGGTGGTCGCGTACACCGGCACAAAGAAGCAGGCGCCGTAGAACAGCTTACCGGCCCAGCCAGCGGTAGCTAGATCACCACCTAAGGCAGTAAAAATACCTACTTGCCAGATATCAGCTAACTGATAACCGTCAGTTAAGGCTAATGCCGCTTGGTTACCGATGTTGTACATACCCCAGAACATCGCTGGGAAAGTCATCATCCACACCAAAATCATGATGCGTTTTAGGTCAACGCTATCTTTAACGTGGGTAATGCCTTTGGTCACTTTACCTGGCGTATAGAAAATAGTTGCTGCAGCTTCGTATAAGGCATAGAACTTCTCGTACTTGCCGCCTTTCTCGAAGTTTGGCTCAATTTTCTCAAGAAAATGTTTCAAGCCCATGATTAGCCCTCTTTCTCAATTTCGGTCAACATGTTACGCAACACCGGACCGTACTCATATTTGCCGGGGCAAACATAAGAACAGAGCGCTAAATCCTCTTCGTCGAGTTCTAAACAGCCTAACTTTTGCGCCTGTTCAGTATCGCCAGAGAGCAAGTCACGTAGCAAAATCGTTGGTAAAATATCAAGCGGCATCACGCGCTCATAGTTGCCGATTGGCACCATTGAACGATCTGAACCGTTGGTGGTAGTCGTCATCGCAAACAGCTTTTTAGGTGACAAATGACCCAAGTATGCACGCGTAACTGAGTGTTGGTTTGAACCAGGCTTGATCCAACCAAAGAATTCTTTCTGATCACCCTCAGGCAACACACTCACTTGGGTATGGAAACGACCTAACCACTGATGAGCATCGTCAACTTTGTGACCGTTTAGCACTGAACCAGAAATAATACGGTTTTTACCCTGCGCCAACTCGCCTTTGGTTAGTTCACGCAAGTTTGCGCCCATCCGAGTACGCAACAACCGAGGTTTTTTCGTACCAGGGCCGGCTAAAGCAACCACACGGTCGGTGTAAACCTGGCCCGTGGTGAATAATTTACCGTAGGCAATCACGTCTTGATAACCGATGTGCCAAACCTGCTTGGCCATAGATACCGGCTGTAAGAAATGAATATGAGTACCTACCAGACCAGCAGGATGCGGACCAGCAAAGCTCTCTAATTGAACCTTAGCATGACCCACATCAACTTTTGCATCAGCAGCTTTCACCACAAACACCTTACCTTTGGTTAACGTGGTTAACAGGTTCAGACCATCGATAAAGGCTTGTTGCTCTTGGCTGATGATTACAGCTGGGTCGGCCGCTAACGGATTGGTGTCCATCGCATTCACGAAGATCGCAGTAGGCTCTGCGTCTAGCTTCGGCGAACGACTAAAAGGTCGCGTACGTAAGGCTACCCATTGACCCGCATTGTTCAATTGCTCAACCACTTGGTCGCGCGGCAAACTAGCTAAGTCTTTACTGTCGTAGCTGGCAAACGTTTCTTGCTCATCACCGTCAATTTCAATAATAACGGCTTGTAACACACGTTTGGCGCCACGCATCACGTCTTTTACAACGCCAGCAGCTGGTGCAGTGAATTTAATTCCTGGGTTTTTCTTATCTTCGAAAAGTACCTGGCCTTTTTTGACGCGGTCCTCAACCTTAACCTGCATGGTTGGGCGCATCCCCACATACTCTTCACCCAGTACGGCAACGGTGGTGATGGCTTGACCATCATCAATAGCTTGTTGGGGCATTCCCGAGATTGGGATATTTAGCCCTTTTTTGATCGTAATCATACGCGTTTGCACTACTCGTTAGGGAAGATTAATCTCATTCCAGCCACGCCGTACGCATTTCTCCGCACGCCGCGACTGACCAAATTCTGTCCATTTTCACCTAGGGCCGGCATTTTAGCACTTTTGGATTACAAAACAAATGTAAAAACCAATCGATAGTCGTTATTCGTTAGTCGTATTTCGGTCACCGAAAAAAGCCAACCAATAGCTCCTCTCTAAAAGCTAACCAAGCTTTGCTGTTGCCCTTCAATCAAACCCAACCATAGGATCGACATCCGCATCATAATCAACGCCATCAATCCCAAAACCAAACAACTTCAAGAAATCACTGTGATAACCTGCGTAGTCAGCCAATTGATGGAAATTTTCTTGATTCACTTGATGCCAAAGAGCTTCAACCTTGGCTTGCGTCGCATCATTGGTTTCCCAGCCATTCATAAATAAGCGGCCAGCTTCATCCAACAATCGGTCTTCGCTGTAAAGGGCTTCGTTGAACAATCGATAAATTTGTTCGATACAACCCTCGTGGGTACCCTCTTGCTTCATCACCCCATAAATCAACGAGATATATAGCGGCATGACAGGAATTGCTGAGCTAGCTTGAGTCACTAGGGCCTTTAATGAAGATACGTAGGCTTCTAGATTAAGATCGGTATAGCGCGTACGCATCGCAGCTGCCGCACGGTCTAAGTCCTCTTTAGCTTTACCAATGGTGGCTTGACCGTAAATTGGCCAGGTCAGCTTTTTACCAATATAGGTGTAGGCCGTGGTTTTTGCATTAGGTGCTAATACGCCAGCATCATGCAGGGCTGCCAACCAAAGTTCCCAATCTTCGCCACCCATCACTTTGATGGTTTGCGCAATTTCGTCATCAGTAGCAGGCTCTAAAGTGATTTCAGTCACTTGGTCTTTGTCGGTGTGGTAGGTTTTGGTGGTATAGCTGTCACCAATAGGCTTCAACGTTGAGCTATAAACTTCACCTGTAACCGGATCTTTACGCTTCGGCGAAGCCAAGCTGTAGATCACCAAATCAACCTGACCGAAGTCTTGCTTAATTTGTTCAATAACTTGTGCTTTGATTTCATTCGAGAAAGCATCACCGTTGATGGTATGGGCATAAAGACCATCAGCCTTAGCTGCTTGATGAAATGCTGCCGTGTTATACCAACCTGCAGTCGCGGTGCGTTTTTCGCTCGGCTCTTTTTCAAAACACACGCCTAAGGTTTTGGCGCCAGCACCGTAGGCAGCAGCAATACGCGAGGCCAAACCATAACCGGTAGAACAGCCGATCACTAGCACCCGCTGTGGCACTTGCGTTAATTTAGGTTGTTGTTTGATAAAATCAATTTGTTGTTGTACATGAGCCGCACAGCCCACGGGATGGGCGTTAGTACAAATAAAACCACGAATTTTAGGTTGAATAATCATTACTATTATCCTTTAAACTAGGGTCTAGGCTTGAGTTAGCCATAATCAACAAGCTGGTGCTTTGATCCGGGTAGTTTAACCGAGCTGCACCCATCAAGTGATCTGATTAGTTGTCGAGCTTACTACCGCCGCGACAGGCTGGTGAATCTGGAACCTGCTGCAGCGGCCATTCGTCTGGGCTGTAAAGATGCAGAGCTAACGCGTGAATTGGCCCAGCAAGTTCTTCTTGCAGCAGTTTGTTGACCGCCCGATGGCGTTGTAACAGACGTTGGCCCGCGAAGCTAGCGCTCACCAGCACCAACTTATAATGCGAATCATCACTAGCTGTGCCGTGCTGATCGCTTTCATTCAGCAAGTGCAGGTAAATAGGGGCAAAGGCGGCTTCGAGTTTGGCTTGTAAATGTTGATGAAGTGCGGTCATAAGGCGTTACTACTCACTTTGGCTGGCGTCTAACGAGCTGAAACAAATTTTTTCATCGCGGCCTAAGCTGGCCAGCGCATTAAACACATTAGGTTCGCTGTATCGGCTAGGATAAACAATGCGATAGAGCTGTGAACTTACCGTCCCCCACTGCTGCCATAACAGCACGCCATGGTCATGGTAGAGCTCTGCTAACTGCTCCAACCCTTCTTGACGTTGGCGCGGAAACGCTGAGCGCTCACCCACCAGGCGCCAGCGGTTTAGCTCTTCACCTTCGGCCAGTAAGGCATCGTTGACTCGATTGCGACAAAAACTAAGCTGAATGACCGCACTCGACAGCGCCCAATCTTGGTTAGGTAGCTGCTGTTGGTCGAGAGTCTGCACTAAGGCAAGCTCTTGGTTGGTTAAACGTTCGGCATCGCCAGCTGGCTGACAACCGCTGAGCAACAGCCAACTCGCAGCCACTATTAGGCTACCTAGATGCGTCAATGTGGAAGATTTGTTCAACTGCATCATATTCATCTCATGACAGTACGGCAGCGGCCGCAGCTTGGGCTGGTAAGATTCACTTACAGGTAATTTAAGTAGAAGAGTATAAAGGGAATGGCACTGAATAAAAAGAAAGGAAGAACATCCGTGTTCGAACAGGGTCACGTCAATCCGTGAAGTAACCCCGCAATCCATGAGTTAAACTATAACTAACTTTATTTTCCAAATCAATTACAATTTCGCAACAAAGTAGTAAGTTTCTGTTTTCTTGGTTAATTTAGTGTTAAGCGGAAGCTTGATCTGGCTTCTTTTCTTGCTCTGGACTTATCAACGCGACAATCTGCCAACCGGCTGCCGGCGTAAAGGTTTGGTCCGCACTAAACAAATGGCATACCCCACGTTCGTCTAAGGCAAATAACGGCAAAGCTCGGTTACCATAGCGCTCTTGATAGTCATCGTAGTGAAACGACTCAGTCAGTGCAGTGGTTTTCACCTGCGCTCCCTGAAACGACAAGCTTGATAACTTAGAAAAGCTTACCCCTTTGCCGAACAATTTTAAGCGCTTACGAAACACTTCCGGTAATTGGTTACGAGCCGGCGCATCATGCTCGGAGTTTTGCAGAGCAAAGATCTTGTCTTCGTCAAACCAATCCATAAAGTGCATCGCGACAACCGGGTTTAACTGCCGATATGGCGACAGAATCAACACCTGGCCAATGCCATTCAGATCCATATTATTTTCAGCATGCTCTGAAGTAGGGTTACCAAAGTACACCGGCAAGTTTTCCATGCGTGCTAACTTCACGTGTTCCCAGTTAGTGTCGGCTAATAACACCGGAAAATTATGTTCCTTCAGGGCTTTGGCAATTTGCCGCGCCGGCGGATTGGCGCCAAATATGAGAAAGCCCCGTGGTGGCGGTTCCCGCAGCGTTAGAAAGTGCGCCAACGGCTTGGCGGTTAAGCTTTGCAACACCACAGTGCTTAAAATCACCAAGAACACCAAGGGAACTAACACGTCCGCTTGCTCCCAGCCAGCCTCTTGCATTTTTAAGGCAAACAACGCTGATACCGCCGCTGCAACAATCCCGCGTGGCGCAATCCAACTGAGCAAGATCTTCTCTTTAAAGGTGGTTTGGGTACCGATGGAAGACACCCACACACTCACTGGGCGTACCACAAATATGATAATCACCAACAGTAACACCGCCGGCATGCCTAGGCTGCTAAAGGCATCCGCATTTAAACGAGCTGCCAACAGAATAAACAACCCAGAGATAAGCAGCACACTTAAGGTTTCTTTGAACTCAAGGATGTCATCTAAATCTAGCCCGCGCATATTCGCCATCACCATCCCCATAACAGTCACGGTCAGCAGTCCAGACTCGTGTTGCAAGGCATTGGATAAGGCGAACACCCCTAACACCACAGCTACCGTAGCGACGTTTTTCAAATAATGCGGAAAGATACTAAATTTAAGCGCTTGTCCGAGTAATTTGCCGCTGGCAAAACCCAGCGCGAAGCCTACCCCTAACGTGGTGGCAAAGGCCTGCATGGCGTGGCTGATACCGGCGCCTTGATTGGCAATAATAAACTCATACACCAACACCGCTAACAAGGCACCGATCGGGTCGATGATGATCCCTTCCCAACGTAAAATGTTGCCCAGCCGAGCTAACGGCCGTACCGATCGTAACATCGGCATGATCACTGTCGGGCCAGTCACCACCACCAACGCCCCAAACAGCGCCGCCATCTCCCAGCCAAAGCCAATCAGATAATAAGCCGCCGCCGCAATCATCAGCCAAGTAATGACCATGCCGATACTAACCAAGTTAGTTACCATGCGGCCGTGCCCACGGATTTCATCAAAACGCAGCGTTAATGCGCCTTCAAATAAAATAATAGCAACCGAAAGTGACACAATGGGGAATAATAAATCACCGAATACCGCATCAGGATCTAACCAGCCCAAACCTGGGCCAATCGCTAATCCCACTAACAACAGAGGTAAAATCGCTGGTATTTTTAACCGCCATGCACCCCATTGGCACAAGATAGATAACACCCCAATGAGCGCTAGTGCTGACATATTTGACATAGGCTGAAAGTCTCTTTCCTAGATTTTACAAATTATTTGTTGATAATGATTCGCATTTGCACGAGAATAACTCTTAATGGTTACTTAATGCGAATCAATATCGTTCCTTTTATTTTTTCTATATAATCCACGTAACATTACGAGGTAAATCACCATGAGTTCAATCATGTTCCGCAAATTACTTACCATGACTGCAATTGCAGCAAGCTTAACCGCAACAGTAGCACAAGCTACCACGGTTAACGTATATTCTGCGCGTAAAGAAGCGCTAATTAAACCTGCACTAGAGCAATTTACTGCCAAAACTGGCATTGAAGTACGCTTATTAACCGGTGGCGGCGATGCCCTCCTGGCCCGGTTACAGAACGAAGGCGAAAACACTCCGGCCGATTTATTCCTCACCGTTGATGCTGGTAACTTGCACCGTGCCGCGCAAGCAGGCGTGTTTCAGCCGCTGACCGACCCAGCTGTGTTAGCTGCAGTGCCTGAGCATTTGCATGGTAGCGATGATTTATGGGTAGGCTTAAGCTTACGGGCGCGCCCTATTTTCTATGTTGAAGGTAAAGTTGACCCGAGCCAATTAACTGGGTACGAAGACTTAGCTAAACCAGAATGGCGCAAGAAAGTCTGTATCCGTTCTTCAGACAACATTTACAATCAATCGTTAACTGCGGCGCTAATCGAACACTGGGGCCCAGAGGCTACCGAGCAATGGGCTGAAGGCCTTGTTGCTAACCTAGCAAAACCTCCGGTGGGCGGTGACCGTGACCAATTAAAAGCAGCCGCTGCAGGCATGTGTGACCTAGCCGTTGCCAATACTTACTATTTTGGCCTGATGCAGACCGGTGATGACGCCGAGCAGCGCGAAGCCGCCAGCAAACTGAAGATTTTCTGGCCCAATCAAGATAGCTTTGGTACCCACGTTAACGTCAGTGGCATTGGCATCACCAAACATGCGAAAAATAAAGCCGCTGCAGAACAACTCATTGCATTCTTGCTATCGCCAGAGTCGCAAGCTTGGTACGCCGCCACCAATAATGAATACCCTGCCGTAACAGGGGTTGAGTGGAGCGAAACCTTACAAGCATGGGGCGAGTTTAAAGCGGACGACCTGTCCATGCGTTTCTTAGGTGAAAACAACGCCGATGCGGTTAAATTAATGAACCGTGCAGGCTGGCGGTAAGCGTGTTCACGGCGTGGCGTAAATTATCGCTGATTGCAACGGCAGCTCTGTTAGGGCTGCCGTTGTTAGTGATTTTATGGGTTGGCGTAGAACTGCTCATCGGCGGTGATTACGCTACCCTTAGCCACCTGTGGCAAACGGTGGTGCCCGAGTACATCCGGCATTCTTTATGGTTACTGCTTGGGGTTGCCGTTGGCGTTATCACGCTCGGCGTAAGCACCGCCTGGCTAACTACAGCCTGTCGATTCCCTGGCCAACGCCTACTCACATGGGCCTTGCTACTACCACTCGCCATGCCGGCCTACATCACCGCCTACACCTATACCGGCATGCTTGATTTTGCCGGTCCGGTGCAAACCACGCTGCGCGACACCTTTGGTTGGGGCTACGGTGATTACTGGTTCCCCCAAATTCGGAGCTTAGGCGGCGCTATCCTCGTCTTGAGTTTAGTGCTGTTTCCGTACGTTTATCTGATTACCCGAGCCACTTTTATTCAGCAATCCGCCACCACGCTAGAAGCAGGACGTAGTCTTGGCCTAAACCCATGGCAGTGTTTTGCTCGCTTGGCGTTGCCTCTGGCTCGCCCAGCTATAGTGACCGGCACCACCCTAGCGCTAATGGAAACCCTCGCCGATTATGGTACCGTCGCCTATTTTGGCGTCACCACCTTTACCACCGGTATTTTTCGTACTTGGTACGGTTTAGGTGATTTAAACGGTGCTCTGCAGCTGGCTGGGATGCTGCTGGTAGCAGTTATCGCCCTGATGTTCTTAGAGCGCTGGTCACGTCGCCAAGCACGTTACGATCAACGCTCTAGTCGCCCCGCCCAACCCTTCCAATTGCATGGCGCCAAAGCTTGGCTGGCCAGCTTGGTGTGTTGGTTACCGCTAGTGTTTGGCTTTATTTTACCGGCACTGCAACTGGCCAGTTGGTCATTAGAGCGCTGGCAAGTGTGGGTCGACCCTGACTTTTGGCAGCTCACCTTTAACAGCTTTATGCTAGCTCTTATCGCCGCGGTGATTGTGGTGACCATGGCTCTTTGGCTTGGTTACGGCCGCCGCCAGTTACCTACGCCTGCGGTGCGCGTGAGTGTGACCTTTGCCGGTTTAGGCTATGCCATTCCTGGGTTGGTGATTGCCGTTGGCCTGTTGTTGGTGTTGAGCAAACTAGACCACGCTATCATTGCACTGAGCAAAAGCTGGTTTGACTACAATCCGGGCTTATTACTCTCGGGCACCTTGTTTGCCTTGCTGTTTGCCTATGTGGTGCGTTTTTTAAGTGTCTCGCTACAAACCATCAATGCCGGCTTGGCCGAGATCCGTCCGAGCATGGACGAAGCAGCCCGCATTCAGGGCTACCGCCCGCTGCAGGTGTTGCGTAAAATACATTTACCCTTACTGCGCCCCAGTGTGCTTACCGCACTGATTTTAGTCGGTGTCGATGTACTCAAAGAATTGCCAGCCACGCTGGTACTGCGGCCGTTTGATTTTAATACCTTAGCCGTGCGCGCCTACGAAATGGCAGGCGATGAACGCCTTGCCGATGCTGGCCCACCGGCCCTGATGATGGTATTGGTAGGTTTAATTCCGGTAATTTTGTTATCGCGAGCTATGCTAAAAAGTCGCCATTCGCAGCTAACAACGCCCACCAACACGACCAAGGAGTCTGATTTTGCCCCTGTTACAGCTTGATAAGATCCACATCAGCTTTGGCGCCCAGCACATCGTTCGGGGTGTTAGTTTGCAGCTTGAAGCCGGCGAAATCGGCTGTTTATTGGGCCCCAGCGGGTGCGGTAAAACCACCTTATTGCGTGCTATAGCTGGCTTTCAAGGGTTACAGTTAGGCACCATCACCATGGCCAACGAATGTGTTTCTTCGGCCAACCAGCTGACCCCACCAGAGCAGCGTGGCATTGGCATGGTGTTTCAAGACTTTGCCCTGTTTCCGCATTTAACCGTGGCCGAGAATATTAGTTTTGGCATGCGCAAAGCGAGTGCCGCCGAGCGCCGCGCTCGCGTGGATGAATTACTGACGCGGATTGGCTTGCCCGGCTATCAAAAACGTTATCCTCATGAGCTTTCCGGTGGCCAGCAACAACGTATTGCCTTGGCTCGGGCGCTCGCACCAAAACCACGTTTGCTGCTGCTTGATGAGCCTTTTTCGAGTCTTGATGCAGAATTACGAGAGCGCTTAGCCGTTGAAGTTCGTGAGCTGCTCAAGCAAGAACAGATCACCGCTTTGCTCGTCACCCACGATCAGCAAGAAGCCTTTGCCATGGCTGATAAAGCTGGGGTGATGTATCAGGGCGAACTCTTGCAATGGGAAACCCCGTATCAACTGTATCACCAGCCACGCCATCAGCTGGTGGCCGACTTTATCGGCCATGGCGTGCTGCTGCAAGGCACCGTCAATGCCTCAGGCTCGTTAGCCTCACCGCTAGGCATGCTAGAGCATCCGAGTTTATTGACCGTACCTGATGGCACCCCAGTGAGTTTTTTAGTGCGCCCGGACGATATCGTTCCTGATGCTAATTCGCGTCTGCGCGGGCGCATTAAAGCGCGCGGTTTTCGTGGTGCTCACAATCTTTACAGCGTACAGCTTAACAGCGGCATCGAAGTCCTCACTTTAAGCCCGTCCCACGAACAAATGAACGTGGGCGATGAGGTAGGTTTACGGCCGGAATTTGACCACTTGGTGGTGTTTGCCGCAGATCATTGTGAATTGCCGGGCTTTCATGATCAAGCGCCACTGGTACGCCCGTTTACGCCACCAGTATCTACTGCACCACCAGCCCAGCCGTTACCCACCTCACCAAAAGCGAAGTCGGCGTAATAGCAAAAACTCAATCACGGCGATAATCAGTAACGCCCCACTGAATATCCAAAAAGCAGCGGCATCGTCAACTCCAGGCATGCCGCCAATGTTAATACCAAACAGTCCGGTCAAGAAACTGATCGGTAAGAACACCCCCGCAACCATTGAAAGCCAATAGGTATTGCGGTTCATTTTTTCTGCTACTTCTTGCTGCAAATGCTCTCGCAACATCCACACCTGCTCTAGCAGCATGTCCATATTCTCAAGTTCGCGTTGGGTATTGTCGCGCTCATTCAGCAACCATTGCACCCACTCAGCCTCAAATAACTTAGGCCCATCCACCGCTAACTTATCTAACGCGGCAATCTGTGGGCGCACAAAACGAGTTAATCGCAATAAGCGTCGATGCAACACCGTGAGTTGCCGCTGCCGTTGCGCCGTAGTGCCTTTGCTGTCATCTTCCAGCTCTTCCATCTCGAGTTCAATGGTATCTAGCAGTTGCTCCAATTGATTATTGGCTTCATCCACTAAATGCACCAAAAGATCAGCAATAGATTCGGGGCCCTGGCCCAACTCGAGCTTTTTCTGCAGCGCCCGCACCGCATTCACGGGGCGTTTTCTGAAGCTATACAAGTTGCCGTTGTAAAATAGAATTCGCAAGCTCACCATATCTTCAGGTTGCTCACCCAGCCCCAAATTCACCCCACGTAAAATCAACAAGAAGCCCGCACTAACCCGCTCAAACCTAGGCCGAGTATCTTCTTCTAACACCGCATCAATCAGCGGTTCCGGAATACCAGCCGCCAACAACCAGTCACTCAAGCCGGGCAAATCACGCTGAAAATGAAACCAGCTCTGTTGTCGTTGATGGTAGTTCTGATGCACCGGCTGCGCCGGCACTACCGAAAAATCCCAGCTATCGATGATAAAATCAGGCCGCTGAGGCGGTATCTGTGAGTGATTATCTGTCATATTGTTATCCTTTCATGTTTTATTCAGTCTAGACCGACCACAAGCACATTCACAAGCATTATCATTTCACGTTAAACTATGACAACTTATCGTTCACTTGTTTAGGAAATCTATGTTACTTGCCATTGCTGCTGTAATTATTGGACTAGCGCTACTGGTATGGAGTGCCGATCGCTTTGTCGATGGTGCTGCCGCCACCGCCAACCATTTAGGCATGCCCCCCCTGCTCATCGGTATGGTGATTGTCGGTTTTGGTACCTCAGCACCAGAGATGGTGGTATCAGCCATCGCCTCACTGCAAGGTAATCCGGGCCTGGCTCTGGGTAACGCCTTTGGTTCTAACATCACCAATATTGCATTAATTCTTGGTTTAACAGCCGTGTTAGCCCCCATTGCAGTAGCTAGCCAAGTACTCAAACGTGAAGCGCCCATTCTTATCGCCATTACCTTTTTAGTTGCGTGGCCTTTAGTTGATGGTGTGATCACCGCGCTTGAAGCTTGGGTCCTGCTGGCAGTATTTGCACTTTACATGGGCTGGAGCATTTACCAAGGCATGCGCGGTGGTGATGATGCCATGGCAGGTGAATTTGAAGCGGAAGTGAAGGCTCATGCCATGCCGTTGGGCAAAGCTATCACCTGGCTCGTGATTGGCTTGATCTTACTTATCATCAGCTCACGTATCTTAGTCTGGGGTGCCGTTGATATCGCTACCGCTTTTGGCGTGAGTGATTTAGTCATCGGCCTAACCGTAGTCGCAATTGGCACCTCATTGCCAGAGCTAGCTTCGTCTATTGCTGCGGTGCGTAAAAACGAACATGACTTAGCCCTGGGCAACGTGATTGGCTCAAACATGTTCAATACGCTGGTAGTGGTTGGTATCGCCGGTGCTATTCATCCGATCGACCTAGACCCCTTAGTGCTCAGTCGCGATTGGCTGGTTATGGCCGTATTAACCGTGTTGTTGTTAGTGTTCGCGTTCCGTCCAAATGCGCGCCAAAACCGTATCAATCGAGTGCATGGTGTGATTTTCTTGAGCGGTTACGTGGCTTACACCATTTATTTACTTAAAACAGGCTTATAAAGCATGCAGTTAACCACTCAGTACACCGCTCAACGATTAGGCTTTGCCGGGCTTATTCCCTTTATTGGGCTAACCTTGCTGGCCCTGCTGGATATTTATGGCGCCCAAGCAATACAACTTTTTATTATCTACAGCGCCATTATTTTCAGCTTCTTGGGTGGTGTACACTGGGGGCTTAGCCTGCAACAGCCACAGCAAGACCAATCACGCAACCTGCAATGGAGTATGTTTCCGTCAGTCACCGGTTTTTTACTGTTAGTGTGGCAAGCCTTGCCTTGGTGCAGCGATACTCAGCTAGCTAGTCTGGCTATTTTAGCCCTGCTGCACCTATTTTGGCTGAATTACGAGCGACGCAAACTCAGCGAGCATGGCTGGTATCTTGAGCTTCGTAGTAGGCTCACCTTTACTGTAGTCGCTTTACATGTCATTTTATTGATCATTAGCATATAGCGCTATTGCAAATCATTCTCATTAAGTTTATCATCTCTCTAGTTGTTGCTAGGAGATGAGTATGTACGTGTGTTTATGCAAAGGGGTCAGTGATAAAACCATCCGTCGCGCGGTGGACGATGGCCTTTCTAGCATGCGCGAATTACGTCAACAGTATGGTGTAGGCAGCCAGTGTGGCTGCTGTACTCAGTGCGCAAAAACGGTGTTAAAAGAAGCCGTTGCCGAACGCAAACAACAAAAACAATTCGAAACTTTATTGCCAATTCAGGTGTGCTACGCTTAAGCTGTTACCCAAAGGAAACAGTTAGGAGTATCACCATGCATGGCAAACCACAGGTTTTATCTGAACTAAACCGCATACTTACGCGTAAACTTACCGCGATTAATCAATACTTTTTGCATGCCCGCATGTATCGCAACTGGGGCTTCGAAGCTCTCAACCAAGCCGCCTATAAAGCCTCTATTCATGAAATGAAACACGCCGATAAAATCATCGAGCGTATTTTGTTTTTAGATGGCCTACCTAACCTGCAAGACCTAGGCAAATTATACATAGGTGAAGATCCTGAAGAGTCCTTGCAGCTTGATCAGCAAGTGCAAGCCGCCGATGTGACTGAGCTACGCAGCGCTATTAAACACTGTGAACAAGCCCAAGACTACGTTAGCCGAGATCTGCTCACCGAGATATTAGAACAACAAGAAGATTATCTAGATTGGTTAGATACCCAACTCGATCTGCTAGGCAAACTTGGCGTGCCTATGTATCTGCAAACCAAACTATCAGATTAACAGAACCTAGGAGTAGTGATCATGAGCTTTGATGCAAGCGCTGTAGCCGCGCAGTTAAATCGTCTGTTGGCCTTTGAGTTAACCTCCATTGACCAATACACAGCCCATTCACGCATTTACGAAGATATGGGCTTGAATGCATTGTATGAAAGAATTAACCATGAAGTGGATGATGAGCGTGGTCATGCAGACCTGCTGATTCGCCGAATTTTATTTTTGGGTGAACAACCTAACTTAGAGCAACGCGAACCACACACCATAGCCACCGACGTACCCACTATGCTGGCTAACGATTTAGAACTGGAGCACAACAACGCCAAAACACTGCGTGAGGTCATTCAATTTTGTGAGCAACAGGGTGACTTTGTAAGTCGTGACATGCTGGTCGGCATTCTCAAAGATACCGAAGAAGACCATGCCTATTGGTTGCGCCAACAGCTGCGCCTGATTGAGCGACTGGGGTTAGCGCTATTTTTGCAAGCCCGCATGAGCTAAGCCTATGGAGCAACTACTAAACCAAATAAGTAGTTTTTTTCATTGGTTTGAGCACGAAATCTTTACCGTAGGTGAAACCGCTATCACCTACGGTTCTGTAGCTCGACTGCTATTCATTTTAATCATCACCTACGTGGTGTCGCGAGTACTCCAAAACGCCTTGCGGCGCTTTGCTAGCTATCGTAAATCGATGGCGCAATCGTCCGTATACGCCCTCACTCGCATCACCCACTATGTGGTAATGCTGGTTGGTTTTTTAGTGGCCATATCTTCCGTCGGGATCGATCTCACTAAGTTTGCCATTTTTGCCAGTGCACTGGGTATTGGTGTCGGTTTTGGTTTACAGAACCTGATCAGCAACTTTACCGCCGGTATCATGTTGCTGTTCGAAAAAACGCTAAAGGTTGGCGACTTTGTTGAACTCGAATCTGGCGTGACCGGTGAAGTGAAAGAAATCAATATTCGCAGTACCATCATCACCACCAACGACAACATTGATATTATCGTGCCAAACTCTGAGTTTGTCAGTGGCCGCGTGACTAATTGGACCATGCGCGACACCTATCGGCGTATTCATGTGCCCTTTGGCGTCGCCTATGGAACCGATAAAGAACTGGTACGAAAGGCTGTCTTAGAAGCCGCAGAACGAGTGCCTCATACCCTACAGGATGGCACCCATAAACCACCCCAAGTGTGGTTCGTAGAGTTTGGTGATAGTTCACTTAATTTTGAGTTGGTGGCCTGGCTGAAACCCGAAGCCGTTAATCGCCCTGGCGCCGTTAAAGCCGCCTTCTTGTGGGAAATCCATACGTCACTTGAAGAGTACAAGATTGAAGTGCCTTTCCCGCAACGGGATCTGCATATTCGTAGTTGGTCTGAACATGCGGTGATGCCACACAGCCGCGCCAGCACCAGCGGCTTACAGAAACAGCAAGAATTAGAGCAGCAACAAGAAGCTGGTGCCACCGCTGAGCCCAGTACCGACCCCGAGCAGCGTCCAGAAAATGACGCTGCTAAGGATCTTTAATGAATAATCCCGCAGAACAGCTAGCCCGCTAGCTGTTCGCGTAATTCATCAATACAACTAGGATCATCTATCGTTGATGGCACTTGTACCGGCTCGCCATCGGCTAATTGGCGCAATACCCGGCGTAAAATTTTGCCAGAACGAGTTTTCGGTAACCGCGGCACCACTAAAATCCGCTTCAGACAAGCTACCGCACCAATCTCATCCCGCACCAGCTGCACTAACCGAGCCGTGAGTTCTTCAGCACTCACCTGTACCCCATCTTTAGTGATGACCAGCCCCACCGGCACTTGTCCTTTCAGTTCATCATGCACACCAATCACAGCGCACTCAGCCACGGCATTGTCCTGCGCCAGAATCTCTTCCATCTCACCGGTAGACAAACGGTGCCCGGCAACGTTTATCACATCATCGGTACGCCCCATGATAAACACATAGCCATCATCGTCTTTATAGCCACCGTCACCGGTACTGTAGTAGCCCTCAAATTCACTCAGATAACCACTGACAAAACGCTCTTCGTTATTCCAAATAGTGGTTAAGCACCCTGGCGGCAACGGCAATTTAATCGCTACCGCACCTTGCTCGTTAGGCCCTACCGGTTGCCCTTTATAATCCAATATTTGCACATCATAACCAGGTAGTGGCAAGGTGGCTGAACCAGGTTTAATCGGATGCTCAGCCGCGCCCACCGGGTTAGCACAAATTGGCCAGCCTGATTCCGTTTGCCACCAATGGTCGTACACCGGCTTACCGGTAATGGCTGTGGTCCATTCATAGGTGGCCGGATCTAACCGCTCACCCGCCATGTAAATACGTTGCAACTTAGATAAATCGTAGCCTGCTAACAACAGTCCTTCTGGGTCTTCTTTTTTCACCGCCCGAAACGCTGTAGGAGCAGAGAACAAGACATTGACACCATACTCTGCACACACCCGCCAAAACGCGCCAGCGTCCGGCGTACGCACGGGTTTACCCTCGTACAGCACCGTCGTTACACCAGCCAGCAGGGGCCCATAGACAATATAAGAATGCCCCACAACCCAACCCACATCCGAGGCCGTAAACATCACCTGCCCGGGCTTTAAGCCGTACACTAAATTCATCGAATAATGCAACGCCACCGCGTAGCCACCCGTGTCTCGCACCACCCCCTTCGGCTTACCCGTAGTGCCCGAGGTGTACAACACATACAACGGATCTGTCGCGGCAACCACCGTACATTCGGCCGGCGACACCCCTTGCAGCCCTTGCTGCCAATCAATATCACGCTCTGGCAATAACTCAGCCTGACACTCCGGGCGCTGCCACACAATCACTTGCGCCGGCTTGTGGTTCGCTTCCTCAATGGCTTTATCTACCATCGGCTTATAAGGAATCACTCGATTCACCTCAATGCCGCACGACGCCGTCACTATCACTTTGGGTGTCGCATCATCAATCCGCACCGCCAATTCATGCGGTGCAAATCCACCGAACACTACCGAATGCACTGCTCCAAGCCGCGCACAGGCCAACATCGCAATCGCCGCCTGCGGAATCATCGGCATATAAATCACCACCCGGTCGCCTTTCTTCACATGCTGCTTTTTCAACAAACCAGCAAACAGCGCCACCTGATCACGCAACTCACGAAAGGTGTAGCTTGCTTTAGCACCACTCACCGGTGAATCATAAATCAACGCCAGTTGATCACCACGACCATTATCCACGTGATAATCCAACGCCATGAAAGACACATTTAGCTCACCATCAGCAAACCAATCCGCACAGCCATTAGGTTTGAGCGATACAGCTTGCTGCGGCTCTTTAAACCAATGCAGCTTCTTCGCTTGCTGTAACCAAAAAGCGTCGCGGCGTTGCAACGATGACTCATATTCTCGGGGGTAACTCATGGTAGGCCTCTCAAAGTTTGTACTGCAATGCCCCTAGAGTAGCCCAGCCAGTAAATATTCCCATTCGACTTAGGTATGAAAAAGTGCAAAGACTGAGTTAATCGCTCCGGATCACCACAAGTCTGTTGATTTACCCCCAGCTTTTCCCTATCATACCGCCACTTCTGGAGAGGTGTCCGAGTGGCTGAAGGAGCACGCCTGGAAAGTGTGTATACGCTAACCGCGTATCGAGGGTTCGAATCCCTCTCTCTCCGCCAGATACAAAACAACCGCCCTTGTGGCGGTTTTTTTGTATGTGAAGGAGAGAGCGGCTTTGATGAGAAGCCTACGGGTTCGACCAAACGGCAGGATAGCCGTTTGGCACAGCGCGCCAGCGCTGCCCGCAGGGCGAGGGCCATGGATGGCCCGAGTGTATCCCTCGATCGAAGCCAGATACAAAACAACCGCCCTTGTGGCGGTTTTTTTGTATGTGAAGGAGAGAGCGGCTTTGATGAGAAGCCTACGGGTTCGACCAAACGGCAGGATAGCCGTTTGGCACAGCGCGCCAGCGCTGCCCGCAGGGCGAGGGCCATGGATGGCCCGAGTGTATCCCTCGATCGAAGCCAGATACAAAACAACCGCCCTTGTGGCGGTTTTTTTGTATGTGAAGGAGAGAGCGGCTTTGATGAGAAGCCTACGGGTTCGACCAAACGGCAGGATAGCCGTTTGGCACAGCGCGCCAGCGCTGCCCGCAGGGCGAGGGCCATGGATGGCCCGAGTGTATCCCTCGATCGAAGCCAGATACAAAATAACCGCCCTTGTGGCGGTTTTTTGTCTACTAGCGCAACCCCGCAGATGGCGTATACTAGTCAATAAGTTATCGCATCGTAGGAGTCAGCGAGCCGATGGAATTGATTTGGATGGCCTTAGTAGCCAGTACCCTAACTGGCGGCCTTACGGCGATCGGGGCACTGCCCATTCTGATTGGTAAACAACCCTCCGCAGCCTTTAATGACACCTTGCTTGGCTTTGCCGCCGGGGTCATGTTAGCCGCTTCTTTTTTCTCTTTGATAATACCCTCCATTGATATATCCACCGAAATCTATGGTCCTGGTCCTTGGCCGGCTACCATTGCTGTGGTTGGTATTTTAATGGGAGCACTAGCGATTGCTCTGCTTGACCGACTGTTACCCCATGAACACTTTGTAAGTGGCCCCGAAGGCCGTGATAGCGACAAAGTAGCAGGTATCTGGCTATTCGTTTTTGCCATTGCTATTCACAATTTCCCCGAAGGCCTCGCCGTTGGCGTTGGCTACGGTAGTGGAGACCAAGAGCGCGCCTTTTCGCTCGCATTAGGGATTGGCCTGCAAAACCTACCCGAAGGCTTAGCGGTTGCAGTTGGCCTTTTGGCGGTGGGCTACAGCCGCCTCAAAGCCTTTGTAGTAGCCTCTTTAACCGGCCTTATTGAGCCTCTCGGCGGCCTGGTTGGCGGCATCTTTGTAAACTTGTCACAGTTGTTACTCCCTTGGGGCTTAGTCTTTGCCGCCGGGGCCATGTTGTTTGTAATCAGTCACGAAATCATCCCAGAAACACACCGCCATGGCCATCATCAGCGCGCCACCAGTGGCTTAATGATAGGCTTGGTACTGATGCTATTTTTAGACGTTTGGTTAGGAGCCGTATAGTGAAGCCGAGATTACTTTGGATAGGTTATGGCGATATCGCCCAACGCACCGCACCTTTATTAGTTAAGCAAGGCTGGCAGGTCGTTGGCGTCTGCCGACAACCCGAACGCAAAACCGCGCCGGCGGGGGTAGAATTAGTAGCAGCCAGTGCCAACAACGAAACTGAACTTAAAGCCTTGTTTGATGAACCGGTGGCAGCCGTAGTGATCACCCTAACACCAAGTGATTACTCGCGTGATGGCTACCATCAAGCCTACGTGGTGCCATGTCGGCATTTACAGCAGGTCTTTAATCAATTGGCCGAGCCGCCTCGTGTCTTGTATGTGTCTAGCACCGGCGTTTACGGCCAAACCCATGGCGAGTGGGTCGATGAAGAAAGCGCTACCGAGCCAACCAGCGATAGTGGCGAGATGCTGCTGCAAGCCGAGCGAGTGATTCAAGGCAGCGCTGCTACGGTAAGTGTGTTGCGCTGTTCAGGCATTTATGGCCCCGGTCGGGAGCGCCTGCGCCAGCAAATTCAAGCGGGAACAGCGGTTATTTCTCCTACCTGGACCAACCGCATTCACAGTGACGACGTGGCTGGTTTTATTGGCCACTTATTGGCTCATCCTGAACATTGCGAAGACGTCTACTTGGTCACCGATAGTCAACCGCTGTTACAGCAAGATGCCTATGCTCGCATCGCCGCACAACTCGGGGTTGCTATTACCGAGCTGCCGCGTAGCGATAAAGTCGGCGCCCGCGGTAGCAAGCGCTTAAGCAATCAACGGCTATTGGCAACCGGCTATCAGCTGTTACACCCTGAATTAGCTAGCAGATCCGAGCGCTAATCGGCCCGTTGTAGCCAATCACAAATGCCCAAGGCAGCCTTGCGCCCTTGGGCTATTGCGGTCACCACCAAATCGGCCCCCAGCACCATGTCACCGCCAGCGAAAATCTGCGGATGACTGGTCTGCAAGGCGTAGGTTTGCTGTTCTTGAGTTGCAACCGTGCCCCAATCCGTCAATTCTACGCCTTGCTCAGTAAGCCAACTAGGCGGATTAGGCTGATAGCCAAACGCAATCACCACGGCATCTGCTGCCAAGACAAATTCTGAGTCTGCCACCACTTCGGGGCGACGTCGGCCTTGCGCATCGGGCGCACCGAGTTGCGTGCGCACCATCCGCACCCCGCTCACCTTGCCATTCGCATCGGTTTCAATCGCTAACGGTTGCAAGTTAAACTCAAACACCACCCCTTCTTCTCGAGCATTTTGCACCTCGCGCCGCGAACCTGGCATATTTTGCTCGTCGCGCCGATAGGCGCAGGTCACGCTAGCCGCCTGTTGGCGCACAGCAGTCCGCACACAATCCATCGCCGTATCACCGCCGCCTAACACCACCACGCGCTGGCCCTGCAAATTTAACCAAGGATAGGCCGGCATCGGGGCGTGCTCCAACAACCGTTGCGTATTCCCTATCAAGTACGGCAAGGCATGATGCACACCTTCTGCATCCAATCCTGAGAGCTTACCGTCGAGGGCTTGATAGGTGCCAAGCGCCACAAATACCGCATCAAATTGTTGTAACAGCTCACTGAACTGCACATCGCTACCAATATCGGTATTTAAGCGAAACTCAATGCCCATCTCGGTAAAAATTTCGCGCCGTAACTGCATCACCGATTTTTCTAACTTAAAAGGTGGGATCCCATACGTGAGTAAGCCACCAATCTCAGGATAGCGGTCAAACACAACCGGACTGACGCCGTTGCGCACCAACACATCCGCACAAGCTAACCCAGCCGGTCCGGCCCCAATCACTGCCACCCGCTTATCAAGCTTCTGTACCTGCGATAGGTCTGGGCGCCAGCCTTGTGCAAAGGCGGTATCGGTGATGTACTTTTCAATGCTACCTATGGTCACCGCACCAAACTCATCATTCAGCGTGCAAGCGCCTTCACAGAGCCGATCTTGTGGACACACACGCCCACAAACTTCCGGTAAACTATTGGTTTGATGACATAACTCAGCAGCTTCAAAGATACGCCCCTGCTGTGCTAGCTCTAACCATTGCGGAATATAATTATGCACCGGGCACTGCCATTCACAGTAAGGATTACCACAATCTAAACAACGATCGGCTTGACCACTCACCTGATGCTCAGCCATAGGTTCATAGATTTCCACGAACTCAATTTGCCGTTCGCGGACAGATTTTTTCGGCGGATCGATGCGCTGAACATCCAAAAACTGATAAATATTCTTGTTCATTACATCACCTCCACGCGCAATTCAGCGGTCGATCGGGCTCGATGCCCGACCAAATCAGCTAAGTCTGCGGCTTTCGGCTTCACCATCACAAACTCACTAAAATGCTGCTCTAAGCGCCGCAGTAACTGGTGTGCGTGTTCGCTGCCGGTGCGTTCATAGTGTTCATGAATGAGCCCTCGCAGATGCTCCTGCAACATCGGCGAATCTACTGCGCAAGGCTCTACTAATTCACGATTAAGCCGCGCTTTAAACTGGCCATCTTGGTCCCACACATAAGCAAAGCCGCCGGTCATCCCAGCACCAAAGTTAATGCCAGTGCGGCCTAACACCACCACAATACCGCCAGTCATGTATTCGCAGCCATGGTCACCGATGCCTTCTACCACGGCCGTTGCGCCTGAGTTACGCACCGCAAAGCGCTCACCGGCACAGCCGGCGGCAAACAACTTGCCGCCAGTAGCCCCATACAAGCAGGTGTTCCCCATGATAATGGCCTGATTACTTGCGTATGTTGCCACTCGTGGCGGTTTTATCACCAACCGCCCTCCAGCCATGCCTTTGCCGACATAGTCGTTGGCATCACCGGTAAGTTCAAGCCGCAAGCCGCCAGCATTAAAGGCGCCAAAACTCTGCCCGACCGAACCCTCAAGAGTAATGGTGATAGGCGCACCAGCCATCCCTTGATTGCCGTATTTGCGCGCGATTTGCCCTGCTACGGCAGCCCCTACGGCACGATCGTAGTTACGTACCGGCAGGTGCCAATGGCCGCCACTACCGGCGGCGATAGCAGATTTGGTTAAGCTCAACAACTGCTGATTAAGCTGGCCTTGGTCAGCGGCCGGGTTGCGCTCGGTACAATGACGAGGCAGTCCATTATCTGTACCTGCTGCGGCTAATAGCCCCGACACATCTAACCGTTGCTGCATGGCAGTGGTTCCAGTCACGCGTTCCAATAAATCCACCCGGCCAATAAGATCCGTTAACTGCGCTACGCCTAATTGGGCTAACCAATAACGTACTTCTTCAGCCACAAAGGTAAAGTACTGCGCCACCCGCTCCGGTAGGCCACTAAAATGCTCGCGACGCAAGGTTTCGTCTTGGGTTGCCACCCCAGTCGCACAGTTGTTCAAATGGCAGATACGCAGATACTTACAGCCTAACGCCACCATAGGCGCGGTGCCAAAGCCAAAACTTTCGGCACCTAAAATCGCCGCTTTGATGACGTCTAAACCTGTCTTTAAGCCGCCATCTACTTGTACTCGTACTTTGTGGCGTAAGTTATTACTTACTAGGGCTTGCTGCACTTCAGCTAAGCCTAACTCCCACGGCGAACCGGCGTGCTTCACTGAGGTTAAAGGGCTTGCGCCGGTGCCGCCATCGTAACCAGATACGGTGATCAAATCGGCGTAGGCTTTCGCCACCCCAGTAGCTATGGTGCCAATGCCCGGCGACGATACTAATTTCACACTAATTAAAGCCTGAGGATTCACCTGCTTTAAATCAAAAATCAGCTGGGCCAAATCTTCAATCGAATAAATATCATGATGCGGTGGCGGTGAGATCAGCGTCGTGCCCGGCACTGCGTATCTAAGCCGTGCGATCTCCGCAGATACCTTTTCACCGGGCAGTTGTCCGCCCTCACCAGGTTTTGCTCCTTGCGCAATTTTGATTTGCAGCACATCAGCATTCACCAAGTAATGCGGCGTCACCCCAAATCTGCCTGAAGCAATTTGCTTAATCCGTGAGTTTTTAGGGGTACCAAAGCGGCGCGGATCTTCCCCGCCTTCACCTGAATTTGAATGTCCACCGATGCTATTCATCCCCTCAGCCAAAGCCTCGTGGGCTTCGGGGCTAAGCGCGCCAATCGACATGGCGGCGCTATCAAAGCGATGAAACAAAGCAGTTGCTGGTTCTACTTCGGCTAAAGGTAATGGTTTGGCAACCGGCTGGGGTTGCAATAAATCACGAATAAAGGCAATCGGACGCTGGTTAACATGATCTGCAAAGCGCTGATAGGCTGCACTATCACCCGTCTTTACCGCCTGTTGCAAGCTGGTCACCACATCCGGGTTATAGGCATGGTATTCACCCCCATGCACGTACTTTAACAGGCCTCCTGCGGGTAACGGTTGATGCGCTAACCAGGCTCGCTGGCGAACCTGTTCAAGCTGCAGCTGCAAATCACTAAACTCAGCACCACCAATGCGGGCAGGCGCATGAGCAAAGCAACGTTGGCGCACCCCATCGGCTAATCCCACCACCTCAAACAAACAAGCACCGCGGTAACTGGCAACGGTGGCAATGCCCATTTTCGACATGATCTTGAGCAAGCCCTTGTTGATGCCCTCGCGATAATTCGTCAGGGCGGTACGCACCTCTTCCTTAACCACCCCTTGTTCTACTAATTGTTCAATACTTTCATAGGCTAAGAACGGATACACCGCAGTCGCACCCAACCCAATCAACACCGCCATGTGATGAGCATCGCGCACCGATGCGGTTTCCACCAAAATATTTGAATCACAGCGTAGGTTTTCGCGCACTAGCGCTTGCTGCACGGCACCCACGGCCAATGCCGCGGGGATGGTTAATAGGTTGCGGTCGATATCACGGTCGCTTAGCAGCAACAGTACCACCTGCTCCTCTCGTACCAGACGTACGGCTTCTTGACACAAACGCGTCAGTGCTTGCTCTAAATTGTCCTGCTGTGCAGAAAACTGTAAACTTAGCTTGGCTAACTTGTAGCCTTCTGCAGGTAACTGGCGTAATTGCTTCACATCGGTATACATCAACACCGGTGACTCAATCACCACACGCTCGGCATAACCTGACGTCTCACTAAAGACATTTTGCTCACGCCCTAAACAGGTAGCCAAACTCATCACATGACGTTCGCGAATAGGGTCGATAGGTGGGTTGGTGACCTGCGCAAACTGCTGCCGAAAATAATCGTACAATGAACGCTGATGGGCTGAAAGTACCGCAATTGGAGTGTCGTCACCCATCGAACCCGTAGCCTCATGGCCATCACTGGCTAACACTGCCAGTACTTGCTGCAGTTCCTCACGGTTGTACAAAAACAACTTGTGATACACCAACATCTGCGCATCATCAAATAAACGCTGCCCTAATAACTCAGCCGCGCACTCACGAAACGGTTGCAAGATTCGCACATGACTGGTTAACCAATCTTGATAAGGATGACGAGCCTGCAAATCTTGGTCGATTTCAGCGCTACGCCAAATTCGACCATTGTAAGTATCTACCGCCAGCATTTGGCCCGGGCCTAAGCGTCCCTTTTCAATCACGGTAGCTTCATCGTAGTCCCAGATCCCTACTTCAGAAGCGATGGTAAGCACGCCGGTATCGGTCAAAATAAAACGGGCCGGACGTAGCCCATTCCGATCTAAACTACAAGCCACATGCCGCCCATTACTCATCACAATACCGGCCGGCCCATCCCACGGCTCCATGTGCATCGAGTTAAACTCGTAAAACGCTCGTAAGGCGTCATCCATGGTCGGATCGCCCTGCCAAGCCGGCGGAATCAATAAACGCAGCGCCCGAAACAAATCCATGCCCCCGGCCAATAACAACTCCAGCATGTTATCTAGCGCTGACGAGTCAGAACCCTCGCTATTCACAAACGGCGCCGCCTGCTGCAAATCAGGTAACAGTGGCGAGTGAAACTTGTACTGGCGTGCTGCCGCCCACTGACGATTGCCACGAATGGCATTAATCTCACCATTATGCGCTAAAAATCTGAAAGGTTGCGCCAACCGCCATTGTGGCTGCGTATTGGTAGAAAAACGTTGGTGAAAAACACAGTTCGACGTGGTTAACGCCGGATTCGCTAAATCCAGATAAAAATGGGCAAGGTCTTTGGCTAGCATCAAGCCTTTGTAGACAATCACTAAACAAGACAACGAACACACATAAAAATCGCTATTGCCGGCTAATCGATTCTCAGCCCGCCGCCGGGCCATAAACAACCGCCGCTCTAAATCTTTTTTACGCCAACCCGGTGGAGCACTGACGATAACTTGGGCAATCTGTGGTCGCGTTTGTTGCGCTAACTCGCCTAAAATATCAGCATCAACGGGCACTTCGCGCCAACCTTCAACGGTAAGTGTTTCTTGTGCCAACTCTCTTTCTAGCACACTTTTTTGTGTTGCTGCCTGCTGCTCATCGACACTTAAAAATACCATGCCCACCGCAAACTTTTTGCTCAGGTGCCAGCCTTGCTGCGCTGCATAGTCACGAAAAAATTGCTCCGGCAATTGCAGCAACAAGCCACAACCATCGCCCGTTTTACCGTCGGCGTTAATCCCGCCGCGGTGCTGCATATTGGCCAACCCGGTAATCGCCCGAGTGACCAAATCGTGGCTAGGTTTACCATCAATTTGTGCAATCAACCCAAAACCACAGTTATCACGAACATCGTCATGAGAATAAAAAGCCATACTACCTGCCTCATTGTGATAGCTAACAATTCAACATAGGCAGCTATTGGCTTGATGGCAAATATATCCGTTATATTGATGAATGAATATTGGTATTGAAGAGCAAGAGCGCTGTTAGCTATTAGCTATTAGCTATTAGATATTAGTGGGGGAGCAAGAGCGCTGTTGGTTATTGGATATTAGATATTAGTGGGGGGTGTTCGTTACTCGGCTGTAATGGTACGAGTAACGAACAACGAATCATGATTAGCCTTTGAACTGGAGCATGCGATTGAGGGGGCGAAGTGCGCGTTCAGCGAGTGCCGCATCCACATGAATCTCATGGGCAGCGCCGCCCTTTTCAAGGGCTTCCGTGATAGCTACCAAGCCATTCATTGCCATCCATGGACAATGCGCACAGCTCCGGCAGGTAGCACCATTGCCAGCCGTAGGAGCTTCAATAAAGTGCTTGTGTGGCGACAACTGCTGCATTTTATAGAAAATACCGCGATCGGTGGCGACGATGAAGGTCTCGTTCGGCAGTTCTTGGCTAGCTTTAATAAGCTGTGAGGTTGAGCCTACAGCATCAGCTAGATCAACGATGGCCGCGGGCGATTCTGGATGCACCAAAATGGCAGCCTCTGGATACACCCGTTTGAGATCTTCCAAGCTCTTCGTCTTAAATTCATCATGGACAATACAAGCACCCTGCCACATCAGCATGTCAGCACCCGTTTGCTTCTGAATGTAAGCACCTAAGTGTTTATCAGGGCCCCACAGAATTTTTTCACCGTTAGCATCTAAGTGGTCCACAACTTCTAGTGCAATACTTGAGGTAACAACCCAGTCAGCGCGCGCTTTAACTGCCGCCGAAGTGTTGGCATAGACTACCACGGTACGGTCCGGATGCTCATCACAGAACTTAGAAAACTCGTCGATGGGACAGCCGAGGTCTAACGAACAGGTGGCCTCTAAGGTAGGCATCAACACACGTTTGTTAGGCGTCAGGATCTTCGCGGTTTCGCCCATAAACTTTACTCCAGCCACAATCAGCGTATCGGCTTCATGTTGCGCACCAAATCGCGCCATTTCTAGCGAGTCAGCCACACAGCCGCCGGTTGCTTCGGCTAAAGCTTGGATTTCTGGGTCGGTGTAATAATGTGCTACCAACACCGCATTCTGCTCACGTAATAATTCTTTAATACGGGCAGTGTACGCTGCTTTCTCAGCATCGTTTAACGGTTTGGGTTTGGCTGGAAACGGATAATCCAACTGATCAATGACACGTGCTTGAATTTCTGCAGTTATGCTCATGGTACCACTTCAATACATGAATAAAAGTTGCGGTAGTATAGACTAAAACAGACTGGGGGAAAATAGTGGTGGGTTGTGCAGGATTCGAACCTGCGACCAATTGATTAAAAGTCAACTGCTCTACCAACTGAGCTAACAACCCACTCTAGAACTTTGAAAGGGTGACGGTGATTGGTGGGTTGTGCAGGATTCGAACCTGCGACCAATTGATTAAAAGTCAACTGCTCTACCAACTGAGCTAACAACCCACTCTAGAACTTTGAAAGGGTGACGGTGATTGGTGGGTTGTGCAGGATTCGAACCTGCGACCAATTGATTAAAAGTCAACTGCTCTACCAACTGAGCTAACAACCCACTCTAGAACTTTGAAAGGGTGACGGTGATTGGTGGGTTGTGCAGGATTCGAACCTGCGACCAATTGATTAAAAGTCAACTGCTCTACCAACTGAGCTAACAACCCTTCACTGTCGTGCTGCACACTTATCAGTGGCAACGGCGGCATAGTTTACTGAAAAAGCCGCTCGTTGCAACTGTAAATTGCATCAATCGGGTCTGTTTGCTCAAATTGCGAACGTTTTCCCGAATTTTCTACAGAATACTTACAAATTATCGAGACGTTTCTTGGCCAAACCAGCTTCGGTGCTACTTGGATACTCTTGCATGACTTGGTTGTAATACTGGCGAGCAGTACCTGTATCATCTTGCTGTTGCGCAATAATGCCCAATTTCAAAATACAATCGCCGCGCTTGTTACTATCTTTGAAGTCATTCATGACGGTCGCAAAATGCACTTTAGCTTGGTCATAATTGCTTTCAGCAAAGAGTAACTGCCCTAACCAATAATGCGCGTTGGGGACATAGCTTGATTGCGGAAAACTCTCGATAAAAGCATTGAACGCTGGCACCGCAGCATCGTAACGCTTATCTCGCAACACCAACTGAATGGCTTGCTCATAGGCTTCGTTTTCGCTGAGGTTAGTTGAATAGCTAGCAGACGCCCCAGAATTTGCTATGGCATTAGTATCACTAGCAACCGGAAGTGGCTGTGGATTAGTCGCCAAACGACGATCGATTTCTTGATAGATTTCACGTTGACGCTGCAAAATCTGCTCAATTTGGTAGGCATGCTCTTCAGTGGTACCGCGAAGATTTGCGACCTCGTCTTGCAACTGCCCCATCTGGTCCAGCAACGCCATTTGCGCCGCATTACGAGCATCCATCACTCGTTCAAGCTGCGCCAAACGCTCTTCTACTGAACCGCTGCCTAACTTAGATACCGGCGCCTGCGCATGCAGAACGCCGGGAATCAGTAAGGCCAATACCAGTAATGTTTTTTGCATTGGCTTAACCGTTGGTTAAAGTAACTAACTTAGTAAACTAATACGCCACGACGGTTTTTAGCATAAGCATCGTCGTTAGACGCTTTGATCAGAGGCTTTTCTTCACCGTAAGACACAGTGTTGATTTGGCTTGAGCTTACGCCTAAGTTTTGCAGATACTGAGCAACCGCTTTGGCACGACGCTCACCGAGAGCAATGTTGTACTCTGGGGTGCCACGCTCGTCACAATGACCTTCTACAGTAACAGAGACCGCTGGGTTCTGAACCAAGAAGTCCGCATGAGCTGCTAACACTTGCGCGTACTCAGAGCTGATGCGTGAATCATCAAAGGCAAAGAATACAGTGTTTGCTTGACGTAATTCAGCTACTTTTTCAGCACGAATCTCTTCAGGCGTTTTCGGGCGCTCAATGCCACCAACATCAACGCCAGAACCAGAACCAGAGCCTTGACCCTGTTGCTGTTGATTGGTTTGTTGATCTACTGCTTCTTCAGCAGCTTGGTTAGAGCTACAAGCAGCCAATGCCAACATAGGTACTGCAATGAACAAACTCTTCAGGGCTTTATTTGCGTTCATATCCGCGTTCCTTTCGATCAAATGAAATCTGTCTGTGTATGTGTGTGTAAAACTATCTTAAAAATGGTGACCATGAGGGCGATTTAACTTCACCTTCACGAGCCGGTAACCGTGCCTTAAAGCGCCCATCCAAAGACACCAACGCTAGTACTTGTTGGTTGTTATGGGTGGTGCTGTAAATCACCATACTTCCATTCGGTGCCAAGCTCGGCGATTCATCCAAGGCTGTCTGCGTTAACACTTGCATATTGCCGTTCGGATAATCCTGCCGCGCAATATGATAATTCCCCTGCGTGCGGTTTACCATAATCACTTGCGTTCCATCTGGCGTATAGGTTCCACCTAAATTTTGCTCACCTTCAAAAGTTAAGCGACGAACCTGTCCTGAACTTAAATTTACGCTATAAAGCTGCGGTCTT
Organism: Pseudidiomarina fusca; assembly: GCF_032227045.1. Lineage (NCBI taxonomy): Bacteria > Pseudomonadati > Pseudomonadota > Gammaproteobacteria > Alteromonadales > Idiomarinaceae > Pseudidiomarina > Pseudidiomarina fusca. The sequence goes on from NZ_JANFPJ010000006.1 coordinate 210,541, forward strand.
CCACCCCTTTCTGAGGTAAAAATCAGCGAGTTACCATCCGGCGACCAATTTGGCTCAGTATCGATGGCATGATGATTCGTAACTCGCTTCAATTTCTTCGTTGCCAGCTCCATGGTATACAATTCTGGATTGCCATCTTTCGACAACACCATCGCCAACTGCTTACCATCGGGCGAGAATACTGGCCGACTGTTAATGCCTCTATAATCAGTAATTTGTTCACGACTACGGGTATAGATATCCTGAATAAAAATCTGTGGCTTTTTATTCTCAAAACTCACATAAGCTAATTTATTACCATCAGGAGACCAAGACGGCGACATCAAGGGTTCAGGGCTACGTAGCAGCACCTTTTCATTGAAACCATCGTAGTCTGCTACCACTAACTCGTAAGGCTTATCCAGCTTATAGTTCACCGTAACATAAGCAATACGAGTCATAAATGCACCCTTTTGCCCCGTTAAAGTCTCGTAAAACACATCAGAGATGCGGTGCGAGTACTGCCGAAACTGATTGCGGTCAATCACACTGCTGCGTGCATCGAGAATATGATCTTGCGAGTTAACCAGCTGCCCATTGCGCAGCACTTGCGTGCCGCTGGTGATTTGGCCGCGCAACACATCGACGATTTCAAACGAAACCGTGTAACGGTCTACGGCATAAGGCTCAATCGTCCCCACCAACACGGCCTCGACACCCAGCGCAGCCCACGCAGCATAATCAATCTCAGCCGACGAACTAGGTCGTTGTGGCATTGCTGCTACTGGAATCGGATTAAACTTGCCGCTGCGCATTAAATCGGCAGCCACCACCTCGGTTAATCCTTCTGGCTTCGGACCATCGCCCTTCCAGGCAAACGGCACCACCGCAATCGGCCGGGCACTATCAATACCTTCAGTAATCACGATTTCGAGCGCCGCTCGGGCCGAATTCGTCAATACCATCAGGCTTAACGCCGCTGTCAAAACACAGGCAAACAGTTTTTTCATCATAAGCTCTTCAACTACACGTTAGTGTTACAAATTAGGTCTAACCGTCAATTTAATGGTTTCCATCTGCTTATACACTTCAGGATCTTTCGATACCGGCAGTGTACCAGCTTTTAGCACCGCAGTCCGAGCTGATTGACACACCCGCTCATCGCCAACGCCTTGGTCCACCGATTTAACAAAGCCACTCGGAGCCAAGCTAATGGTTAGCTGACATTCTTTACCACGCATCGAATCATCCACGATCCAGTTGCGCTGAATAGCCCCGGTTATCAACGCCGTAAAGCGCTGAATCTCGCTTTGCATCTGCGCTTGGCGTGCCTTAGCACGTTCGGCTGCCTCAGCCGCTAACCGTTCTTGCAACTGCCGTTCGCGTTCAGCACGCTCTTTTGCTTCGCGCTCACGCTCTAGCCGTTCCTGCTCTAATCGCTTCGCTTCAGCTTCTCGTTCTTTACGCTCTTGCTCAGCCTTTGCCGCTGCCGCTTCTTCGCGTTTACGACGGGCTTCTGCGTCTGCTGCCGCTTTCTCGGCCGCTGCCTTTTCTTGTTGTGCTTTGGTTCGCTCTTCAGCTAACTTACGTCGCTCCGCTTCTTGCTTGGCTTCTAATTCACGCAACTCACGTAGCTCACGTTCGCGCGCCTTTCTTGCAGCTTCCGCTCGGCGTTCTAATTCTGCTTGGCGCTGCTGCTCCGCCGCCGCTTGCGCTTGCTTACGCTCATTAATCGCCTGCACTTGCCGTTCTACCGCGGCTTGATCTACCGCTACGGCCTGTACCGCCTCAAAATCATCCGGCGCCGGTATTTCTTCATCTGGGCTCAGATTAGGATCCGACAATTGCACCTGCATGGGCGTGTTTGGCAGCTGGGGTTGAAACACCATCCCCGCTGCTAACACACCTACAACGCCCACATGCACTAACACCGACCACAGCAAAGGCTTACCTAGCTCGCTGCCTTTTGCTGGCAGCCGTGCTCCTGCTTGCGTAGCCGTGGCTTTAGCAGCTGACGTTGACTTAGCTGAAGTACCTTTGGCACCATCTTGCGATGGCTTGATGTCACTCATGCTATCGCCCTGCCCCCGCCGTTTCAGCCAACGAACTATCGGTCATCAAACCAACCTGACTCACACCAGCTTTCTGCAACAATACCATCAACTGAATCACCTGATTATAGCTGACAGCGCCATCTCCTTTAACCACCACCGGACGTTCCGGGCTGATGCGCAACTCGGCTGCAACCATCACCGCTAAATCCACCACCTCGAGCGGTGTATTCGGCTCCGGATGGGTACTCAGAAAATAACGCCCCTGCTGATCCACTGATGCCACAATCGGTGGCTCACTCTCAGGATCAAGCGGCTCCGCTGAGGCCTTGGGCAAATCGACTTTCACCCCTTGACTGATCAACGGTGCCGTAACCATAAAAATAATCAACAGCACCAACATCACATCGATGTAGGGCACCACGTTGATCTCGGCCACCGGCTTACGCCGCTTACGCACCACGCTCATCATGCCGGCGCACCTGCTTTAGCTGCAGATTGAGCCGTTTGCCGTTGTAAAATAGCCAACAATTCATCCATAAAATTCAAATACTGGTTATCAATCTTTTCCACTTGATAAGTATAACGGTTGTACGCAATCACCGCTGGAATCGCCGCAAACAAACCCATCGCAGTGGCAATCAAAGCTTCCGCGATACCTGGCGCAACCATCGCCAAGGTCGCCTGCTGCACCGCACCCAGGCCGATAAATGCGTTCATGATCCCCCACACGGTACCAAACAAGCCCACATAAGGGCTGATCGAACCTATGGTCGCCAACCAACTCAAATTCTGCTCCATGTTATCCACTTCACGCGAGTGCACCACCCGCATGGCGCGATACGAAGCCTCCAACATTTGCTGCTGTCCTACCGCCGGATTATTGCGTAACCGCGCAAACTCCTTAAAGCCCGCATGAAATAATTTTTCCATGCCACCGGCGTTTTGTGCTTTCGCTGTCACTTCTTGGAATAACCGCGCTAAATCAACGCCAGACCAAAACCTGTCTTCAAACGCCAAAGCTTCGGCGCTAGCGGCTTTCAGTACATTGCGGCGCTGAAATATCATCATCCAGCCAACCACCGAAAACGCCAGCAGTAAGAGCATAACCAACTGCACCACTATACTGGCTTCTAAAATTAATGCGGTGATAGACAATTCAGCTTGCACGTTTTAATACCTCAATTATTTCAGCAGGCATAGGCACCGCACGAACGTCAGTACCAGCCTCACCCAAATGAACACAGGCCGCTTTAATCACAGCCTCACATAATACCGTACCATCTTGCAGCATAACTTGCTGGTGACACACAATCGATGCCCGACCTAGGCGTTCGACCTTAACCGTCACTATCAGTTCATCATTAAATTTAGCCGGCCGCAACAAATCCATCTGCACCTGCCGCACCACAAAGCCAACCCGATGAGCCAACCAAGTGTCCTGCTCAATTCCTAGCGAGCGTAACCATTCTGTACGGGCCCGCTCAAGAAATTTGAGATAATTCGCATAATAAACGATACCGCCAGCATCTGTGTCTTCATAATAAACACGAATGGGCCATTGAAATGTTGATTTGTTCAATTTCACACCAAAAATTTTTTTATCATTAGAATATGACCAAAAATCACTAAGATGCTATTTATAAACGATATTTTTGGTCTTACCAATTTTACCAAGCCTAATTTTTAAGCATCATTAAATATTTGATATTAGTAAAAGTAATGCGAAGCACAATTTTTCTCGTTTGAAAACTGGTCCAGCCTCTTTATAATGCACAGCATATACCAGATACGAAGAGACCGGTTGTCACTTCTTCCTGTTATTGTTCCCTGGATTTAACTTCCTTGTTGTTCTGTATTTTGCCCGCTCCCTGAGCGGGCTTTTTTTTGGTAACAACAAATATGCTATTAGCTAACCGCGCTCTTGCCCTTCCAATATCTAATATCCAATAGCTAACGGCGCTCTTGCCCTTCCAATATCCAATAGCTAACCGCGTTCTTGCCCTTCTTTATCCAGTCCGAAATGGCGATAGGCATTTAAAGTTGCCACTCGTCCGCGCGGCGTGCGCTGCAAATACCCCTGCTGAATCAAATAGGGCTCCAGCACATCTTCAATCGTATCTTTCTCTTCACCAATAGCTGCGGCTAAATTCTCGAGCCCCACCGGGCCACCCATGAACTTCTCAATAATCGCCAGCAGTAATTTCTTGTCCATGTAGTCAAAACCGGCTTCGTCCACATCAACCATAGCTAAGGCAGCAGCAGCCGTGGCTTGATCAATATGGCCGTTATTTTTAACCTCAGCGAAATCGCGTACTCGCCGTAACAAGCGATTAGCTATCCGTGGCGTACCGCGCGAACGACGTGCAATTTCTAACGCGCCAAGCGGCTCTAACTGTAAATTCAGGTAACTCGCTGAGCGCTTAATAATACTAGTAAGCTCTTCAACGTTGTAAAACTCCAAGCGCTGCACAATCCCAAACCGATCACGCAAGGGTGAGGTTAAAGCGCCAGCTCGCGTTGTGGCTCCAATCAAGGTAAAGGGCGGCAAATCTAACTTGATAGACCGTGCAGCAGGCCCTTCGCCAATCATGATGTCCAACTGATAATCTTCCATCGCTGGGTACAAAATCTCTTCAACCACCGGGCTCAAGCGATGAATTTCATCAATAAACAACACATCGTGTTCTTCCAGGTTGGTTAACAATGCCGCAAGATCACCGGCCTTTTCTAGTACCGGACCGGAAGTTTGCCGGATATTTACGTTTAGTTCGTTCGCGACAATATTCGCAAGGGTTGTTTTGCCCAAGCCTGGCGGGCCAAAAATAAGCACATGATCAAGGGCTTCAGAGCGTTGTTTGGCCGCCTGAATAAAGATCTCCATTTGCTCAACAACATGCTTTTGCCCGGTGTAATCAGCTAACTGCTTGGGCCGTATCGCACGATCCACAACCTCGTCTTCGGCAATAGCATGGGGCTGGTTTATCCGGTCTGGCTCAATCATCCTACTCACTCATCCTCGTTGTTCGCGGCTCTTGCTCTTGCTCTCACCCAATATCCAACAGCTAATATCTAATATCTAACAGCTAATATCGCTCTTGCTCTTCCCTACATATTCTTCAACGCAAACCGAATCAGCTGCTCGCTCGACGCTTGGGGTTCCGCTTTCAGTGCCGCGGCTACCGCTTTCTCCGCTTGCGCAAGCTTGTAACCCAGCGCCAGCAAGGCGTTCAGGGCATCATCACGAGGTGAATCCGCACTTATGGTTGGGGTCAAGTCACCAAAATCAATGGGCGCTGCATCCGTAGCCGGAGTGGTTGAACCCCAGTTTTTCAGCCGGTCGCGCATTTCTACTACCAAGCGCTCCGCCGTTTTACGGCCCACCCCTGGTAGCTTCACTAAGCTGGTAACGTCATCGTGGGTTACGGCATGCACAAACTGATGCGCAGTCATGCCCGACATAATAGTTAGGGCCAGCTTCGGGCCTACGCCTTGGGCTTTAATCAACTGACGAAATAACATGCGCTCGGCAAAAGTATTAAAACCATACAATAATTGGGCATCTTCACGCACCACAAAATGCGTGATCAAGGTTACTCGTTCGCCCAGTTCTGGCAGTTCGTAAAAGCAGGTCATCGGCAGTTGTACTTCATAGCCAACGCCGTTCACGTCTAACAAAATTTCCGGTGGGTGCTTAGCTATTAAGGTACCCGTTAATTGTCCAATCACGCACGTCCCCTTGCGGTTAAAATGAGTTGGGTGCGGGTGTGAGCATGGCATAAGGCCACGGCTAGAGCATCCGCAGCATCGGCTTGCGGCTTATGGGTTAGCTTCAGCATGGCCATCACCATGTGCTGTACTTGCGCTTTATCAGCGGCGCCAGTACCCACCACCGCCTGCTTGACTAAACGCGCGGCATATTCAGCCACAGGTAAGCCGGCACAAGCTGCCGCGACTATTGCAGCGCCACGGGCTTGGCCAAGTTTTAAGGCTGAATCAGGGTTGCGTGCCATAAACACTTGTTCAATGGCGAACTCGGTCGGCTGAAACTGAGTAATCAGCTCACAGACGCCATCATGAATCACCTTTAATTTATCCGCCAAACAAGGTTCGCTGTTACTTTTGAGACTGCGCATCACATTAATGCAGCCGCTACCTAAATAGCTTACCCGTTGCCCAGATTGGCGAATCAGGCCATATCCCGTTAACCGAGACCCCGGGTCAATGCCCAGAATAATCGCCATGATTCGCTCCTGTGACTTGTCTGACGTTAACTTAGCTGTCCTTTACCGTAACAGCAACATGTAACTCTGCCAAGGCTTCCGGGTTAGCGACACCTGGGGCATCAGTGAGCACACAAGCCGCGGTGGTCGTTTTCGGAAAGGCAATCACTTCACGAATGGAGCTTGCGCCCACCATCAACATCACCAAGCGGTCCAAACCAAAGGCTAAGCCCGCATGGGGTGGCGTACCGTACTTAAGTGCCTCGAGTAAAAAGCCAAATTTTTCTTGTGCTTCAGCTTTACCAATGCCTAAGATTTCGAACGCCGCTTGCTGCATATCATTGTTATGAATACGCACCGAGCCGCCACCTACTTCAACGCCATTCAACACCATATCGTAGGCATTAGACAGCGCCGCTTCTGGATTTGCTTTGAGTTCTTCTGCGGTGACATTCACTGGCGCAGTAAAAGGATGATGAATCGCATAAAGGCGTCCATCGGCTTCTTCAAACATGGGGAAGTCAACCACCCATAACGGGCGCCACTCATCACTCACCAACTCAAAGTCTTGGCCTACTTTTAAGCGTAATGCGCCCATGGCTTCAGCCACCACGCTCGCTTTGTCCGCACCAAAGAAAATAATATCGCCATTGGCTGCTGCGGTACGCTCCAAAATTGCTGTTAAAGCTGCATCAGGAATAAACTTCAATACCGGTGACTGCACGCCTTCACGGCCGGCCGCTAGGTCGTTAATCTTCATCCAAGCTAAGCCTTTAGCTCCATAAATACCCACGAAGTTGGTGTATTCATCAATGGCTTTACGTGAGATAGCATCTGCTTTACCGGGCACTTTTAACGCAGCCACGCGCCCTTTAGGATCATTAGCTGGGCCAGAGAACACTTTAAATTCAACCTCTTGCAGCACATCAGCAACATCAACCAACTCCAGCGGGTTACGCAGATCAGGCTTGTCGCTACCAAAGCGACGCATCGCTTCATGCCAGGTCATCCGTGGAAACTCACCTAAATCCACATCCAACATCTGCTGGAATAAGCCGCGTACCATCTGCTCGGTAACCGCCATCACCTGGTCGGCGCTCATGAACGAGGTTTCAATATCAATTTGGGTAAATTCAGGCTGACGGTCGGCACGCAAATCTTCATCGCGGAAACATTTCACGATTTGATAGTAGCGGTCAAAACCCGACATCATCAGCAGTTGCTTAAACAGCTGCGGGGATTGTGGCAGCGCAAAGAATTTACCTTTGTGAGTACGGCTCGGCACCAAATAATCGCGCGCGCCCTCAGGCGTAGCACGAGTTAGCATAGGTGTTTCTATATCCAAAAAGCCGTTATCGTCTAAAAAGCGGCGCACAGCACTGGTCACTTTAGCCCGAAATTGTAAGTTGTGGCTCATGTTCGGACGGCGTAAGTCGAGATAACGATAGCGTAAGCGCTGCTCTTCGCTTACCTGCTGGTTAAAATCAATCGGCAGTGGCTCTGCTCGGCTGATGATTTCCAGTTCAGTAGCCATCACTTCTACCGCACCCGTGGCCATTGATCTATTGATTTGGCTGTCAGGACGCGCCCGCACCGTGCCGGTTAAACGAATACAAAACTCTTGCCGAAGCTTATTCGCAGTTTCAAACAGCGCTTGTTGATCCGGGTCAAACACCACTTGCACTAAGCCCGTGCGGTCACGCATATCGATAAAAATCAAACCGCCTAAATCACGGCGTTTATTGACCCATCCACAAAGGGTTACAGGTTGGTCTACTAAGCTTGTTTCTAGCTGTCCACAATAATGGCTACGCATGGGTTTGTCCCTACCACAAATTAAGAAATTACAAAGCTGCACATTATAACGGACTGGCGCTGATTGTCAGCAACTAGCCCGCTTTTGAGAAAAAATTTAGTTTAGCACCTGCATGCGCTAAAATAGCGGCCATGTTAAACGCCAGCCCGAGTTATCAGCATGAGCAAAAAAGACGCCATCTTTGCCGAACCTTTACCGCAAGTCAGTGATTTTGTCTTCGACCAAAACGTGGTTGAAGTGTTTCCAGACATGATTAACCGTTCGGTACCTGGCTATCAAAGTATTCTGCAAGGTATTGGCCAGTTAACCAAACGTTTCGCCCAAAGCCATAGTAACCTTTACGATTTGGGCTGTTCGTTAGGTGCGGCAACCTTAGCCATGCGCCAGCACGTAAGCCACTTAGAGCAAGTGCAGATTATTGGTATTGATAACTCCAGCGCTATGGTTGAACGCTGCCAGCTGCATTTACAAGGCTATCGTAGCACGGTTCCGGTCAGCATTCGCTGTGAAGATATTCTCGACAGTGAGTTGTCGGATGCCTCGGTCGTCACCATGAACTTTACCCTACAGTTCGTGCCACCAGAGCAGCGCCAGCCTTTGTTACAGCGCATCTATGACAGCCTGAAACCGGGCGGAGCGCTGTTACTCAGTGAAAAATTTCGCAGCAATAGCCCCAGCATGAACGAGCTGTTGGTAGATATTCACCATGAATTTAAACGCGCCAACGGCTACAGTGAACTCGAAATAGCACAAAAACGTGCGGCCATCGAAAATGTGATGCGCATTGATACCTTAGAAACTCACCATCAGCGATTACAGCAGGTTGGCTTTAGCCAATCGCAAGTGTGGTTTCAGTGTTACAATTTTGCCGCACTGATTGCTGTTAAATAGTCACCGCCGCTTAACCTACGCTCAAGGGATATCATGACTTTATTTACCAAGGATTTAATCGCTGTCGCCCAATCGCCGTTGGCACATTGGTTAACGAGCCTCCCCGCGCAACTTCAACAGTGGCAGCAACAGCAACAACATGGCGAGTTACCCAAATGGTTACGCTGTGTCGCACAATTGCCACAGCTTGAACCTACAGCGGTAGCTTTGGGCGCCACTGTGAGCGTCCTGAATGACAGCATCAGCGACGGCCAACAGCAACGCATCAAAGGGCTACTGATGCAACTCACCCCGTGGCGCAAGGGCCCGTTCAATTTACATGGGGTGCAGATAGATACCGAATGGCGCTCGGATTTTAAATGGCAACGAGTGGCACCCCATATCGGTGATTTAAGCGGGCAACAGGTGCTTGATGTGGGTTGTGGCAGTGGTTATCACCTCTGGCGCATGCTTGAAAGCGGCGCCGAGCAAGTCTGGGGCATCGACCCCGGCCAGCTATTTATGGCGCAGTTTATGGCGGTGCGCAGCTTTATGCCGACTGACCTACAAGCACGCGCACACTGGTTCCCGTTGGGCATAGAAGATATGCCCGAACTAAAAGCCTTTGACACCGTCTTTAGCATGGGCGTGCTTTATCATCGGCGCTCGCCCATTGATTTTCTCACCCAACTTAAAGCCCAGCTCAAGCCAGGTGGCCAGTTAGTGTTAGAAACGCTGGTAGTGACAGGTGATGAGCAGACCGTTTTAGTACCGGGTGAAACCTATGCCAAGATGCGCAACGTCTGGTTTATTCCTAGTACCAAAGCCTTGTTACATTGGCTTGAACGTTGTGGCTTTAAGAACGCCCGCGTGGTGGATGAAAACGTCACCAGCTTAGCTGAGCAACGTGCCACCGAATGGATGCCTGGTCAGTCGTTAGTGGATTTTTTAGATCCGCACGATACCAGCAAAACCATCGAGGGCTATCCAGCCCCCCTGCGAGCCGTTATTATTGCTAATACCTAGCCGAATCATCCCGTTGGAGATTGCATGAGTACGCCCTACCGCCCCAAAACCACACTTGAACAATGGCGTATTTTACAGGCCGTAGTGGACCATGGCGGCTACGCTCATGCCGCGCAAGTCTTGAATAAAAGCCAAAGCTCGCTCAATCATGCGGTGGCTAAACTGCAAGATACGCTCGAAGTTGAACTGCTCGAAGTAGTGGGCCGTAAGGCTCAACTTACCCCCATCGGCGAGACCATGGTGCGCCGCTCACGCCAGCTCACCAGTTTAGTAACTGAACTTGAGCAGTTAGCGGTAAACCTTAAGCAGGGCTGGGAAACTAAAATCACTTTGGCCGTAGAAATGGTCTTTGACCGCCAGCTACTGGTGCCTGTGCTGCATGAGTTTCAACAACTCAGTCGGGGCACTCGCTTAGTCATTGAAGACACGGTATTAACCGGCTCCATTGAACATATTTTAGACCAAAGCGCAGATATCGTAATCACCCACCAACTCCCCAAAGGTCATGTGGGCGAGCCCATCAGCGGCTATCGGCTAGATTTGGTGGTGAGCAAAGAGCATCCGCTGGCTCAACAGCCAGGCCCCATTAGTGCCGATGAGCTGAGTCAGTATTTACAAATCGTGATTCGTGATACGGCCAAAAAGCCGATAGAAGTAGAGGGCTGGCTTAAGTCTGAACAACGCTGGACAGTGAATCACTTTAACGAATCACTACAGCTGGTGCAAAATGGCTTAGGTTTTAGTTGGTTGCCACCTCACGTTACCCGCTATGCTGACAACCTGTGCTTCTTAACCCTAGCTGGTAGCAGCAAGCGCAGCGGCTCGATGTACCTCACCTTACCCAAAGGCGATACCACCGGCCCTTGTGCCCGCATGCTTTATCAGTTGCTAATAAAAGAATTGATTTAGCGCAAATTATCGCAAACTTGGCATAATTCCCACACAAAGCTTAAGCTTTCTTAAGACTTCCTTAAGCAAGCCCTCATAGAGTGTTACTGCTAGTTGCAGTAATAAGGAGCTTTATCGTGTGGATCGACAACTTTGTTCAACAACATCTCAATTTACCTGCATGGGGTAAGCGCGATTTAGCCATCAGTCTATTGCTGCTAAACCTGCTTTTGCTCAGCCCAACAGCACATGCTCAAACACCCGCTAACACTAGCTTAAGTAGCTTAACCGACGCCGCTGAAGCCAGGCTGCAAACGGATCTAGTGCAACGTCCCGAAACCTGGGTATCTAGTTGGCTGGCAGCGGCACCTACGGTAAGTATAGCGGCCCTGCAAAGCCAAGCCGACCAAGGAACCGATGAACTTGAACTGGCTCTGTCATTGCCTCTTACAAGTCCGAGTGGCCACCAACTGAACCAGCAATGGCAGTCGATAGCACAGCACTATCAGCAGCAGCTGCTAAAACTACGCCGCTGGTACGCCAGTGGCCAAGTACGCAACTTAGTTTGGACCATTGCTCAGCATCAACAACAGCAGCAGCTGTTACAACAACAACTACAAACCTATCAGGGCTTAATGGCACCATTGCAACAGCAAGCTGAAACCACCGAGGCTGATACCTATTTTCGCTACGGATTGCAGCAGGCACAAACTCAATTAGCTATGTTGCAGTTAGAGCACCAACAACATCAGCAAGCCGCTGAGCAACAGCTTATGGAACTCACTGGCACCCGCCAAATTCCAACTAACTTAGCAGATGCCAACCCCACTAAACTCGACGCTGCAGCATGGCAACAGCATCCGCAGTTGGCGTTACTACAATTGCACGAGCAACAACTCTACTTACAACAGCAACAAAATCTCAGCGGTAATACCCCATGGCAGGTCACCACCCGCTTCAAACGGATAGATACTGCCGGCATCTCAGAAAATCAAATTGGCTTACAGCTCGATATTCCGCTGTCGTTGGGGGCGCAACTGAGCCAAACCGAACAAAGCAATTATCAGATAAGTCAGCAACAATGGCTACAAGACTATCAACAAAGTCGTCAGCAGATCATCCAGCAGTATCAGCAAGCACAAGCCCAGCTAAGCCTGTTAGAGGCGCAATATCAAATGCTCCAACCACATCAACAGTTGCGCCAGCAGGCCCAATCTGCGCTGCTTCTGTTGTTGCAGCGGCAAGAGATCAATCCAGATATCGCACAACAAAGGTTGCAACAGTTATTTGCCGAGCAACGCCAAGTGCAGTTACTCAAACAACAAATCCAACAAGCCTATGCCCAACTTCAACAAGCAGCAGGAGTACCCTTATGAGCCTTATCAATCGATTCAATAATCAGGGTTATCAACACCAGCAAGCTGCTTGCCTAAAGCTGTGCCGCGTTGCCGTGCTGCTTCTGGCTGTCACCACCACAACTCAGGTAGCGGCAGACCAAGTTGAGCTTAGCGAACTCGGACAGCTCTCTTTAAGTTATCACCAGGTGACGCCCCAATCTCACTATACCGGCGCCGCGCTTACCGCACGAGTTACTAACTTTGTGCAAAGTGGTTATCCCGTTGCCAATATGCTCGAAGTATCACAACAGCAATGGCTAGTGCAGCAAGGGCAACAGGTAACCCATAAACAACCGGTAGTGCAATTAAGTGGCGATGCCGTCGAACATTTTCTTACTGAATACAAAGCACAACAACAGCAGCTAGAGGTGGTAGCGCAGCGCTATCAGAGCAATCAACAGCTGTTTCAAAAGCAAGCCATCAGTGCCGCCCAGTGGCAGGAAATCAGCGCGGCTTACCACAGCACGCTGTTAGCATTTGAGCATCTCGACCATTTTTACCAGCATATTGTTCAAATCAATAAGGCAAACAACAGCATCACCTTAGCGGCTCCGCAAGCGGGACACATAGACATTGTCGCCAACCAAACGATACTATTTAGTGTCAGTGCTGCGGCAACATCAAGATTACGCGGACAACTGGCCACCTTTAGTAAGCAACCAACCAGTGTCAGCTGGCAGCAATGCGAACTAGCGATCGATTATGTCGAGCAAACCAGTCAGGGGTTTACCCAAACCTGGTGGAGCATTCCGCTCACCGATTTACCCGCTCACTGTCAAGCGCCGCTAGGCAGCCAGCTAAGCGTTACGCCGCATTATCAACAGACGGTGTTTAACGTACCCGCCAGTAGTATCATCCGGCATCAACAGCAAACCTATGTGTGGCAATTAGCGCAGCAAGCATTGGTGCTAGTACCGGTCGACATTATTGGTAAGCAAGCGATGAACACGGCCAACGGTGCAGCTTACTTACAGATCACCAGTACCCAACTAGCACCTAACAGCCAAGTGTTACAGCAATCCGTAGGCGCTGTTTACGGCCACTTTATTGGGCTAGGGGGAGAGTAATAGATGGCAGCCATTCTGCGTTTTGTGCTCACTCAACGGGTGTTTATCTTAGCTCTTACCGCCCTTGTCTTGGCGCTAGCGGTGCAGGCTTGGCAGCGCCTGCCGATTGACGCCTTCCCAGATATTTCTCCAACCCAAGCCAAGCTCATTATTCGTGCGCCGGGCATGACCGCCGCAGAAATCGAAGCGCAAATCACGCAACCTATCGAAACCGAACTACTAGGTATTCCAAATCAGGCGATTTTGCGCTCCACCACCAAGTATGGCATCACTTCTATCACCATTGATTTCGCAGAAGGTGTGGATATCTACTGGGCTCGGCAACAAGTAAGCGAGCGCCTCAGCGGCGTCTGGGGCAGCTTACCCGAAGGCATTGATGGTGGCTTAGCCCCAATGAGCACCCCACTTAGTGAAATCTTTATGCTGAGTTACAGCAATCCCAATTTAACCTTAGCCGAACGTCGGCACCTGCTAGATTGGCAAGTACGACCGTTGTTGCGTACCGTGCCTGGGGTAGCCGAGGTCACCACTATGGGCGGCTTTGTTACAACGCTGCAATTCACCCCTGATCTAGGTCGTCTCCAGCAAGCCGGAATATCCCTAGCGCAACTGGTTGAGTGGCTGCAACAAAATCATCTAAACGGTAGCGTGGGACGCATCGATAACGGCTCCACCAGTCTCATCCTGCGTACCGAAGGCAAACTCGTTGACCAATATGACCTGGCGCAACTGAAACTCCCCACGGCAACGGGCGAAACTATCACCTTGGCGCAATTAGGCGAGATCAGCAACGGTTACCTGCCGCGCTTTGGTGGCGTAACCCATAACGGTGAAGAAACGGCGCAAGCCATGATCATTGCCTTAAAAGATAGTAATACGAACGAGGTGGTTGCTGCTGTTAAAGCCCAACTGGCTCAACTTGAGCCAACCCTGCCGGCCGGTAGCGAACTTAATGTCTTCTACGACCGTGCGGATCTTATTAGTACTGCTGTGAGCACCATCATCGAAGCACTACTTGCTGCAGTGCTACTGGTTATTTTAATTCTCTTCATCTTTTTAGCCGATGTTCGCGCCGCTTTAGTGGTCGCCTTATCCATTCCACTGGCCGTAGCCATCACCTTTTTAGCCATGGACCAAGTAGGTCTTACGGCTAACCTCATGAGTCTTGGTGGCATTGTTATTGCCATCGGTATGCTGGTAGATGCTGCTGTGGTCGTCGTTGAAAACATCGTCACACAAAGTCAGAAACAGGCCTATTTACCGCGCGCTCATCGAATCTATCGGGCCACTCTGGCCGTGGCGCAGCCGGTGATTTCAGGTACCGCTATTGTGATCATCGTGTTCGCACCACTTTTGTTTCTGAGTGGTCTAGAGGGCAAGCTGTTTTCCCCCGTCGCGCAAACTATTGTCTTTGCGATGCTAGCCTCCATGCTAGTGGCGTTAACAGTTATTCCAGTGTTGGCGGTTACCTTAATCAGCGCTAAGCCTAAACCTACCCCACGCCTAATCCAATGGCTTATAGCGCATTATCAACGCCTACTTGCACGAGTTATCCAACGGCCTGCTGCATGGCTTATCTGCGCCGTAGGACTACTGGCAGTGGCAGCAGTAGCTATCAGTTTTACGGGTAAAACCTTTATGCCAGTGATGGATGAAGGCGATCTCATTGTGCAGCTAGAAAAGCATCCCAGCATTAACTTAGCTGAATCTTTGGCCTTAGATACACAATTAGAACAAAGACTACTCGCTGACATCCCAGAAATTAAGCAAATCGTTGCTCGCATTGGTTCAGATGAATTAGGTATGGATGCGATGGGACTCAACGAAACCGATATGTTTATTCAGTTACAGCCGCGTGACACCTGGCAAGTGAGTGACAAAGCTGCATTGATTGATGCCATTCGGAAGGTACTCCTAGACTACCCAGGAATAAACTTTAATTTCACTCAACCCATTCAAATGCGGGTCGCTGAAATGCTTACCGGTAGCTCTGGCGATGTAGCTATCAAGGTGTTTGGTGACGACATTAGCACTCTTAGTAGCACGGCCCAGAAGATCGCTGAGATAACTACTGGCGTGGCCGGGAGCGTCGATGTACAAACAACCTTGATTGACGGGGGCGAATACATCAACATTCGATTACGCCCTGATGTTGCGGCGCGCTACCATCTCACTACGGCAGAACTGTCACGTCTTATTCGATTGTTTGTTGATGGTCTGCACGTGGGTGACGTTATTCATGGCCGCATTAAAACACCGTTAGTCTTTGCCGCTAGTAACAGCAGCAAGCTGAGTTACTTACAGCAATTAAAAGACTTGCCTGTCAGCTTACCTGACGGCAACTGGGCGCCGTTAAGTGCCCTCGCAACCATAAGTAGTGACGAAGGCCCGAGCCTCATTGAGCGAGAAAACAGCAGTCGCTTTGCGGTCGTCACCACCAATGTTAGCGACCGTGACGTGGTTAGTTTTGTTGAAGAACTACAGCAACAACTCGCGCGTGAGTTACAGCTACCTAGTGGGTATTATCTTAACTTTGGCGGTGAATTTGAGAATCAAGCAAGAGCTACCAATAACCTGCTGACGATTGTCCCTGTCGTTCTTTTAGTTATTGGACTCATTCTATTCGCCACCTTCCGATCTTTGGCCGTAGCCGGACTGGTCTTCGCCAATATTCCCTTCGCTCTGATGGGCGGTGTGCTGGCATTATTTATCACCGGCGAATATTTGTCGGTGCCGGCTTCGGTGGGCTTTATTGCCTTATTAGGGGTAGCAGTACTCAACGGTGTGGTCATGCTGACTCACTTTCAAGCGATAGAACATCAACATGAACAGTTAGAACAACTGGTGATCGTTGGTGCCAGTGATCGTTTACGCGCCATCCTGATGACTGCGACCACAGCGATGCTGGGTCTTTTCCCATTAGCTTTGGCCACTGGCCCTGGCGCCGAAATTCAACGCCCGCTAGCGATTGTCGTGATTGGTGGCTTGGTTACCGCAACTTTCACCACCTTATTTATTCTTCCTTTAATGTACAAGCTATTGCGAGGTCGTCATGCCCGAGTATGAACTACTGCACGTGATTTTTCCGGTTAAACTGCGCGCCCATGTAGTCGATGTATTGCTAGCTGATGAGCAACTCAGTGGCTTTTCACTCGCAGAAATTGATGGCCATAGCCGCCAGAATAGTCAACTAGATAGGTTAGAACAGGTGGTTGGATATCGCCGTATGTTACGACTAGAAGTGATGGTAACTGAGCCAGAAAAACAGCGCGTGCTAACCCTGCTCAAACAATTAAAGCCGGCTAGCGCTGAATCTTTGGGGGTACGCTTTTATACGCTACCAATTAGCAGCAGCGGTCATTTATAAGAAACAGCCACAGTAATCCTCGTTACTGTGGCTGCACCATTTACACGATAGTTTTCAGCCAAGCACGCATGTCGTCGCCTAACGCCGGATGACGCAAAGCATGCTCTACAAAGGCCTGGGCATAACCTAGCTTGTTACCACAATCATGGCTGCGGCCTTTCATATAGTATGCATTTACCGGCTGTTGCTCGAGTAACATGGCCATGGCATCGGTTAACTGAATTTCATTGCCAGCGCCCACTGGAGTTTTCTCTAACAGGCTCCAAAGTGCCGCTGGGAACACGTAACGACCCACCACGGCTAAATCCGACGGTGCTTCATCTACCGGTGGCTTTTCTACCAATTGCTTAATCGCAACCTGTTCACCGGGCGCTAATTCAGCACCGTTTAAATCAGCAATACCGTACTGATTGGTAAGCTCGTGCGGTACTTTTTCTACCATCACTTGGGCGGCTCCCGTGGCGTTGAAGTTACGCACCATTTCGGCTAAGTTATCGCGTTTTAAATCACAGCTTTGGGCATCCACCAAAACATCCGGTAGCACCACCGCAAACGGCTGGTCATCAATTAACGGACGCGCACATAACACCGCATGGCCAAGACCTTTGGCAACGCCTTGGCGGACATGCATGATGGTGACTCCTGGCGGACAAATAGCTTGTACCTCCGCCAGCAGCTGTCGTTTAACCCGTTGCTCAAGCGTTGCTTCAAGTTCAAAACTGGTATCAAAGTGGTTCTCAATCGAATTTTTGCTCGAATGAGTCACCAAGATGATATCCGTTAAGCCTGCCGCAGCACACTCCTCTACAATAAACTGAATCAACGGTCGATCTACCAAGGGCAACATTTCTTTCGGAATGGCCTTGGTAGCTGGCAGCATGCGTGTTCCTAGCCCTGCTACCGGGATAACGACTTTTTTCACCATGGTATTGCGTCCTTATTTTTTAGATTGTTCGCCTAAACCTTCATGTTCGGCAACTGCTTGCAACTCTTGTTCAACGCCTTCGGCCAAATCAGCCGGTGCGGCTTGAGCTTTTTCGGCACCATGCATCCAGTTCACTAGCATGCCAGAAATAGCCCATAAAATAACTGCGAACACCAACAAGCCTACGGCAACCCCACCAAACACCACCAACAGACCAGAGTATTGAGCTTCTAGGCCAATCGATTGCGCCAGGTTAATCGAGAAATCGTACTTATCGGCGTTCTCACTGAAGGCACCCACCATACCCGCTAAATAACTAGCAATAGCCGGCATCAAGAACCACACCCCCATCACCAAGCTAGCTAAGCGCAGTGGGGCGAGTTTAGTCATTAACGACAAGCCTACCGGTGAAATACATAGCTCACCCAAGGTATGGAATAAGTAGGCCAGTACCAACCACATCATGTTGGCTTGACCGGTGACTTGAATTTCAAATAAGCCAAGGATCAAGAAAATAAAACCAATCGAGGTTAGCACCAAACCTGCGAAGATTTTAATCGGTGCATCCGGGCTCTTATCTTTCTTATGCAACCATACCCACAACACCGAGAAGATAGGCGCAAAGATCAAAATAAATAACGGGTTAAGTGATTGGAAGTAACCCGCCGGAATAATGCTGTCACCAAAGCTACGGTCTGTGTAGCGATCGGCATAGATGCTCATCAAACCGCCGGCTTGCTCAAACGCTAACCAGAACACGGTCACAAACACAAACAGGAATAAAATCACGCGCAAACGGTCGTGCTCTACTTTGCTCAGTGGCTTTTTCACACCGCCCGAAGCTTCGCGGTCACGTTTAGCGCCAGGGACTTTACCGATGTCGCCCAAGTAACGTTGAAAGAAGAGGCCTTGGGTAACGACCGCTAAGGTCATCCCTACGCCAGCGGCAAAATAACCCCAACGCCAGCCGAAGTCTGGGCTTTCACCCAAAGTAGAGGTTACCAATGGCGCTAAGAAAGCACCTAAGTTAATCCCCATATAGAAAATTGAGAAGGCACTATCCCGACGCGCATCACCTTGGCTGTACAAATCGCCAACGATGGTTGAAATATTCGGCTTAAACAGACCGTTACCGGCAATCAAGATACCCAAACCTATATAAAACAAGTCGAGGCTGTGCGGTGTGGCGGCAAACAGCGTAAATTGCGCTGCGGCCATTAAAATACCACCAAGTAAAATCGAGTTGCGTTGGCCTAAATAGTTATCGGCCAACCAACCGCCAATCAAGGGGGTGAAATAAACCAGCGCCGTATAGGTACCGTACAAAGATAAAGCTTCAGCATCGGTCATGCCAAAACCTGGGTTTGCGGCTTCAGTAGCTGCTACGAGAGTTAACACTAAAAGGGCACGCATGCCGTAGTAAGAAAAACGTTCCCACATTTCGGCAGTAAAAAGCACGTACAGTCCCTTGGGGTGACCCCAAAGTTCTGACTTTGAAGGCGCCTGGCTCATACAAATTCCTCGGTTAAATATAGTTATAGTTATACAGAACGTAACTGTGACGGGCTTTTATAACGCAGAAGCCTTGCATGTTGCAAGGCTTCTGGGCTGAATGGTTGCTTAAAACTGGTCGTAAAAGTCGTCGTCCAGCTCATCCGCTTCGGTTTGCGGTGGGTTACCATCATAAACCTTATGCTGCCAATTTTGAAAATACGCCTCTTTTACAAACCCGTAAGGGTCTAACGAGTTCTCCATCAGCGCTTGTTGTTCTTGCAGGCGTAACCGCGTATCTAGTGCCTTCACCAGTAATCGCGCGATGCTGGTAGGGCCATTTAAGTTATCAATCGGAAAGTACATGCCATCCACTACGTCACCGCCGCGATCGATAGGCACGGTCGGACCTAAACCTGGCAACATCACATAAGGGCCTTCCGTAACACCCCAGCTCGCTAGCGTCTCGCCAAAGCTTTCTTCTTTTGCCTCAATCCCGAGTGGCGTGGCAACATCAAAAATACCTAACACACCCACAGTACTGTTAATCGAGAAGCGCCAAAAGGTACTACCGGCATCCATCACTTTGCCTTGCAGCAGATTATTCACAAACCACGAGACTTCATCAAGGTTATCGGCAACGTTGCGTAAGCCGGTTCGTACCGGCTGCGGAATTTCACCATAAGCTTTAGCGGCTGGCCAAAGAATAGCTTCATCTAGCTGCTCGTTAAAATCCCACATGTCGCGGTTAAAATCTTCAAAGGGATCGCGTGGGTCAGCCCACTCATCGTCGGGCGTGCTAGCACAGCCTGCTAAGGTTAATCCCGCCAATACAATCAGTAAGTACTTCTTCACCATAACCTCAATGTTGTTGGTTTTAACGAGTTAGTCGTTCACTATCTTGCTAATTTCTAGCTGCACTGACGTAGCAGAACCAGCTTCTAATACCAACGGCTCGGCATCCAGATCACCAGGCGCAGCTTCAATCTGCTCATCGCTTGATATACGTGCCATCACCTGCCAACGGTTCAATCCGCTCATCACAAATTCCGGCAACATGGCATTGGCATCCGATAGCTCAATCGTTATCGGAAAGTTCGCCACTGGCTGACGTACTGCAGCCGCCGGCATTCTACTACCATCAGGATCGGTAATGTAGACGAACAAGGTGCCACCCGCTGGCACTTGATCTTGTAACTTCGGAGCCAAGCTTACCGTGACAGTCAAACTCGCATCAGCGGCCACTAAACGTTGCTCGACATCATCTAGTGCTTGTTGAATGGCTGCATAGCGCTCATCCGCCGGGGCAATTTGGTCTTGTAACAATTGCCATGCCGTTTGTGCCTGCTGCCAGTCACCGCGTTGATAAGCGATCAGGCCTAATAATGACAAGGCCTCTTGCTGCGTGGGGTCCTGTTGCAGCACTTGCACCAACAATTGTGCTGCTTGGGCTAAATATTGTTCTTCGCCAAAGTTTACTAACAGCTGAGCGTAACCTAACTGCGCCTGCTGATTGCTCGGGTTAATTGCGAGAGCTTTTTCAAAAGCATCCACCGATTGCTCCGCTTGCCCTAACTGAGTCATCACCCGCGCATAAATTTGCCACACCATACCATTATCATCGGGCGTTTGAGCTAAGCGCTGACGTAAACCTAGTGCAAAGGTTTCTAATTCTTCCCGGGTAGTTTGCGCCGACTGATCCGACATCACCTTTCGGCCTAAATCAGGCAACGCTGCTAAGGCGTCATCCGCTTGGCGCTGCAACTGCCAGCTACCAAAGGTAAAATAAAGGATCACCGCAGCCACCATCACCACCACCGCCGGTACCCATACGGCATTGCCCATTTGGCGATCAGCCACTTGTTCTAATTCGCTGTTTTCGGTAACAAAGCGCTTGTCTAACTCATCATTGGCACGCGCAAACGCCTCCATCGTGAGTAAGCCGTCATCGCGCTCTGCCACCAATTCTAATTTACGCTGTTGATAGAGTTCGCGGTTGACATCTAAACGGGTGCGCTGCTGCTCGCGCTGGCGCCGCCCGGTTACCATTAAAAATAAACCGCCCGCCGTCACCACGGCCAAGATCATCGCTATATGAGCAATCATTCTGATTTATCCTGTTTCTCGGTTTGCAGACGCGCCAACTGGGCTAATTCTGCTTCACTTAATTGGGCTTCTTCAGAGCCTGAACGCACTCGCCACAAGACCACAGCTGCGCCTATTAGCACCACTGCCAACGGCCCTAACCAAAGCACCAAGGTACTGGTGCGCACCGGCGGCCGATAGTAGGCAAAATCACCGTATCTTGCCACCATGTAATCTACCACCTGCTGCTTGGTGGCACCGTCTTTCACCATCAAATAAGTGCGGTCACGCAAATCTTTGGCCAGCGAAGCATCTGAGTCAGCAATGGTTTGGTTCTGACATTTCGGGCAGCGCAGCTCGTTAATTAGTTCTCTAAACAAACTTTCTTGCGCCGGGTCGTCAAATTTATATTGCTCTAAACTCACCTGCGCCTGAGCTTGACTACTAAGAGCTAACACGAGCACCAAGCTGAAGCTTACGAACAGGCTACTGAACAGCTGTCGCCACGAGCTGTGCGGCTGACTGGTTAATGCGCTTGTGGTCATGATTGCTCACCTCCTCGTTCGCCCGCTGCAGCTTTGGCCTGTTGCTGTAACTGCTGGAACATCGGTGCCAACAACTGACTCCAATTGCGAGCATTAACATCGCCAACGTGGCGATACACCACCTCGCCTTTATGATTAATCAAAAAGGTTTCTGGCGCACCATACACGCCGAAATCAATGGCGACCATGCCCCGCTCATCAAACAGGTTAACCACGTAAGGATCGCCTAAGGTATTGAGCCAATTCACTGCTTTAGCACGCGAATCGTCTTTGTAATTTAACCCCACTATCGGAATACCCTGCGCTGCCAGCTCATTCAAAAAAGCATGTTCAGCTCTACAGGTTGGACACCAAGTAGCCCACACGTTTAATAACAAGGGCTCGCCAGTTTTCAGAACTGCCTCGGTATGCTCCGTCGAGGTATCGTAGATATCTGGCAAGCTAAAGGCCGGCACAGGTTTGCCCACCAAAGCCGAACTTAACTCGGTGGGGTCTGAAAACAAGCCCCTTAACAAAAACACGGTCAGGGCTAAAAACGCTACCAGCGGTAACGCTAACACCAACCAGCGTAGCGACGACTTAGATGTTTGAGCTTCAGCCATGAGCAACTCCTTGAGCCGGCTGTTTGCGGCTGGCCCGATAACGTTTATCACTCATCGCTAAAGCACCGCCTAAGGCCATTAAAATGGCCCCTAGCCAGATCCAACGCACCATAGGTTTCACATAAATCCGTACTGCCCAAGCATCGGGGCTGGCCTCATCACCTAATGGCTCACCTAATGCTACATACAAGTCACGCAAGAAACCCGCATCTAGGCCAACTTCGGTCATACTCATTTGTTGTACTGTGTAAAAACGTTTTTCAGTCACCAGCTCACTCACCAGCTTACCATCGCGCAAAATACTAAACTCAGCATGGTCGGTGGTGTAATTCGGGCCCTGCTGTTCGCTTAACAAATCAAAGCGGAAGGTGTATCCAGCCACCTCAACCTGATCACCTGGTGCCAACCTTACATCGCGCTCAATCTCGTATTGGCTCACCGCAGCAATCCCCACAATAGTAATGGCAAAGCCTAAGTGGCCAAGCACCATGCCCCAGTGACTACGACCTAACTTGGTAAGACTCGCTAAGCCTTGGCCACGTTGCTGCACCCGCTGACGTAATTCGGCCACCAAGGTCAACACAATCCATAAGCTTAACACTAACCCTAATACCGTCATGGCCATCACTTGATCAGTCACCACCCACGGAATCACATAGCCCAACGCTAATGCCAGCACTAAGGCTAGGCCTAAACTGCCCATCAAAGGTTGCAGTTCTTGGCGACGCCAGCGCATCAATGGCCCTAAGCCCATAAACACCACGAAAGGCACTATCAAATAGGTGAACATCTGATTAAAGAAGGGTTCACCAATTGAAATCGAGCCTAAACCAAGTTCTTTGTGCACCAGTGGCAGTAAGGTCCCGATTAGCACCACAGCGGTAGCTGCTACTAACAAGATGTTGTTGCCTAGCAGCATCACTTCACGCGAGTTAACTTCGTATTTGGTGGCGCTATTTACAGCCCCAGCACGTAAGGCAAACAGCAGCAGCGAGCCGCCAATCACAATCGCCAACAAGCCGAGAATAAAGAGACCACGAGCTGGGTCGGTGGCAAAAGCATGCACCGATACGATCACCCCAGAGCGCACCAAGAAGGTGCCGAGCAAGCTTAAACTAAAGGCGGAAATAGCTAGTAACACGGTCCAAGACTTAAAGGCACCGCGCTTTTCTGTCACTGCCAAACTATGAATCAAGGCAGTGCCGACCAACCACGGCATAAAACTGGCATTCTCGACCGGATCCCAGAACCACCAGCCGCCCCAGCCAAGCTCGTAATAAGCCCACCAGCTGCCGATAGCAATACCCAAGGTTAAGAAACACCAAGCTGCGGTAGCCCAAGGTCGCGACCAACGCGCCCATGAGGCATCTAATTTACCGCTGATGAGTGCCGCAATGGCAAAGGCAAAAGCCACCGAGAAACCAACGTAACCCATGTACAGCAACGGTGGATGAATAATCATCCCAGGATCTTGCAGCAGCGGATTTAAATCGCGACCATCCACTGGGATTAAGGGAAGCGCGCGATCGAACGGATTCGACACGCTCATCATGAACAGGTAAAAGCCAATGCTGATCAACCCCAAAATGGCCAACACGCGCGCCATCATGGTTAACGGCATGCGCCGCGAGAACATTGCCACCGCAGCTATCCAGCACGCTTGCATCAGCATCCACAGTAAAAATGAGCCTTCGTGCGAGCCCCACACCGCAGTAATACGATACATCAGGGGCAGCGCGGTATTCGAGTTATGCGCCACATAAGCGATAGTAAAATCGTTAACCACAAAACCCCAAGTTAACGCTGCATAGGCTACCGCAGTAAACAAAAACTGACCGTAAGCTAGGGGTCGCGCCAACAACATAGCTCCGCTGTGACCTTTCCACGCGCCCCACAGCGGATACCCCGCTAGCAACACGGAAAATGCCAAAGCTAACGCTAATGAAACTTGACCTAATTCAGCAATCATTGTTAGTAACCCTCTGGCTCTTTAGATTCGGGCTTTTCACCGGTGTAGTCAGGTGCATTCGGGTTGACATGTTTAATGCCTTTCATAGCTTCAGCCAATTCTGGCGGCATGTATTCTTCGTCGTGCTTGGCCAGCACTTCCGTAGCTTTGAGCACGCTAGGTTCGATCAAGGTGCCCTGCGCCACAATGCCCTGCCCCTCGCGGAACAGATCAGGCAAAATACCTTGGTACAACACGGTCATTTCAGGCCCAGTATCGGTGACTCGGAAGCTCACTTCTAGGGTTTTAGGATCTCGACTAACCGAACCCTCAACCACCATACCGCCTACCCGAATCCGTTGTCCTACGCTAGGCTTGGTAAGGTCTTTGCCTTTGCCTTCTAGCACTTCTGTTGGGGTATAAAACAAATCAATATTTTTTGATAGCGCAAACAAAATCAAGCTCAGCGCCGCTGCCACCCCTATGATTAAAGCCAATACCCAGGCTAAGCGTTTCTTACGTCGTGGAATCATGCGGTACCTCGTTCTTGCTGTTTACGTCGGGCTAAGCGCTGCTGCCGTTGCTGTTGCTGCACCGCTTGTTGTTGCAATTGTTTACGGGTGCGTAAGCCATGCATCACTAAGATCGTGAGCGCTAATAAGGTCACCCCATAGGCCAGCCATACATAAAACCCATAGCCACCCATATCAATAAAGTCATACCAACTGTCAAATGCCATCTTACCGCTCCTGCTCAGCCACGTCGAGTTGGGCGTGAACCCAAGGCCGATGTATTTCTTGCTTCAAAATTTCGTTGCGTAACCGCTGACAGACTAACGCCCCGGTTAAGAGCGCAAAGCCCAAAATGCTAATCAGCAATGGGATCAGCATCTCGGGGGCCATCGACGGCTTTTCAAATTTAGTGATTGTGGCCCCTTGGTGCAGGCTGTTCCACCAGTACACCGAAAAATGAATGATCGGCACGTTCACCACCCCGACTAACGCCAGCACACTTGCCGCTTTAGCCCCAGTACGCGCATCGGTAAAGGCATAGTACAGTGCCAACACCCCGATGTACAAAAACAGTAGAATCAGTTGTGAGGTTAAACGCGCATCCCATTCCCACCAAGTTCCCCACATGGGCTTACCCCAGACGGCACCGGTAAAGAGCGCAATAAAAGTCAGCACGGCACCGACCGGAGCTATGGCCGCAATGGCCCATTCCGCGGTGCGAATTTGCCACACCAAAGCAATCAAAGCGGTAATCGCCATCGCCGTGTAAGCGCCCATCGAGAACATCGCTGATGGCACATGAATAAAGATGATGCGATAGCTATCGCCCTGCTGGTAATCGCTAGGTGCGAACAGCATTCCCCACACCAAGCCAACCGTTAAGGTCACCAAGGCACTGCCAGCCAACCAAGGTAACCAAGCGCCTAGCAACCGGTAGGTTGCCTCACCTTTTGCATACGGGTGTAACCATTTCCACATTGTTAGTTCACACTCACTCGGATTGCTGCTGCCACCGCAAGCGGTGCCAAAGTCAGCGTTAAAACCATAAGCCCCGCCAAGAGTAACACTTGGCCAAGCGCGGACGTACCTACTAGAGTACTTTCAACGGCGGCCGCTGCAAATATCAACAAAGGGATAAACAACGGCAGCAGTAATAAGCTCAATAATGCCCCACCGCGGCCTAAACTAACCGTCAGCGCAGCTCCTATCGCAGTCATGGCACTCAACATAGGAGTACCTAATAAGAGGGTGAGCATCAGCACGCCCCACGCCTCAAACGGTAACTTTAATAATAACGCACACAGCGGCGCTAAGATCACCAGTGGCAAGCCACTTAACAACCAATGCACCAGAATTTTGCCCAATGCCAGCACCGCCAACGGCACCGGCAGCAACGTCATTTGTTCTAACGAGCCATCTAAATAATCATCGCGAAATAAGCGCTCAGAGCCGAGTAAAGCCGACAACAAAGCAGCGACCCAAATCACCCCGGTGGCGATACGCGCTAAAATATCCGGCCCAGGCCCTACCGCCAATGGAAACAGCGTCACCACGATCACCACAAACAGCAATGGGTTAATCACATCGCTACGGCGGCGCAAGGTCACCGCTAAATCACGGCGCATGATCACGCGCAATAACGCAAAGGTTGATGCTTGATTACTACAACGCGAGTTGGTCTCAACTAAGCTCATCGACAAACTCCTCGTCTTGGGGCTCAATCCGTAATTTTTGCAAGCGCTCGCCCGACCAAGTTAACGGCTGATGCGAGGTTAGCAATAACGCGCCACCACGCTCTAAGTGTTCAGCAAAACGCTGATGGAGCATATCAATGCCGCGAGTATCTAGGGCGGTGAAGGGTTCGTCAAGGATCCATAAAGTCGCAGGGCTATACCATAGCCGCGCTAACGCAATTCGGCGTTGCTGCCCAGCCGATAGCTGTTGCGCAGGAATATCTTCTAGGCCAAGCAAGCCAACGGTTTCTAACAGCTGCCAAGAGTCTGTAGCGCCAGCGCCATCTAATTGAGCTTGAAAATGCAAGTTCTCCAGCGCTGTCAGCTCAGCTTTTACCGCAGGTTTATGGCCAATAAAAAGGGTTTGTCGTTGCCATAACTCGGGATCATCACGCTGCGGTTGGCCAAACAGTCGCACTTGGCCCTCTTGCGGACGTAATAACCCAGCAATGATTCTTAATAAGGTTGATTTGCCGGCCCCATTAGGGCCTTCAATATGCAGAATATGGCCTGCATTCAATTGCAGCGAAAGCTGCGCAAACAACGTGCGCCCGGCACGCACAGAAGTCAGCTGATCAGCTTGAATCACAACAGACATGTCAGCTAGTGGCCTATCTCGTTAATTAAAATTGGCTCGATAGTACCACAGGTTAGCCGTGGATTGGATCAGTTGTTGATACGAATATCTATATCTTGCCCTGGGTCATTAGCCTGAATATTCGATACCGAAATCACCGACGGAGTAAACACCATGCCCGGATTTGACGAGCCAAACTGAATGCTTAATGAGCTACCCTGCTGAATCCCATTACAGGAATAAATCGGGGTGGCTGATTTGCCCACAAAACTAAAAGAACAGGTCACATTTAAATCAGACGCGCTAATAGTTAAGCCGTTGTAATCGTTTTTCTTACAGTCTTGCCAGCTAGCAGTATTACCAGTTACTTTGTTAAACAAACAATGGAACTCGCCCGAGACAGCAAAATAAGTAGTCTCGCCGCTACGCTCTTCTACGGTAATGTTCATGGCACTGCTGATATCACGGCCAATATCTCGCACATGAATCGGTGGTCGCCCGATAATTCCGGTATTACCGCCTTGGCTCAGCATTGTAACCTGGGTGGTGCCACCAGCCACCGTGGTTAAGCGCCCACGACTGTAGTTTCCGTAATAATTACGATCAGGATCGACGATGGTTTCTATCTCTTCATTGGTAACTGTGGCCACCCCCGTATTGGACGAATCCCAATCACCTAACAGCGTGTTGTTAACCTCATAAAAGGGCACTTTAGTGAGCCAATCATCTTCACCGTTCTGAATCGCACTAATGACCGCCTGCAGATGGCTATCACTCATTTTATCTAGATAAATAGCGCGCCCAATCAGCTGATAAGAACCATTCATCAGCGTCGCATCACGATCATTAGGAGCCGCCGGTAGCGCCTCGCCTAACACCAAGGCACGGATCACCGCGCGCACATAATTGGCATAGGTCTGGTTACTGGCTTCATCCACTAAGTACTCAGAGGTGGAGACAGTAACAGCTTGCATCTCCCAATCGGGATACACTTCATACCAACCGTCAATACGCCGCATCCGGCATACTTCCAGATAGTTTTCATTGAGGCTGGCTTGGGCTAATCCGGTGCCCAAAATAAAACTCGATGCTCTAAAATGTCGATGGTCACCACTCGGCAACCGCGCCGCTGCGCTTTCTTCCCGATAGACGTTCCCACTGGCTACCATTTCTTCGTTGTCATGATGGTCGCGACAGCATTCAACACACAGCTCAGGTTGATTGGTATCCGCTGGAGCCCCCACCATTTTACGTACCAACTTGCCGCCATCGGGGTCTAGCGTTAATTGGTCATCTTTTAAGATCAACCGTTGGGGAGTACGCCCCACATTATCCTGTATCCCCACAAATTTGCACAAACACTCCACCGTGGCAAAGTCTTCGACGCGTTGGGTTTGCGTGGCTTGGTCATAGGTCACCGTATCAAAGGTCACCATACGTCGCCCATCTTTGGTCAGCACCGAAGGCGTCGGCCGGGTCGTTTCTTTCACTTGAAACAAGGTCGCATTGCTATCGTCGGTTAATTTGATGGCAATAACCTCAGGCGCTGCGCCCGGGTTATAAGTCACCTTGGGTTCGCTGCGGGGCGGTGGATTGGTTATCACCAAGCCGCCATCACGCATATTAAATTTACTTAACCAGCCTTCGACACTAGCAGCATCGGCTTCACCGCCACGACTGGTCCAACTCACCTGTACCAAAGCCGCCTTGGCATCGGGTTCACTGGGCAAGGGGTTGGGTAAGCCTACATCGCCACTGGTTTTCCAGCCATTGTGGTAATATTGCGGGCTTACCGTCCACACCACTTGATAATCTTTGCCATCGCGAGCCACAGTCGCACTGCCAGAAACAATATCGGCGTATTCGTTAAAGCGAAGCAACTCTAATCGATGCTGGGCGATTTCTAAGGCGGCACTGCGCTCAGCAGCACGCACCGAACCTTGGGTAAAGGTACGTTGCAAACTCACTAAACCGGTAACGCCTACGGCAATAATCACCAGCGCCACCAGCACCTCAACAAAGGTAAAGCCGCGTTGTTGTCTAGAAATCACGCCAACTTCCTCCTATGCGAAATAACCGTCGAAACTTATCGTTGGTGACAATATTGGTCAGTACTTCTTGGCTGTATCGTACTTCCAAACTCCCGTTAGAGAGCTTAGGGTCACGATTCGCCATCACCGCCCCTTCAATCCGTGCACCACCATTGAGTTTTAAGTCGTACGTATTTAAGTCATCCGGTCGCGTAAACGCAAACAACAAGCCATGAATGACCACATTGCCGTTAATCTGCACATTGGCACTTTCAACCACTATTGCTACCGGGTTCTCCGGGCTGCCGATAGAGCCTCCAGGGGCACAAGAGCCTGTTACCCAAATAAACCCAGTGCTGGCTGCATTTAAACTGCTGCAATTAGGCACAATCTGGCTGGCTGATGCTTTAAGTGATTGCCACTGTGACGAGGGCACGCCAAACAAATACTCCAGCAAGTCATCAGGAAAATTCGGGTCGTTATCTAAAATATCGACACCGTGGTCACCCCGCTCACTAAAGGGGTTAGAATCACAGCGTCCTTCCTCGAACTCTTGTTGGCCACAGGTGCTGCCACTACCGTTGATATCCACATCACCTGAAGTCCAAATAGATAATGGCACCCCATCACCACCGCCATTCGGGTTCGCCGCCACTTTAAAGTTACCAGAGACGTTCATCGAGCCACGAACTGCCACTGGCGTATCAGGTGCGGAACGAATGATCGGCAATACAGCTAGTTGTTGGCGCACCGTACGCTGCCCCCGCCCATCAGCCGAACGTGCGGAAATCACCACATCAACGATATCCACCACCCCACGTAGGGTATCGTCAAAACGTTGGCTGCTTATGGTCGCGGTATAACTGGCGCCACCTAGCGTGCCACTCAGCGTTCGATCCAAGTTAGTCTTGTCATCATCTAGCTCACTGATAACTCGCTCTAACGCTGCATCGGCCACCATAGTGGCCTCTTGCGCGGCTAAATGATTACGCATAATACGCTGCTCTTGTACCTTAAAACGAGCCGTGTACAAGGTCACCAAAATCAAAATCGCCAACAGCATCACCGAGATCGTCAAGGTGGCATAGCCAGCTTGGTAGCCATATCGTAACTGCTGTGGTGGCAACACTGGCTTAGAACGCATTACGTAGCACCACCTCGGTCATAAACTCGCGATCCAGCGCGGCATCACTAGGCACACTCAACCGCGCTTCAATAAACACGACCTGTTCGGTAACTTCATCCAACATGCGCTCCGTCAGCACAAACTGCAGTTGTTCAACTCGCACCAAATCAGGACTGGTTAAACCTTCCCATCCGTTTTCATCACAACCGGCACCGCCTTGACGGCGCTGAATTTGATCGTTTCGTAACCGATAGCCGAATCGCTCCACGTTACCATCATGCACACCATCGGCATCCGCATCGTAGTCAAACAACAAGCAGGATGCTGCTGCTTCATCAGGGTGAGCGCTCACTAGCACGGATTCATTAAAAGCCGTAATAGCATTTTCGGCATCTGTCACTAACAGGTGTGCATCGCTTCGATACCCAGCGCGACGCACATCACCTACCAACAAATCCATCACCGCGGTGGTTTCTTCATGCAACTGACTTAAGCGCAAACTGTTTGAGTTAGTACCAAGCGTGGCTGAGAACACACTCGCCAAGCCAGCCATCAACACCAGCCCCAGACTAATAGTAATCATCAGTTCGATCAGCGACAGGCCGCGTTGCTTTAACATGCCGGATAACTCCCCACATCGCCCACCTGACAATAGCGAATGCGCCCCAACGAGCTCACCACCAATTGCACTTGTTTTTCCATCGCTCCGGTACTGTCGCTCAACTGATAAATGACCGTGCCCGCATTGCCTTCAGCCAAGCCGCGCATGCCATCAAAGGCGGTAAATTCGCCAGCCGCAAAGGTACTACTGAGCAGTTCTACTTGATTATAGTCAGCACTGGAAATTTGCCGTAGCACACCGTCAATCGCGCAATCATCTTCCAGACAATCACAGTCCGCCGTGTCGGCTACCGCCGCACACCAGGCGCCGTCTTCATCGTCCCACACCACAAAACGCTGCTGCCCAGTCGCCAACGCATCCGATCGCGCGTACTGCAGCAAGGCATAGGTATCCTGTGCCGCCCCCTGCAATCGTAGCGACCGAGCTAAATCGAGCGTAGCCGGAACCCCCATTCCCAGCACTATGCTGAGAATGGCCACAGTCACCAACAGCTCTAATAAAGTAAAACCACGCTGCATTGCGTTTCGCCTAAAAGTGTAATACTAATGATGTATCTTACCTAGCATAGTATGGACGGTTGTAATAAATGCAAGTTAAAAAAACGTTGGCAGGCATCACCCTCATCGAGCTTATGATCGTCGTTGCTATTCTCGGCATCCTCGGCAGCATCGCCTACCCCAACTACGTCGACTATGTTAGAGCAAGTCGCCGCGCCGACGCCATCACTGAACTGCTGAAATTACAGCTCGCGCAAGAAGAATATCGCTTAAGAAATAGTAGCTACGCCAGCATAGCGGATCTCGGCACCAACCCCAGCAGCGAGTTCTATAGCTTTAGTGCCAGCAACATCGGCGCCGAAACTTACACGCTTACGGCCACAGCCACAGGTGCCCAGGCGTTGGACACCGATTGTGCTGCTATGAGTATTGATCAGAATGATGCGAAAACGCCAGCCGCTTGCTGGCGCTAGCGACGCAACAATAATTAAAGTATTGATTGAAGCTCATGCAAAGCATGGCGACAAAGCCGCCGGCTCAAGTAGATGTATGCTGAGTTGAGTCTTAAGTCACAGATGCAAGAAGACATCATAAAAAAGCTTTAGCTGCTGTGGCAGAACCGAAAATCTGGGCACGCAAGTTACCGATCCACTCAATGACATGACACCTTGTGAGTAACGAAAACCCGCATAAATATGCTACGAAGTACTGTGAGAGTATTTAAATATCGACTTCGAGGTTGATAACATTCTGAATCTGCCAGATGAACTTGATGAACCGGGTAATTTGGTCTGCTTTGTGCCAATTGCGGACGCTAGCACCTCATGATATTAATTGTTAGAGGCACCAACAGTAAAATACGATCACTTCCCAAGGTTTCACTTAGGTAACTCTATGTGCACTTCAAGCCCCGTGGGATATGAGTTGTTGAATGAAATTTTTCCATGGTGCAGTTGCACTATCTTTTGTGTAATCGACAGGCCTAAACCAGCGCCTGATACAGCACTATGTTCTTGAAGTCGATAGAAGCGCTCCCCCAACCGCTCAAGTGTTTCTTTAGGGACACCCTTGCCTTCATCAGCAACCTTGATAATGACTCTGTTAGCAGTCTCGAGCGCGACTACCTGTATTTTCGAACCTTTCGGCGAAAATTTCATTGCATTGGACAACAGGTTGGTTAAAACACTAACGATAAGAGTTTCGTCACAAATTATTCGAATAGAGGAAACATCAATGTGCCATTGGTGATTTTCCACTTTATTGATTGGTAAGTGATTTAGCGCCAAAGAGACCAACTTACTGATTTCAACTTCCTCAAACTTTTCAGTAAAGTTTAGGCTATCAAGCCGGTTCAACAACAACAGTTGATTAACAAGGCGTGACATTCGCTCCACGGAGTTAAAAATGGACCTGCCAGAGTGCTTGGCATCGTCAAGTGAATCAGCTGAAATGACATTTTCGGCGTGTACTTGGATTGCGCTTAACGGTGTGCGCAGTTCGTGAGAAGCATCAGCGACAAACCGCTTTTCGCGTTCCGAGAACATTTTAATTTGATGCAACAACCGATTGAGTGCTTGCCGGATCGGAACCAACTCATTAGGCAGTTCGGACTCAACTGGCGACAAATTATTTAACTCCCTAGCTCTTAGGTCTGCAGCAAAACGGTTTACGGGTTTTAGGACAATATAAACGATGAGGAGTATTATTAGGCTAATTGGAACCCACATTAATAATAGTGGATAGAGTTGCTCTGAGGCCAAGTAGCCACTCAGCTCACCTCGAACATCCTGACGCTGAAAAGTATGAACCCATATGCCTTTGGATTCCTCGAAGTAGCTAAAGATAAACCACGTGTTTTTGTCACTCTTTAATGTATGGTAACCCGCTTCTAAGCCCTTAAGGTTCAATGATTGAGCCTGGTTTGTTGAAGCCAGCAAATTACCGTCGACATTGTAAATTTGATAGCCAATCTTAGACTCGTATTTATGGCCGCTGGGACCTTTTTCTTCAGCGTAGCTATCCTCTCCGGTATCATCATATTGCGATATCGGAATTATTTGAGTGACAGACAGTTTATTTTTAGCGGGCGCATAAAACGTTGCGAGCGACTTTGCGGTCTGAGCAAGTTGCGCATCAAAAACCTCATCCAGCTCATGCAGAATATCTCTGTAACTCGCCCAAGCCGTGACGGCAAGTACAGTCACCACGGCTAAGTTGATGCCAACAACCAATGAGCGACGAAGTGACCACAGGCTCATGATGACTCATCTTGTAAGCGATAACCTAGGCCTCTTATCGTTGAGATAAGATTACCATCGATTTTCTTGCGTAAATGGTGAATGTGTACTTCTAGCGAATTACTCTCATGTTCGCCTCCCCAGCCATAGCACGCACTCGCTAATTGCTCTTTACTCACTATTTTTCCTTTATGCAGCGCTAACTGTTTCAGCAACAGCCACTCAAGCCGAGTCAAATTAATTGTTTTGTCACGAAAACGGCATTCCTGCGATGATAGGTCAATATTCAGTTGCCCACAGGTTATAATATCGTTTAAGTGTTGGTTTGCTTTGCGAACCTGCACTCGAATACGCGCTTCTAATTCGCGTAATTCAAAAGGCTTAACCACATAGTCGTTGGCGCCTTCGTTTAATGCCAGTACTTTAGTATCAATATCATCCCACGCTGTAAGTACGAGAATCGGGATTTCTTGGCCTGCTTTCCTTAACTTTTTAATCAGTGGTACGGCATTTCCATCGGGCAGTCCGAGATCAAATATTGCAAGGTCAAATTGATCTGTCCTAAGGGCGGTCTCAGCTTGAGACAAGTTTGCCGCTAGCTCAACCAGGTATCCCATTCGGCCTAGCCCCTTGATTATTCCTTCAGCCAAATATTTATCATCTTCTAGGAGTAGCAAACGCATGTGCTTACCGTCCATCAGGTTTAGTTAAGTCAAGGTGTTCGTTGTAAACAGAGGCTTCAACATTAAAGTAGCCCAGGATCGTATGCGAAAAATTATCATGACTGATAGTAGCGCCCGTTTCGTGTTTACTTACATTAAATGTGTCGGATGGCCATACTATCCAGGGTATGTGACGTTGTTCTTCTGGAGCTATCCAGTTAGGCAAGCCATGCAGATAGATACCGTTATTCCCTAGTGATTCACCATGGTCAGATACATACATCATACTGCTGTCCAGTTCAGTATGGCTTTTCAATAACTTTATGACCTGACTTACAAGTTGGTCGGTGACGAGCAAACTGTTGTCATAAGCATTAGTAATTTCATCCACAGAACAATTCGACAGCTCTTGACTTTTGCATTCGGGTAAAAACCGTTTCATTTCGTTAGGCGACCGTTCGTAATAGGCAGGCCCATGACTTCCCATTTGATGAAGCACAATAATTGAGTCCTGATGCAAATTGCTTAACCAAGATTTGAGTTGTTCGAGCATATCTACATCATAGCATTCCAACTCCCCACATCGGGACTCACTCATTTTGACGGTTTTAATTCGATTACAGACATCTTTGCAGCCAGAGTTATTTTCTATCCATGTTGCATTAATACCGGCAGTTTCTAAAACATCTAATACATTACTCGAGTTTCTAGCAACATCCGAGTAATTATCAGCTGTTAAAAAACTGAACATGCACGGCACTGAAATAGCAGTTGCCGTTCCACACGATGTAGCGCTTTTATAGCTGAATATTGGCTCTGATGTCATGAGCGCATTCAGTGAAGGCGTTGTCAGCCGAGCATAGTTATTGATTGAAAAATGGTCCGCTCGCGCTGTCTCACCCAAAACGATTACCATGACTCTCGGTTTTTCAGACGTACTTACCTGAAAGGCATCTTGCCCTAATCTTATAAATTGAGTTGGGGTCTCTAATTTTCGTTTCAAAGCCGAGACGGTTGCTGATATGACGTTGAAAGGAGCGACTCTGTACTTCACATCTCGATGGTTGCGAAATAAAGAAGCGAAGTCGTCATAACTGGTGTAAGCGATACCGACCGCTAATACGGAAAAGCAAGTCGCCGCTGCAATGCCTTGTTTTATTTTTGTTGCCGTACTGGAAGGGGGGAGTTTTATATACGCCAGCAATAACGAAGGGATAACACCAAGTGTTATGAAGGTTTCAAAAAAACTCCCAGAGAGTTGGTCGCGAGCCTCAGCCGTATCGGTCTCAATTGCATTAATTATCATATCTGCATCAATGATAATGCCATATTCCGACATGTAAAAAAGTGCAGGAGCAGCAAGAACAAACAACAATATTGCGAATGGCTTGAAAGCATTAACGCATCGGCTGATGGCGAGCGCAACAGTATAGAAAAAAGCAATGAACACCACCAGTTTGACTTGCGTGAACCCATGAACCCCGTATTCACTCAACGCACTCATAAGAGGACCCGTGTATCCAAGAGCAAGCCAAGCCGCAACGAGTATTAATAGAGCTGGAAAATTAAGCGTCAATCGCTGCATATTGCTCACCTATATGAAAGATAAATAAAGAAACGCTCCAACAGATGAATGCTGTTGTTATGTCATCAATAAAGAAGTGTGCGCCCCGGAGCTGTTGAACACCTCCAAGTACAAAGCCGGAAGAAAGTGACAGAGTCAGCGAAGCTCTCGCAAGAAAAGGTCTGCTTTTACGCCAGAAAAAGTACAGAGCAATCCAGGCAAAGCCAATACTTGAATGTCCCGAAGGGAAGCACCGACCCGACCCAAAATGAGTGTCGTTGAACGACCATAAGCTGATATATGGTTTGGCTCCTCCGTATAATTGCAAATCCCAAGGACAGTCCATACCAAGCATAGCCTTAAGGTAATTCACTAAACCAAAAGACAACAAAACCGATAAGAGTAACAATACATACCGGCGCCGCTTGCTGTCCCTTTTGGTTGGTAAGAACTGAGCCACGGTTAGGAATAGGACAAACACTACAAATGCGAGATTAAGCTTCCGTATACCGTCATGAAGAATCGTTTCAGTGATAAAATGGTGCCGTAAAGACCACTGTCCCCCTTCGAGCTGGTATAAAGTATTGGCGACCCAAAACTTAAGCTCTAAAAATTCTACGACCAGTAATAAAGCCACAAAAACCACCAAAACACGTGTCCAACGCCTCCAAACCGTCATGGACTCTAAAGCGGCCATAACACAGCTACCCAAACGACGATGAACTGACAGATAGCAATGAACACTGCAGCCGACGCGATATCTTTTGCTCGACCGCTCAGCTCGTGAAATTCCGCGCCAATGCGGTCGACAACTGCTTCAATAGCGGAGTTCAGTAGCTCTGTGATAAGTAAACCAAGCAATGACATAAGCAGTAGCAACCGCTCTGAAAGCTCAAGCTCTGCTATCACTAAAACTGGCAGCAACACCAACAATAAAAGTACCTCTTGTCGAAAAGCTGCTTCAAAACACCATGCCGCTCTAAGACCTTTCATGGAATATTGCGTTGCGTCGATGATTCGGGCTATGCCAGTTTTTCCTGGTTTCATAGTCACCTCTTTAGAAATAAAAACTGCATAGTAAACAGTCAATATTAAGTTCAGCTTAAGGTTCGTTCTTTAGTATCGAGTTCATTATCAGAGCTAAGTTGGGCTACTAATGAGCAATACACCTTTATTAAAAGAACTGAAGTCGTCGCTATTCCAATACCGGACGCTTATAGCGGGTTTTTCGCTGGGTCTAATTATCCTGAGTGTTAGTCGCTTACTATTATTTATATGGCAGTTTGAGCGCGTAACTGAGGCAGGAGAGCTCAGTTACTTGATGTTAATGGGCCTCAGAGCAGACGTCGTTCAGATGGGTTATCTGACGCTACCATTATTGCTATTCGCGCCATTATTTTTAAATCGCTGGGGTGTGAGGGCTTGGCAAACAGTTCAAAGCGCGTGGTTGATTATTGCTATCTCCTATATCACGTTTATGGAGGTCTCAACGCCTGCCTTTGTTATGCAATACGACTTGCGACCAAACCGTCTGTTTGTTGAGTATTTAGAGTACCCGCGGGAAGTGCTAAGTACCCTTTGGGGAGGGTTTAAAATCTGGTTACTTTTGACCGCGGTGGTGTTGAGTATTTGCCTGTACGGACTCGGTAAGCTTGCTAAGCGACTGAACCAGGCGCCTTATGGTCATAAACAATACGCTGGCAGGGCGCTTATTGCTTGGCCGCTTTTGATGGTACTTGTTTTTGCCGGCGTGCGTTCAACTTTAGCGCATCGCCCGGCGAACCCAGCATTTTTTGCTGTGACATCGGATGCTTTGGTGAATAGTTTGGTTATCAGTTCAGCCTATTCGCTTGAATACGCAATTTACAGCATGAGGCACGAGGAAAATGCCTCTCGTATATACGGTGATGCCAGTATAGAGAAAATTCTTAAAACAGTTAAAAACCAGCCACACCTAGCAGGCAAGGCATTTCCATCTGACGATTACCCCACAGTGCACTTTAATAAAGCTTCCCGGACCTTCGACAAACCCAAAAATATCGTCGTTATTTTGGAGGAAAGCCTAGGCGCGACTTTTGTTGAAGATCTCGGTGGTATTAATGTCACGCCAAACCTACAGCAACTTAGGAAGGAAGGGTGGTGGTTTCAGCAGCTTTACGCAACAGGCACTCGGTCAGTTCGTGGTATTGAGGCGGTTATTTCCAGCTTCTTACCCACTCCGGGAAGGAGTACAGTGAAACTATCATTGTCTCAGCAAGATTTTTATACCGCTGCTGATCTGTTGTCGCGTGAGGGATATTTCACTGAATTTCTTTATGGTGGTGAAACCCACTTTGACAACATGGGGAGCTTTTTCGCAAGTAACGGTTTCCAGTCTATTCTTGGACAGAGTGACATTGATAACCCCAAGTTTGTCGGTAGCTGGGGAGCGAGCGATGAGGACCTGTTTGACACCGCTGATAAAAGGTTTGAGAAACTAGCTAAAAAGAATACGCCCTTTTTTAGCTTGGTATTTACTTCGTCAAACCACGAACCCTTCGAGTTTCCGGACGATGAAGTCGAGCTCTATTCTACGCCCAAAAACACGGTAGAAAACGCTGTCAAATACGCTGACTTTGCGCTGGGTAAGTTTATCGACAAAGCAAAGACGAGTAATTACTGGGAAGATACGATTTTTTTGATTGTTGCTGATCACGATACGCGCGTCTATGGAAACGAATTAGTTCCCATCCAAAAGTTCCGCATCCCAGGACTCATTCTGGGAGGCTCTATTCAACCCAAAGAGATTAATGAAATTACCAGTCAGATCGACTTAATGCCCACGGTTATCTCGCTTGCAGGCATTTCAGCTTGGACCCCGGCGATAGGTCAGGATATTTCGAATGATAGCGTGCCACCGGCTAATCGTGCCATGATGCAATTTGGTAATAACTACGCATGGATGACACCCAAAGGAGTAGCGATTTTAACTCCTGGAGAGGATAAAACCGGCCACTATGACTTCGAAGAGCGAAAATTTGTGGCTGACCCAAATATCAATCAACAGTTGCGTAATGAGGCACTAGCTCATGCATTATTGCCTTCTTGGCTATATCAGCACCGAGCGTATTTTGTCCCAGAACA
Organism: Pseudidiomarina fusca; assembly: GCF_032227045.1. Taxonomy (NCBI): domain Bacteria; kingdom Pseudomonadati; phylum Pseudomonadota; class Gammaproteobacteria; order Alteromonadales; family Idiomarinaceae; genus Pseudidiomarina; species Pseudidiomarina fusca. Next base: position 249,504 of record NZ_JANFPJ010000006.1, read on the forward strand.
TTTAGCTGAACCTTCTAACGAATAGACCTTTGTTAGAAGTTAGATTAAAGGCTTCAAATTGAGCAATTGTGGGGCTGCTACTTGGGCTTTAGTTGGTCCGCTTATCGCTCAAACCAGCCCTAAACCGCTCAAAATTTAAACTACAATGAATATTCCAATTCTGCAAACCAAAAAGAGGAAACGATGATGGCTGTTAAACATTCACCTCCAAGCGGCAACCCCATTCTTCATCAATAGCAAAAAGGCGGAAAACGGGTTGCGGCATAGATACGAAGGTAAACCCTTCGCATTGGTCGAATACGCACGACAAGATCACCGGCGATAAAAACGGCTGTAAAAACTAGCGTTACTTGAAAAAATGGTGGTCCGCGCATGCGACTACCGCATACCCTCTCTCTACTCAAATACCCCATTCAAAGCTCCCAAATCGCCATCACCTTGTGATATTCTTTTGAGCACACAACAGCAAACATTCCAAGCCAACCAAGCGACAAAAATTGACGCTTATTTAATGGACTAAAACAGGGAAAGAATGATGACAAGTACCCAACAGCGCGCCCTACTCCAACGCCAAATTTGGCAGATTGCCAACGACGTTCGTGGCTCAGTAGACGGCTGGGATTTTAAGCAGTATGTACTCGGTACCTTGTTCTATCGCTTTATCAGCGAAAACTTCGCTAGCTACATTGAAGCCGGTGACGAAAGCATTAACTATGCATCGCTTGATGATTCGGTGATTACTGACGACATCAAAGACGATGCCATTAAAACCAAAGGCTATTTCATTTACCCAAGCCAGTTATTCGTTAACATCGCCAAAACCGCGAACAACAACGAGAGCCTGAACACCGACCTTGCCCGCATCTTTGGTGAAATTGAAAATTCAGCCAACGGCTATGCATCGGAAGATGACATTAAAGGCTTGTTCGCAGATTTCGACACCACCAGCAACCGTTTGGGTAATACCGTCAAAGACAAAAACCTACGTTTAGCGGCGGTATTAAAGGGTGTAGCCGGGTTAGACTTCGGCAACTTCGAAGACAACCAAATCGACCTTTTCGGCGACGCTTACGAGTTTCTTATTTCAAACTATGCAGCGAATGCCGGGAAATCAGGTGGCGAGTTCTTTACGCCGCAACATGTCTCGAAGCTCATTGCTTTGCTGGCTATTCATGGGCAAACCAGTATCAATAAAATCTATGACCCGGCAGCGGGTTCTGGTTCTTTGCTGATGCAGGCGAGAAAGCACATCGACGTGCATCGAATTGAAGACGGTTACTTCGGGCAGGAAATTAACCACACCACCTACAACCTTGCCCGTATGAACATGTTCCTGCACAACATTAACTACGACAAATTTAATATCCAGTTAGGGAACACGCTCACTAATCCACATTTTTTGGATGACAAGCCGTTTGATGCCATTGTTTCTAACCCACCCTACTCGGTGAAATGGATAGGTAGTGACGACCCCACATTGATTAACGACGAGCGTTTTGCCCCTGCAGGTGTACTAGCCCCCAAATCAAAAGCTGACTTTGCCTTTGTGTTGCACGCACTCAGTTACCTTTCAAGCAAAGGCCGTGCAGCCATTGTTTGCTTCCCTGGTATTTTTTATCGCGGCGGTGCCGAGCAGAAAATCCGTAAGTACCTTGTGGATAACAACTACGTTGAAACCGTAATTTCGTTAGCGCCAAACTTGTTCTTTGGTACCACGATTGCCGTAAATATTTTGGTGCTCTCCAAGCATAAGCAAGATACTTCCGTGCAATTCATCGATGCCAGTGGTTTATTCAAGAAAGAAACCAATAACAACGTACTGACCGATGAGCACATTGAACAGATTATGAAAGTGTTCGAGAGCAAGGACGATGTTGAGCACTTTGCCAAATCAGTACCATTCGAGAAAGTTGCAGAAAGTGACTACAACCTGTCTGTCAGCAGCTATGTTGAAGCCAAAGACAATCGCGAAGTTGTCGACATCACTGAGCTAAATGCTGAACTTAAAACTACCGTTGCCAAGATTGACCAATTGCGTGCGGATATTGATGCGATTGTGGCAGAGATTGAAGGTGCCTGAGATGAGTGAGCTAAGTTTTATTGAGCGGTTACTTGATGGGGTAGAGGTGGACTGGGTGCCTATTAGCGAAGTGACGCTGCGTACTAGCAATATAAAGTGGAGTGAAGTTAAACGTGATTATAAATATATCGATTTAACTTCTGTCAGTATCGAAACTAAGCAGATTGTAGAAACATCATGGGTGTCACCAAATAATGCTCCAAGTCGGGCGCAGAAGCTTGTCGAAAAAAAAGATGTAATCTTTGCAACTACTCGGCCAACGCAAATGCGCTATTGTTTGATTGGCGATGATTACCATGGAGAAGTTGCCAGTACTGGCTATTGCGTGTTGCGTGCTGAAAGAGAAAAAGTGTTACCTAAATGGATTTTGCATCTGATCTCAACGAGCGAATTTAAAAGGTACCTAGAAGATAATCAGAGTGGATCAGCGTATCCAGCAATTTCTGACGCGAAAGTTAAAGCATTTAGTATCCCAATCCCATGCCCTGAAATCCCAGAAAAGTCGCTGCAAATCCAAGCGGAAATCGTCCGAATTTTGGACGCATTTACCTCCCTTACCGCCGAGCTTACCGCCGAGCTTACCGCACGCAAAAAACAATACAACTACTACCGCGATAAATTGCTCAGCTTTGAAGGCGACGAGGTGGAGTGGAAGCCTCTGGGGGAGGTTGTAAACATTAAAAATGGGAAAGACTGGAAAAATCTGGGTGCCGGAGATATTCCGGTTTATGGCTCCGGAGGAGTGATGACCTATGTGGACTCGTTTGCTTACGATAAACCAACGGTTTTAATTCCTCGCAAAGGGTCTATCACAAACATATTTTACGTCGATGAGCCATTTTGGAATGTTGACACAATTTACTATACAGAGATAGATACCACACAAATTGTCCCGAAATTCTTCTATTATTTTATGCGAACCTTAGACTTAATGAAGTTGGACACGGGTTCCGGCAGACCGAGTCTTACTCAAGCAATTCTAAATAACATTTTGGTACCTGTTCCGAGTCTCAGAAAGCAGGAACATATTGTAAATGTACTCGACAAGTTCGATGCCCTAACCAACTCAATCACTGAGGGCCTCCCGCGCGAAATTGAGCTACGTCAAAAGCAGTACGAGTACTACCGTGATTTACTGCTAAGCTTTCCAAAGCCAGACGAGCAGGCGGCTTGAAATGTGGGAAATGCGTGGGGACTTCGTCGTTTCAGGTACTTTGCCCCGAGCTATAGGTAATCGTTCAATATTGGGCACATACGAATTTTTAATAGCGACTACCGAGGATTTCTCGGTAGTTCAATGTTTAACTAGAACTAGGAAAAGGAGTTTCCGATGACTAACAATATTGAGATTTACCAATTTACTGACGGCAAGTTAGGGCGTGGTTTAGTATGTGCAGAATTTGCACGGACTACCATCGTTACATCGGAGGTAACCCATGACTAACAAACTAAGTGTCAAAGACCAAACCTCTGAATTTCTGCTATACACCGCGCCCAATGGCGACATTAAAGTTGAAGTGTTACTGAGCGATGAAACCATTTGGCTAACGCAAGACAGAATGGCAGAACTATTTGGTGTTCAACGTCCGGCAATAACTAAGCACTTAAAAAATATTTTTGACAGTGGCGAACTGAATGAAAAAGTGGTTAGTTCCATTTTGGAACTAACCACTGAACACGGCGCCATTGCTGGGAAAACACAAACGAAAAAGGTGAAATACTACAACCTCGATGCAGTGATCTCTGTCGGCTACCGCGTTAACTCAACACAAGCTACCCAGTTTCGTATTTGGGCCACTCAACTGATCAAAGAATACATCATCAAGGGCTTTGCCATGGATGATGAGCGTCTGAAAAATGGCCAGTACTTTGGCAAAGACTACTTTAAAGAACTCCTCGAGCGCGTTCGTTCCATTCGCGCCAGTGAACGACGCATTTATCAGCAAATAACCGACATTTTTGCTGAGTGCAGTATCGACTACGACCCAAAATCAGAAACCACGCGCCAGTTCTACGCCCACGTGCAAGATAAATTCCACTATGCCATTACCGGGCATACCTCGGCTGAAATTATTAGCCTGAAAGCGGATGCAAGTAAGCCGCTTATGGGAATGACAACTTATAAGAATGCCCCCAAAGGTCGCGTGCTGAAATCGGATACGGCTATCGCTAAGAACTACTTATCAGAAACGGAAATTAAACAGCTAGAACGCACGGTATCGTCGTTTTTTGATTACATTGAGGGCATTATTGAACGGCGCAATACCTTTACCATGGAAGCCTTTGCCGCCAGTGTGGATAAGTTCTTGGCCTTTAACGAATATCAGATACTGGAAGGTTATGGCAGCGTGTCGCGCGCAATTGCTAAGCAGAAGGCCTACCAAGAATACGAACAGTTTAATAAGCAACAGACGATTGAGTCAGATTTCGACCGCGAAGTGAGAAAGCTGTTGCAGAAAAAGGAAACAAAGGAATGACCACCTACAAACCCATAGCCGAGTCAAAACACTTTATCGTTTTAGATAAGTACACCAAGCAATATGAAGTTGCTGAAAGCTATCAAAGCGAGAGTGATTTAGAGCGCGAGCTGATTCAAGATTTAGTGAATCAGGGCTATGAGTATGTGCCCGGTCTGAATAACCCAATGGCGATGCTTGCCAACGTGCGGGTACAGTTGCAAACGTTGAACAACGTTGAATTTTCAGACGGCGAGTGGGCGCGCTTTGTTGAAACCTACCTTGATAGGCCCAGTGACAGCATCACCGATAAAACTCGCAAAATTCATGACGATTACATTGAAGACTTCGTCTTTGATGATAGTCGTATTCAAAACATCTATCTGGTCGATAAAAAGAATATTGCGCGCAACAAAGTGCAGGTGATCAAGCAGTTTGAACAAACGGGTTCGCATGCGAATCGTTACGACGTCACCATTTTGGTGAACGGCCTGCCACTCGTTCAAATTGAACTGAAAAAACGCGGTGTGGCCATTCGCGAAGCCTTTAACCAAGTGCACCGCTATAGCAAAGAGAGCTTCAATGCCGAAAGCTCGTTGTTTAAATATTTGCAGCTGTTTGTCATTTCAAACGGTACCGACACGCGCTACTTTGCTAACACCGTGAAGCGTAACAAGAACACCTTTGATTTCACCATGAACTGGGCGAAATCCGACAACGGCTTGATTAAAGACCTAAAAGACTTCACTGCCACCTTCTTTCAAAAAGAGACCTTGCTCAAAGTATTACTGCACTTCTCAGTGTTTGATGTAAGCGACACCTTGCTGGTGATGCGGCCTTATCAAATCGCCGCCACAGAGCGCATTTTATGGAAAATCAAGAGCGCGTTTCAGGCCAAGCAATGGAGTTCAACCGATGCTGGCGGCTATATTTGGCACACCACAGGCTCGGGGAAAACATTAACCAGCTTTAAAGCAGCACGCTTAACGACCGAACTCGATTTTATCGACAAAGTATTCTTCGTGGTGGACCGTAAAGATCTCGATTACCAGACCATGAAGGAATATCAGCGCTTCTCGCCGGATAGCGTGAATGGCTCGGATAGCACCGCAGGCCTTAAGCGTAATTTGAGCTTGGACGACAACAAAATCATTGTGACCACCATTCAAAAGCTGAATAACCTGATGAAAACCGAGCGTGACTTACCGGTTTATCGTCAGCAGGTGGTGTTTATTTTTGACGAATGCCACCGCAGCCAGTTTGGTGAAGCGCAGAAGAACTTACAGAAGAAATTTAAGCGCTATTATCAGTTTGGTTTTACCGGAACGCCGATATTTCCACAGAATGCATTAGGCGCTGAGACTACCGCTAGCGTGTTTGGCCGGGAACTGCACTCGTACGTGATCACTGATGCCATTCGCGACGAAAAAGTGCTTAAGTTCAAAGTGGACTACAACGACGTACGTCCGCAGTTCCGGCAAATTGAAACCGAGCAGGACGAGAAAAAACTTAGCGCAGCGGAAAATAAACAGGCATTACTACACCCGGAACGTATTCGGGAAATCACCCAATACATTTTGACCCACTTCCGCCAAAAAACGCACCGAATGAAGGCTGGCGGGCGAGGCTTTAATGCCATGTTCGCCGTCAGCAGCGTTGATGCCGCAAAAGCCTACTACGAGGCGTTTAAGCAGCTGCAACAAGATGCCGAGCGACCTTTGCGTGTGGCGACCATTTTCTCGTTCGCCGCGAATGAAGAGCAAGATTCCATCGGTGAGATACCCGATGAAAGCTTTGAAGTTTCTGCCATGAATAGCAGCGGTAAGGAGTTTCTAAGCGCAGCGATTGCTGATTATAACGCCATGTTTCAATCCAACTACGGTGTGGACAGTAACGGCTTCCAAAACTATTACCGCGATCTTGCCAAGCGCGTGAAAAGCCAAGAAATTGATTTGCTGATTGTGGTGGGTATGTTCCTCACCGGTTTTGATGCACCGACACTGAATACCTTGTTTGTGGATAAGAACCTGCGTTACCACGGACTTATTCAAGCCTATTCACGCACCAACCGTATTTACGATGCTACCAAGACTTTCGGCAATATCGTGACCTTCCGTGATTTGGAGAAAGCGACGATTGATGCCATCACTTTATTTGGTGATAAGAATACCAAGAACGTGGTGCTCGAAAAGAGCTACACAGAGTACATGGAGGGCTTCACTGACCTCGTGACTGGGCAAGCACGACGTGGTTTTATGGAAGTGGTTTCCGAACTTGAGCAGCGTTTCCCGAATCCCGATGAAATTGAGCTCGAAAAAGACAAAAAAGACTTTGCCAAGTTATTTGGCGAGTATTTGCGTGTTGAAAACATCCTGCAAAACTACGATGAATTTGCCAGCTTAAAAGCGTTGCAGACCATTGATACGAGCGATGCAGAAGCTGTTGAAGCGTTCAAGATTGAGCATCACTTAAGTGACGACGATATCGCGACGTTACAAACGATTCGTATACCGCCTGAGCGTAAAGTGCAGGATTATCGCTCGACCTATAACGATATTCGCGATTGGATACGCCGCGAGAAATCAGCCGAGAACCAAGCACAGTCAACGATTGACTGGGACGATATCGAGTTTGAGATCGACTTGCTGAAGTCGCAGGAAATAAACCTCGACTACATTCTTGAACTGATCTTCGAGCAAAACAAGAAAAACAAAAGCAAAGGCGATTTAATTGAAGAAGTTCGCCGTTTGATTCGAGCCAGCCTTGGCAACCGGGCCAAAGAAAGCTTGGTGGTTAAGTTTATTAACCAAACTGAATTAGATGCGATACCAGACAAGTCGGAAATCATTGATAATTTCTATAAGTTTGCGCAAGCGGAACGTGATCGCGAAGCCGAAGAACTCATTCGTTCAGAGAACCTCAACGCCGATGCTGCCAAGCGCTACATCGCCGCATCTTTACGCCGCGAATACGCCAGTGAAAATGGCACCGAGCTAAATTCAACATTACCAAAACTAAGCCCGCTGAACCCGGAATACCGTACCAAGAAGCAAACAGTATTCCAGAAGATTTCGGCGTTTGTTGATAAGTTTAAGGGCGTTGGTGGGAAGCTTTAGGTTGGTTGCAATGGTCTTCTTTAAAGCCCGATCCCATCTTTGCCACCTCCCCCACGGAGTTTGGGCCGCTAGCACAAGGCTAGCGGCAAAGCTGTTAGTTTACTTCAACCACACGTAATTCAGGAGGGATAGAAAAAGTAATGTTCTCTTCGCGGCCACTGCGTTCTTCAACCTGATTGCCACCCCAAGCTTGTAGCTGTTTGATCACGTCACGCACCAACACCTCGGGGGCCGAAGCGCCAGCAGTCACACCAACCGCCTGCACGCCATCCAACCAGCCCTTATCGATACAGCTGGCATCGTCAATCAAATGCGATACTGTGCCCATTTTCTCAGCCAGCTCGCGCAGGCGATTTGAGTTGGAGCTATTGCGCGCGCCCACCACCAATAACAAATCAACTTCGGCAGCCAACTCACGCACTGCATCTTGCCGGTTCTGCGTGGCATAGCAAATATCATCTTTACGCGGCCCCTGAATATCCGGAAACTTGGCCCGCAACGCATCAATCACATCAGCGGTATCGTCTACCGATAAGGTGGTTTGACTCATGTAATGGAGTTGCTGTGGATTTTTCACCTCAAGGGTTGCCACATCAGCAACAGACTCAACCAAATAAATACCGCCTTTGGCGTTATTGTATTGGCCCATGGTGCCTTCTACTTCTGGGTGCCCAGCATGACCTATCAACACACACTCATGGCCTTTACGGCTCGCCCGCGTTACTTCCATATGCACTTTGGTGACCAATGGACAAGTGGCATCAAACACCTGCAAGCCGCGGTCTTTGGCTTCTTGGCGTACCGCCTGCGAGACCCCATGCGCAGAGAAAATCACAATGCTGTTGTCTGGCACTTCATGTAATTCATCCACAAACACTGCGCCACTAGCCCGCAACGAGTCCACCACGTATTTGTTGTGCACCACTTCGTGACGCACATAAATCGGCGGCTCAAAAATTTCCAACGCGCGCTCTACAATAGTAATGGCTCGATCTACCCCAGCACAAAACCCACGCGGATTCGCCAGCACAATATTCATTTTAAACTCCAAGTGCGTTGTTCGTTATTCGTCCGCTTCGCTATTCGTCCGTTCGCTACGCTCACTGTTCGTTATTATACTTCGAACAGCGCAGCGCACGAACAGCGCGAAGCGCGCACGATTAACGATGAACGGTTCTTAAGGATTCACTTCAATAATCTCAACCGCAAATCGTACCTGCTGGCCCGCCAACGGATGATTAAAATCAATGGTCACAAACTGGTCATTGATACTACGCACAATACCAGGCAACTCTGTGCCGTCGGGTTGCGGGAACGTAAAAATCATTCCTACTTCGGGTCGCTCAGCGCCAAACTTAGTGGTATCCACTTGATAATAGTTGTCGCGATTAGGTTCGCCAAAGGCATCTTTGGCCTCGAGCGTAAACTCACGCTCATCGCCTGCTTTGAGCCCAACCAAACAGGCTTCAAAATTTTCGGTTAACGAACCATCGCCCATCCGAAACTTAGCCGGTTTACCGGTCATCTTGGTGCTATCGGCAACTGAGTTATCACTCAACTTAATGGTAAAGTGCATAATCACTTCACGACCGTGTTCGATCGGGAGACGACTGATCATTATTTTGACTCCTGCCCCGCGGGCTCTTGACGCTGTTCAAAAAACGCTTCTAGCAACATCAATACAGCCCCAATAGTAATGGCCATGTCGGCAATGTTAAATGCTGGCCAATGCCACTCATTCACATAAACATCGATAAAATCGATAACATAGCCATAAATGATGCGATCAATCACATTGCCAATAGCGCCCGCTAAAATCAGCGTAAAGGCGAGGTTCTGCCGCCATAACCCGACCGGATTACGGCGCAACCACACCAATAACACCAAGCTCACGGCAATAGCCAAGCCGGTGAATAACCAGCGCTGCCAACCACCTTGATCACTCAAAAAACTAAAAGCTGCACCCATGTTGCGCACGTAGGTGAAATTTAAGTACGGCATTATCTCTATGCTTTCGTACAAATCAAACACCCGGATCACCCACTGCTTAGTAAATTGATCCAGCACAATAAGTAGCAAGGTTAACCACAAAAAGCGTAAGCCACTGGCACGCTTTTGCAAATCTATCGGCTTACTAGGCAAAATGACGCTCCTCACCTGCACCTTCAACGTTAGTTACGCAGCGCGAACAAAGGGTTGGATGCGCCGCAATGGTGCCCACTTCAGGGCGGTGGTGCCAACAACGGTCACACTTCTGTGCTGCTGCCTTCGCTACTTGCACCCACACCCCTGCTAAATCAGTAGCCGCTGCACCCGCTGGGGCAGAGGTCACGGTTTCGACAGTCACCGCAGAGGTAATAAAGGCAAATCGCAACTCATCACCTAAACTTGCTAACTGGCTGGCAATATCCGCTACCGCATAAACCGTTACTTCAGCTTGCAACGAACCACCAATCACCTCGTCACGACGCGCTTGCTCAAGGGTACGGTTCACTTCATCACGAACCGCCAACACGGTCTGCCACAATTCGTTATCTGCCGCAGTCACTGTGATAGATTCAGCAGCCCGATACCAACTCTCGGTAAAGACATAGTGCTGACGAGCCTGGCCATCGGCTAATTGACGCGGCAAGGCATCCCAAATTTCTTGGGCAGTAAAGCTACAAATCGGTGCTAACCAGCGTACCAGCATTTCGGCAATATGATACAAGGCCGTCTGACATGAACGACGCGCTACACTGTCGCGCTTCGCTGTATACTGGCGATCTTTAATCACATCTAAGTAGAAACTACCAAGTTCAATCGAGCAGAAGTGCATCAGCTTTTGCACCACCACATGAAATTGATAATCGTCTAACGCGGCCAATAATTCATTTTGCAAACTAACCGCGCGCGCCACAATCCATTTATCAATAGCAACCATCTCAGCCGCTGCGACCGCGTGTTGGCTTGGCTCAAACTCATTGATGTTCGCCAACAAGAAACGTGCCGTATTACGAATGCGTCGATAACTATCGGCTGCACGCTTCAAGATTTCATCAGATACCGTCATTTCACCGGAATAATCCGTTGCCGCTACCCACAAGCGCAGAATGTCACCACCTAGCTTATTCATGACCTCTTGCGGCGCTACCACGTTACCGATTGACTTGGACATTTTCCGTCCTTGTCCATCTACGGTAAAACCATGGGTCAGCACTTGCTTATAAGGGGCTTGTTGATACATAGCCACGCCCGTTAACAACGACGACTGGAACCAACCACGATGCTGATCCGAACCCTCTAGATACAAATCAGCTGGCCACTGTAAGCCCGGTGTTTTTTGCAGCACGGCTTCGTGCGTTACGCCCGAGTCAAACCATACATCCAAGGTATCGGTTACTTTGCGATAATCCGCTGCCTCGTCACCGAGTAGCTCTGCTGCATCTAAATCAAACCAAGCCTGGATACCAGTTTGTTCTACTCGCTTAGCGACTTCTTCAATCAGTTCCAGTGTACGCGGATGCAACTCATCGTTGTCACGCCGTACAAACACCGCAATCGGGTTACCCCAAGTGCGTTGGCGCGAGATACACCAGTCCGGACGACCTTCCACCATACTTTCAATACGGCTTTGGCCCCACTCTGGCACCCAACGTACTTGTTTAATTTGCTCTAACGCTGTGCTGCGCAGCCCTTGCTTATCCATGCTGATAAACCACTGTGGCGTAGCACGGAAAATGATCGGGGTTTTGTGCCGCCAGCAATGCGGGTACGAGTGCTGATAGGCCTCATGGTGAACTAACTTGCCGGCTTCTTTTAACGCCTCAACGATGTTGTCATTAGCTTTCATCACGTGCTGACCAGCAAACATCGGTGTGTCATCTTTATAGACGCCGTTGTCACCCACTGGGTTATACACCTCAATGCCGTAGCGCTGACCAACAATAAAGTCATCCACACCATGGCCTGGTGCCGTGTGTACACAACCCGTACCCGATTCAGTGGTGACATGCTCACCCAAAATTAAAGGCACCTGCACGTCCGCAAATAACGGATGTTGCACCAACATATTTTCTAGCGCCTGGCCCTTGGCAAAGCCAAGTTTGTGGTAATGCTCAATACCCCAACGCGCCATCGCACTGGTCACCAAATCATCAGCCAACACCAAGCGCAGCGCCGGCCGCTCTGCCGTAGCCTCAACCTGCACCAAGCTATAATCCAAACTTGGATGCAACGAAATGGCTCGGTTGGCCGGAATAGTCCAAGGTGTGGTCGTCCAAATCACCACCTGCACTTCGCCTTCACCGGCGTGGTCTTGCGGATGATCAAAGGCCGCTACCAACTGGGCTTGGTCAACCGCTGCAAAGCCTACATCGATAGCTGGTGAACGCTTATCTTGATACTCTACTTCGGCCTCCGCCAAGGCTGAACCACAGTCCGTACACCAATGCACTGGCTTAAAGCCCTGCTGTAAATGACCATTAGCAATGATCTTGCCCAACGCCCGAATGCTATCCGCTTCTTGTTGCGGGTTCATGGTTAGATAAGGATTATCCCAATCACCAAACACACCCAAACGTTTAAAATCTTCACGCTGACCATCTACTTGCGTTAACGCATAGTCGCGACAATGCTGCCGAAACTCAGCAACGGTCAATTTTTTACCCGGCTTGCCATACTTTTTCTCTACTTGCAGCTCAATCGGCAAGCCATGACAATCCCAGCCAGGAACATAAGGCGCGTCAAAATCGCTAAGGGTTTTCGCCTTCACGATCATATCTTTCAAAATTTTATTAACCGCATGACCAATGTGAATGCTGCCGTTCGCATACGGAGGGCCATCGTGCAAAATAAACACCGGCTTACCCGCTTTAGCGGCACGAATCTTGCCGTACAAGTCGTCGGCATACCACTGCTCTAGCATCTGCGGCTCGCGCTGCGCCAAATTCCCGCGCATCGGAAACTCAGTTTCCGGCAGATTCAGCGTGTGTTTATAGTCGGTCATTATTTCTGTTCCTTTTTCCGGGGTGTTTTGTGCCCCATGACTTATTTCAAGTTTTGAATTATAAATGCGTTGTTCGTGCGTTCACTTCGTTCACTGTTCGTGATTCGTGCGTGCTTCGCACTGTTCGTGATTCGTTGTTCGTGCGTTCACTTCGTTCACTGTTCGATATTCGTCCGTGCTTCGCACTGTTCGAACAGCGAAGCGGACGAAGCACGAACAGCAACGCGGACGAACAGCGAAGCGGACGAATCATGGCCGAAGCTCTCGCGCAGCGCGAGCATCACGCTCTATTTGTTGCTGCAACGCAGCAAAGTCAGCGAACTTTTGTTCAGCACGGATAAAATGCCGCGGCACCACCTGCAACTGTTGCCCGTACAAGTCGCCGGTAAAATCAAACAAGTGCACCTCAAGCTGTACCCGCTCGCCATTAAGTGTCGGTCTACGCCCAATATTAGCAACGCCAGCATGCATTTTGCCATCATTGGTTTGCACCTGCACTGCAAAAACACCTCGTAACGGAGAGTGTAAACGCTTCAGTTGTAGATTAGCAGTAGGAAAGCCTATCGTCCGGCCTTTTTTTTCACCATGCACCACCCGTCCAGCGAAAGCAAAGGGGCGACCTAACATGGCCTCGGCTGCAGCAAAGTCACCTTCTGCGAGAGCTTGACGAATGGCGGTGCTGCTCACTCGCTGTTGCTGCTGCCGATAACTTTGCGTATCGACCACTGCAAAACCAAATTCGGCGCCAGCCCGCTGTAACATCGCAAAATCACCCGTGCGCCCGTGGCCAAAGCGAAAATCATCACCCACTACTAAAAATTTCACACCGAGTTTTGCCACCAACACCTGCTCAATAAAATCAGCCGCCGGCAAATTAGCAAACTTACGATTAAACTCAATCACAATATGGCGATCAATCCCTTGGGCTCGCAACGCTTGATGTTTTTCGCGCAGGTTGGTCAAGCGCGCCGGTGCTTTATCCGGCTGAAACAATTCTTGCGGTTGTGGCTCAAAGGTCATCACGGTGGCTGCAACACCGCGCTCTTGCGCCTGTTGTTTAACTTGCGCCAGCACCGCTTGATGGCCTAAGTGTACCCCATCAAAATTACCAATAGTGAGCACACACCCACGGTGGATAGAGCGAATGTTATGTATTCCGCGAATTAACTGCATGAGAACGTAGTGAGCCTATCGTTACTGGTGATTCGGTAAATGATTAACGTAAATGATTAACAAAGCGGCGATTATAACAGGCTCACCAAAGGCTAACCAGACACTAAAGACTCATTAATACCAGCTCGAGTAGCTGATCGCTCAAGCACCTCATCAAGATGTTGCTGTGTAGTTAATGATCATCGCCGTCGGCGTTGAGCAACTTAGTTAGGGCTTTTTCGACAACCTGTGGGTGCTGTAGCGGCACCAAATGGTCACTATCAGGCAACGGAATATACTGCCCGCCAGAAATCTTGGCCTGCTCAGCACTCCAAGCACTGCCTTCGCGCTGCCACTGTTGCAGGGCTGCCACCAGCTCGGCGTCATCCGCTGCAGCTGCAATCTCCTGTTGTTCGAAATCACTGTCGATAACACTCACAGGTATCTTAGTAATCATGGCTAGCGAGGCATAACTTTCTAGGTCCGCACGGTAGGCCGCTATCTCACGCGCCCGCGTTTGTTGCTGCGGTACCAGCAAGCGCAACTGCATGATCTGTTCAAAGTAGCTCCAATCCATCACACTCGAATCTTGCGCTACGAGCTCGCGCACATGTTGATGCTCAGCCTCAAGTTTTTCCTGCGTTCTCGCGGTCCAATTGCCCGCCGCCAAATGCGGTAGTAACTTATCCAGATTCGCCTCATACCAGTCAGCAGGATAGCCCTGATACAAACTCAACGAATGGGGTAACGGAATGTCAGGGTCGATGTACAGCATGGCTTGAATAGCAAACTGCTGCTGATAGGACTGATAAAACCAACGCGCACTGATACTGGCACTGGCAAACGCCACCACGGCCAACTCGGTTTCACCCAACTGCTGTAGCACCAAGGCCAAATCATCGGCAAAGCGACGATAGGATACCTCCTCGCTATAGCTACTCAAGGCATTACCAAGCCGGTCAACGCTATACACTCGATACTGCTGCGCCAACAACGGCTGCAAGGCTGCGAACCACGCACTATCACTGTGATAGTTATGATTTGGCCCCGCTAACAAAACCACCGCTGGGCCACTGTTCTCCAGCCCCATCGCCCGTACATGAAACTGCCCTGCAGTAGTGCTGACTAGCCGCGAATGCTCCGGCAACTGCGGCTGATCTGCGCTCGCCACAGCATCGTCAGCAGCGCTAGCAGACGGGCTAACCGCCATACTAAATAGCAGGGGTAGCAGCATAAGAAGAGAATACATTTTCATGAAAACATCCTGTTACAGCAGCAAGGGTCAAACCACACCAGCTAAACCACTTAGCGCCGGCTCCAATTATCCTACGTGAATGATGCTACCGGCCCTTCGCTAACAGCTTACGCCCTTTAGCTACGCCTAACAGCAACAACATCAATACATAAGTGCCTGCACCAGCGCCAATTAATACCGCCAACTGCCACACCCTATCCATAAATTCTACCGTCAACCACCAATCCCGCTGCGGCGCCAAGTACAACACTACCGCCACCATCGCCGCCACGGCCAGCGCCACTTTCAGGAAATACGTCAAAGTACCGGGATAACGCTTCAGCACCCCATCGCGCCACAGATTATAGCCCAACAAACCCGCATTCACTGCCGCCGATAACGAGGTGGCAATGGCCAACCCCACATAACCAAACGGAATCGCAAACACCAAATTGAACACCATGTTAGTCACCATGGCGATGATCCCGTACTTAACCGGACGCTTGGTATCCTGGCGCGAATAAAATCCCGTCGCCAACACCTTCACCAACATAAAACTCAACAAACCAGAACCGTAGGCAAACAAACTGTAAGAAGCCAGCCGCGCATCCTCAGGCGTAAACTCACCGCGCATAAACAGCACCATCAGCATCGGCTCGGCCAACACGATCAGCCCCGCCATCGCCGGCAAACCCAGCAACACCACCGTCCGAATACCCCAATCCAAGGTGCGACTAAACTCCGCCGCCGATTTATCCACATGCCGCGAACTCAACGCCGGCAAAATCACGGTCGCAATCGCAATCCCAAACAACCCCAGCGGAAACTCCAACAAACGGTCCGAATAATACAGCCAGCTAATCGACCCACTCATCAAAAACGAAGCAATGAAAGTATCCAACAGCAAATTAATCTGGCTCACCGACACCCCAAACAACGCTGGTATCATCAAGGTCCGAATTTTGGTCACCCCAGGATCACGCCAGCCCCAGCGCGGCCGCACCAACAATCCCGCACGGCGCAAAAACGGCAGCTGAAACAAAAACTGCACCGCCCCACCAACAAACACACCCCACGCCAACGCATATTCCGGCTGCTCTAACTGCGGCCCCAACCAGATCGCGAATACAATAATCGCAATATTCAAAAACACCGGCGTAAACGCTGCCACCGCAAACTTGCCAATGGTATTTAAAATAGCCCCAGCCAGCGCCGTAAAAGTAATGAACCACAAATACGGAAAAGTGATCCGCAACAAATCCGCCGCCAGCACAAACTTATGCCCCTGTGGCCCATCGTGGTACCAATCGATAAACCAGCCCGTACCAAACAACGCAGCAACCACCGGCGACAGCACCACCCCCACCAAAGTAACCATCGTCACCAAGGTACCCAGCGTGCCCGCCACCCGCGCAATCAACAACCGCTGCTCATCCAGCGTCTTGCCCTGCTTATATTCTGTTAACACCGGCACAAACGCCTGCGCAAACGCCCCCTCCGCAAACAACCGCCGCAAAAAGTTCGGAATCTTGTTGGCAAAAAAGAACACATCCGCCGCCGCACCCGCGCCCATCAAGTTCGCAATCACCACGTCACGCGCCAGCCCCAGCACCCGCGAAATAAGGGTCATGAAGCTAACGATTAAACCAGATTTAGCAAGGGATTTAGACAATGTAACCTCAACTTCGTTATTCGTTATTCGTTATTCGTGCGCTGCGCTGTTCGTCCGCTCCGCTATTCGAAGCTTCAACGTGTTAATTAACGCATTTAATAATTGGTATGTACGTGATAATAATTCATTTTCGTCTGATCTAATATAACCAAGTCGCACAGCAATCCTTAACTGCGTCTTAAGTTCAGCAAGTGAACCTCTAGCAATAAACAGAAAACGTAAGAAGTCTTTGCTACTTCCTCTGTGCGCTCCTTCTTCTATATTACTTGGAATGCTCACCGCACATCTTTGCATCTGGCTTTTTAATCCATACTTTTCGTCCTTCGGAAAACATCTCGTTATGCTGTAAATCTCACAACACAGCTCTATCGCAACCTTTGTAACAATTAATTCTTTAGCCACAGTCAACACTCCTTGTTTAATGTTTTCACGAACAGTGTAACGTACGAACAGCGCAGCGCACGAATAACGAATAACGAATTCCACACTTGACTTTAGGTCTAAAAACAGGCATATTCCCCGCCCTATTACACCAATGCATTTTGATAACGAATTTTAGGAGTTCACCTTGGCTAACATTAAGTCTGCTAAAAAGCGTGCGGTTCAAGCAGAAAAAAACCGTCGCCACAACGCGAGCCGTCGCTCTATGATGCGTACCCAATTGAAAAAAGTAATTGCTGCTATTGAAGCGGGCGACAAAGCGGCTGCTCAGCAGGCATTTACTGGCCTTCAACCGGTATTGGATCGTTATGCGACCAAAGGTTTGATCGGTAAGAACAAAGCTGCTCGTCATAAGAGCCGTTTAAGCGCGAAAATCAACGCACTGTAAGCATCTGCTTGCATGGTGTGTGATTAACTTCGTGTTACGAAAAAGCCGGCTTCTGCCGGTTTTTTTGTGGCTGCGTTCCCGTAGCTCAGCTGGATAGAGCAGCCCCCTCCTAAGGGGCAGGTCGCAGGTTCAAATCCTGCCGGGAACGCCAACCTTTGTATCGTCTCCACTGCTTAGGCCGGCGTTTAGGCCACAGCTTTCACGGCACGGTTAAATTCTCCTAGCTTAACCATCACGTCTGTAAGTGCAGCTCGCTCAACCTCAGTCAGGTACGGGTTCCAGATATCTGCCAGCAACACAATTCGAGTGCGGTCGCTGCGATTCCATGCTTCATGCAAATAGGTATCATCAAACGCAAAGGCTTTGCCTTCGTCCCAATGTATCTCGGTGATATCCGGTAGATGCAACGCGCAGTCCGTGGGAATATCTAAGCCCAAATGCAATACCGAGCGCAGGTTGGTGACGCCACGATGGGGTAAAATATGAGCTCCGGGGCGTAGAATAGAAAAACAGACTTCGGGCGAGTGCTGGGGGATGCGACACAAGGGTAAGCTATCTAGCACCGATGCCGTGGTTGGGCATTGGGCTAGGTTTTCAGTAAAGGCGTTGCCATGTCGATAAAAGAAGAACGCATCCCAGCTACCACCTTCGGTTAACTGTTCTTCGCCACCTTGATACTGAAAACGCGGGAACTCAGCTTGGGTCTCTAATACCCGATGCAGATCAGCCTGAATGCCGGCAGCGGCAGCTTCGTACTCATCAATAAAAGGCATCGCCTCGCGCGGAAATTGCGGTGCTACGGGTAAATCCGGTACGTAAAAATAGCTGGGTAACTGGCGCTTATCATGATGTTCAACTGCGATTTCACCCGTATGCATGCGCACGGCTTTAATCACTCGCGCCAGATCTTGCTGCTCGTAGTCTCGTTGTAGTTCGCTAATCCATTGCTGGCCTTGGGCGATTCGTTGCTGCGCACTTACTTTCAACGCATGCTGCACAAACGGTCGGCACCAAGGCGCAGTAGATGCATCATTGAGCCAAAAGCCAAGACTCTGCGCCGTATTAATGGCTTGGCTGTAATGCAAAAATGCAGCTTCAGGCTGTCCTAGCATTTCAGCAAAGCGCGCCACTAGCAAGCGCGTAGTAAAAGCATAAGGCTGTTGTTCTACTAAGCCCGTTAGTTGCTGCTGCTTGGCTTCGCTATCACAATACTGGCGAAGTGCTTGCCCCAGTTGTTCATGATAACCAACTTGCTTCGGCTCCGCTTGGATCAGTCGCTCTAGCAAGCCAATCGCTTGCAGTAAATCGCCTTGTTCGCTAGCTGTTACTAGTTGTTGTTGGAGTTCTGCTGTGGTTACTGCATTTGTCATGAGGGTACCTAATTCTTAAAGTTATTTCTGCCGGCGTGCGTAAGGTTTATCCCAGGCCTCAGAATGAATCCATTTAGCGCCCATGCCAAAACTAGGTTGGGTCGCAGCTAAACTGGTAAAATTAAAATCACGATGAAGGAACACAGACGTGGTCGAGCTGTGGCATTCGCCCGGCTTAAAGCCCGTAAAATCCACTTCGATTAAGCCTTGTTCGCGTAAAAACTTGGCCGTATTAGGGTGCCAATCAGCATTATCCAAAATGATCATACCACCTTGGTTCAGCTTACCTATGGCGGCACTAGCACAGTCATAACGGTAACCGGCGCTGTCCACAATAATCACATCAAAACCATGCTGGTACTGCTCAATGGTCCACGGAAAATCATCCCCCTCAACATGCAGCAAGGTCACATTATCAGCGAGTTCAGGCTTTAATTTTTGCACCCACTGGGCATTATTCTCGACGCTCATCACCTGCTGCGCCCGCTGCATCCAAAACTTAGTAGAGCCGCCGGCGCCAAACTCAAACACTCGCTTCTGACGATAATCAAACTGTTGCAAGTATTCAATAGCAGGGTAAGTAAACAAAGGTAACGGCTGCCCCTTGGCATCCTGTGCTGTACCTTCGTCTACTGCTTTCACAAAGCCGTATTCGGCCCGCACTATCTGTGTGATGGCCGCTAAAAACATCTCGCCTTTGGGCATTTCAACGGCTTGCGGATGGCGTTTTAATCTGCCGCCCTGCTCCTGTTCTTTACTAAAAGCACCCCAATACATGTTTATCGTTACTCCTCTGGCACCAAATCAAAAGCCACAGTCACGCGGTATTCATCGTCAGCAAAAGGCACGGTTCCATGCCACATCATCGACGGAAACAAGACCACTACGCCAGCTTGTGGTTTAACAATATAGTCAGGTTCATCCATGTAGGTCGGATCCAACTGCGCTTGGCCAAACTTGATCCAGCCATGGCCGTCATGGTTTACCGCCTTGGGAATCGACACATAGAAGCAGCCACTGATCCAGCCTTCGCTATGATAATGATTACGATGAAAGCCTGAACAATTCAGCCGCACACTCCAGGCGCCAGTGTACTTAAAGCGGCCACTTTTGCGCTTTAGAAACGGATGCTCTGGGTCATCGGGTAGCTCGGCAATATACTGTGTTACCGCGGCTGAAATCTGTTGCTTCAGCGCTTGAATATCTTCATCTTGATTAAGAAATAACTGGCCGTCGGTTTGAGTACCACTGCGTAGCGACTGCTGCAACGGATGTTGTTTTTGCGTATGCAGGCGCTCCAGTTTAGCCAGCAAGCCTTGATTAAAATCAGACAACCCGCCGTCTGCGGCGGTAGTTAACGCAAACGGGCGCACGAAACGTCCGAAATCGTACAAACGCTGATAGCCCTGCCAATCGCCACTAGCTTTCAACGCCGTAGCACGCATCGCCCACCAGCCCTGATGCCCAGGTGCTAACGTCACCAACTTTTGCGACAGCTGCAAGCACTCTACATAGTTTTGCTGCCCGAGTTGAGTCACAAACATCTCGTACAGTGCTTCTTGCTGCTCCGGTTGCAAGCTTAAGGCTCGCTGCAGATAATCTTCTGCACGGGCCAGTTGCCCTTGCATACGTTTTAAATGCCCTTGCAATAACCATACCGACGCTGGCACCGAGTCTAATTGCAACAAGGGCTGTAAGGTCTGCTCCGCCAGCTCAAATTGCTCAGCTTTGATTAACCGATGAGTTAACCCAAGACGTAGATCATGCCAGTCGTTATGAGCAGCTAATTGCTCGTAATAGCTACCCAGCCAATCGCTATCTTGCTGCAACCAGCGCATGTCTGAAAAAGTTTCGTGCAGCGCCAACTGACGTGGTTGCAAAGCAAGTGCAGCCCGCATATCGGCATAGGCTAAGTCGACTTCATCTAAGGCAAAAAACGCAAGCGCGCGTTGGCGTAAAAATGCCACCGATTGAGCATGGAAGCTCTGTTGCAAGAGCTCCAGCGCTTGCTGCGCCCGCCCTTGTAAGCGGTAAGCTTCCGCTGCAGCTAAGCGCGCTTGCGTATGCTGCGGTTGCTGTTTAAGCACTGTCAAAAAGGCAGCCAAGGCATCATCTAACTGCTGCTGTGCCAAAGCGGTTAAACCAAGGTTATAGCGCGCCTCAAAAAAGTTGGGCTGAGCTTGTAAAGCCAACCTAAATTGCTGCTGAGCTTGCTCATATCGTTGCTGTTGACGTAATAAATTACCGTAGTTATTCAGAATTTCGTGATGCTTAGGAGCTATCTTTAAAGCCTGCGTAAAACTTTGTGCGGCAGCGGTTAACTGTCCTAACTTACGCAGAGTTAAGGCCTGCACGTGCCATACCAACGCCTGCTCAGGCAGCTGTTGACTAAGCTGCTGCAACAAAGGTAGCGCCGCTTGATACTGCTGCTGTTGATACAGTGTCAGTGCTTGTTGCAGCACTGCTTGCGGTTGCTGGAAACGCTTCACCTGCTCTCCTTAGGCTCTCGAAAAAAAGCCACCAATAAAAAAGCCAGCAAATTCATGCTGGCTTTTTTCATCGGAACTGTCAACGCTTAGAACTTCATACCTAAACGAACGTACCAGTAAGCACCTGCCAAGTCATAAGAAGAAGCAATGGTGTTCATGTCTTGGTTGTTCGTGGTGTATGGAGGCTGACGGTCGAACATGTTACGAATACCGCCACTGATGGTGGTGGTTTCGTTCATCACGTAGCTCGCCTGCAAGTCGTGGTAAACCGCACTACCTGCATAAGTACTGGTGTAAGTAGGCTCGCCACTTAAGTCATCGGTACCTTGCATGTAACGTGCTGCCCAAGATACTGACACATTGTCCATATCGTAAGTAGCAGTGAAGTTTGCACGAACTTTAGAGAATGCAGCGATGCTGTCTTCCCACTGGTCTGCCGCATAGTAGCCAGCATACTGAGTAGGCTCAGCACCAGGTGAAGAAACAAAGCTATAGTCTTTCAAGTAAGTACCGTCTAAACGTAACTTCAACAAACCTGAAGCAAGATCGGTTGACCAGTTTGCGTCAAAGTCGTAACCAGAAGTTTCGAAAGTAGACAAGTTCGCTAAGCTAGCCACGATACCAGAAACGGCACCTAAGATATCACGATTTGGAGCGTTTGAGCTGTAAGCTGGACGACCCATCTCTGCGGCACCCAAGATCAAGTCACACAATGGGCTGCTGAAATCAACACTGGTATAACAGCCATTCACGATGGTGTTGGTGTCGATTTTACCTACGCCGTTATCAATTTTGATATCGAAGTAGTCAACGGCCAAGCTGAAGTTCTCAATGAACTCAGGCGTGTAAACAAAACCTACGGTTAAGCTTTCTGATTCTTCTGGCTCAAGATCTGGGTTACCACCAACCAATGATGCAGACTGGTTAGATGCTAATTCAAAGTCTTGTGGTAAGCCTTCAGCGGCACAGTTATCACGTAACGCTTGGTTGGTTTTAGTACCCCAATCATTACATGGCTCGTTGTACGCTAAGTTAGATTCTTGCTGTGGTGAGAATAACTCGCTAATACTTGGCGCACGGAAACCATCAGCACGAGTCGCACGAACCAACAAACCTTCAAACGGCTTGTACTCTAAACCAAATTTGGTGTTCGTGGTTGAATCCAAGAAGCTGTAGTTTGAGCTACGTACTGCTGCAGACAAGCTCAAATCTTCAACCCCTGGCAGATCTGCCAATAGTGGTACGTCAAGCTCAAGGTAAGCTTCAGTTACATCGTACTGACCTTCAGTTTTCTCACCAGCTACTGAGAAGATTTCACCAATCAGTGCAGCACCATCTGGTTGATACAAATAGTCTTCCCAACGTTTCTCAACACCGGCTGCCCAAGCGATATCGCCTGCTGGCAAACCAATACCCATCAAGTCACCAGAGATGTTAGCCAAGAACTGTTTGGTTTGGCCACGTACTACCGGAGAGTTAGGTAAGAACGCGTAATCCATCATCGCCTGGGTCAAGGTACCTGGTGCAAATGGGTTCCACACACCAGGGCAAGCTGCATCATCAGCACACAAGTCTGGGTCAGTTAAGTTCAAGAAGCGATTTGCGTTGGCACGACCGTAGTCAACACGGGTATCAACAAAGCGGGTGTAGTTATAAGACACATCCCACGTCCAACCATTGTCTAGGTAACCTTCAAAACCAGCAACCATACGATAATCGTTCATGTCTTGCGTGAACGCTCGGCCACCAGACTCTTCTAAACGACGGTTGATATAAAGGTCTTCACCTACTGGGTTGTACGGGTTAGTTGCTGGAACGAATTGGCCCCAGAAAGTACCCTCAGCACCCATCAACTGGTCTGATTGACGGTTAGTGAAACCACCTTCGATAAACGCAGTCGTGCTTGGTGTTAATTCATAAGTGGCAGCACCGTTGATGCTGAATACTTCCATTGGCGTAACCATGTAGCTTACTGCAGCGTAGTTAAAGCCATCGGTAGCATTGTTAAATGGACGCAGTGCACCTGTGGTTGGGTCAACTACGTAACCTTTGTAAGAATTAGATACGGTTGTCCAAGTACCCATCGCAGTAGTACCAGAACCACCACAGTAAACACCACCTTTGCCGTCATCGAACAATGGACATTCAGAGAAGTCACGATCGCCCTGCCAGATTTCGTTACGGTTGGTGTACTCTAGTGATAATACTACGTTACCACGGTCGCTAGAGGTACCTACGGTAGCTGCTAAACGCGTGGTCTCACCGTCGCCTTCGCCAGTTAGGTCATATTGAGCAACAAACTCAGCACCTTCAAAGTCGCGCTTGGTGATAAAGTTGATAACCCCGGCAATTGCATCAGAACCGTATGCGGTAGATGCGCCGTCACGTAGCACTTCAACGCGCTCAACGTACGCCATTGGGATAGAGTTCATGTCGCTGAATGCAGTACGACGACCGTTCACCAACAACAAGGTACGGCCAGAACCTAAACCACGCAAAGATACCGTGGCGCTACCGTTACTACCGTTGTTTACGTTCGAACCTTGCGCAGCACCGTTCACTGATGGCAACGAGTGTACGAATTTTTCTAGCGTAGCGTAACCTGAGGCTTCAAGGTCGGCAGCAGTAAATACTGAGATAGGGCTTGCGGTTTCAAGGTCGGTACGCTTGATGCGTGAACCTGTTACAGAAATGCGTTCTTGGGCTTCAGCACCGGCTTCGTCTTCAGACGTGTCTTGTGCTGCAGCTGTGCCTGATAATGCTAATGAAGCACCACCAAACATCAGAGCTAAGCGGATAGACTTAGCAACTTTGCTATTGGTATACATAATTATTCTCCCTGGACCACTTTTAAGTGATTTTTTTGCTATAGCTCAACACGCACAGCAGCGCGCGAACCAAGTCTGACCCAGATCAGAAAAAACCCCGTGAAATCGTTGTTTTTTTGATTAGGGTCAACCTGATACTAATGAAAATAATCGATGTGAGCAAGCGTTCTATCGCAAATAACTATAACAAAAGTGATCTTATTTTCACCGCACTGTGTCTAATCACCGATATAAACATGCAGTTTATCGTCATATTCGTGTTATTTCGGCTCTCACTTAACTAATTTTGCATTCATTTAACATGGTTAAGGCCTTGCTTTTAAGCCTAAAAAAAGCCCCTCTGCAAAACAGTGGGGCTTTTTCTCTATCGCGAACGTTTAATTAGTCGCCAATGTGCTCTTCGAAGAAGGCAAGCATCTTCTGCCAGCGCTCAACGTTATTTTCTGGTTTGTAGAATCCGTGGCCTTCACCTTTCTTATACAACCACTCGTACGGATGCTCACGCTCTTTCAAGGCATCACGCAAGCGGAAGGCATGCTCTTCTGGCACCCGGATGTCGGCACCACCTTGAATAATGAACACCGGCGCTTTGAGCTTATCCACGTTATCAATCGGTGATTGCTCAGTACGGCCTTCGCTATCACTAGGTAGTACTTGATCTAAATAGTTACGGCCCGCTTGAGCTTCAGAAATATCGCCCTGTTCGTACATCAGGTTTAAGTCATACACCCCAACAAAGCCCACAATACACTTATACAGGTCTGGCTCACGAATACCACTTTGTACCGCAGCATAACCACCATAAGAGGCGCCATACACGCAGACACGGTCTGGGTCGGCTATTTTCTCTTTCACTAAGTGCATCACCCCATCGGTCATGTCGTTAATCATGGTGGTGCCCCAGTTCTTATAACCAAGCTCCATAAATTTCCGACCGAACCCACCTGAGCCACGGAAGTTAGGCTGTAATACCGCATAACCATGTTCTGCTAGCACTTTAGCATCAGAGTCCATGCTGCCCATGCTGTCGCGAATACCATGCGGGCCGCCATGTGGTAATAAGATCAACGGCAAATCTTTGGCTTCTTTACCGTTAGGCAAGGTTAGTAGAGCATGAATATCTAATCCGTCACGGCTTTTATAGACAATAGTTTGCGTCGTTGGAATCGTATGTCCATCCAACCAAGGTTTAGCCGCAGCAATCGGCGTAAGCGCACGCTTATCGCGGTCGAACAAATAAAACTTTGCAGGAGCATTCACTGACTCTACCCGCACAATCAATTTACGATTATCACGCGTTGACGAGTTAATGCCCACCGACTGACCTGGGAAAGTAGCGATCAAGCTTTGCACCAAGCGGGCGTAATCTTTATCTTCAACATCGTCAAAAAAGAAGGTATCAATACCATTGTATTCAAAGGCAGCACCAATCACTTCGTTGGCACGACCATTCTTCACACTCATGATCGGCATCAAATCGGTATTTGGATGCTCAGCCATCACGGTTTCTTGTTTGGTGCTTAAATCCAACACACTCAACGAGCGAGTATCCGATTGGCTATCACTCAGACCTAACACTTGGTCGGTACCTGGCAACATCAGTAAGGGCATAAAACCGCCATCGGTTTCGTAATAACTGTCAACTTCGTACCAGTCTTTGTTGGCGCCGTCACGCCCTAGGATCACCGTCTTGTTTTTCTCGTTAGGGTCGATCCCTAACACCATCCGCGACACCCCATCGCTATCTAGTACTACCTGCACGTTAGTGCTCGCATAGGCACGCAGCGGGACGCGCCCTTCTGAACGCTTACGCCCAGAAGTAACCTTCATGGTATAAAGATCTAAATAGGGTTCTTTGGAGAAAAACGAGCGGGTGTAGATCATGATAGCTTCAGGATCTTCCGGTAAATAATCTACCACTTGTGCAAACTCGTAGTTGCCATCGCTTGAACGTGGGCCAGTTAGAATCACTTGGTTCGAGCCATCAGCATTCATGGCAAAGATTTCACCCGTAGGTACCGGTGCATCCAAAGAGCCAATCTCGCGCGCCATGGTCATGATTAGACGCTCGTTATTCGCCCACTGAAACGACGATACTGATTCACGCCCATTGCCTTGGGTGATAGATAGAATCTTGCTCTCGTTAATATCTAAGACGGTTAGTAACACCGAGCCTTCTTCATTACGCGATGTTGCTGCTAAATAGTCACCGCGGGGGGAGATTTTTACATCCAAGTATTGCGAATGTTTCGCATAGCTTTCTAGCAGCTCGGTTTTCACCTCAGCGCCATTCGTTAACATGGGTACAGCTAATGCTGCTAACCCCATCACCAATGAAGAATACTTCATATTTGCCTCGTGTTCTGTAGAGAGTGTCTGTCTTTATAATTGTTAATAATACTATCGTTAATTGTAAAACAAAGTAAATAAAAAAGCCCCACCTAAGTGGGGCTTTTATCATTCATCTTGCTTGTTCGTTTCAACGAACCTACCAATTAGAACTGGTAAGAGATGTTGAAGAACGCGCGACGACCTAAGTAGTCGAGCTGTGATGCGAACAATGGTGCGTTACCAGAGGTGTATGCCGCTGCTGGGCTCACCTTAGGTGGTTGCTTATCAAAGATATTACTCACACCGATAGTTACATCAATATTGTCATTGAACGTAGTGTTCGCTGACAAAGTGTGTAACACGTAAGTTGGAGTTTCAGCTACGAAACGCACAGACTCACCACGATAGGTGGTTGAGCTAGTACCTAAGCCGCGGTAGTCAGAAGTAGCATCATAGTAGCTCATGTTCCAGTTAAAGCTCCAGTCGTCACGGCTGAAGGTAGTATTTAACGTACCTACGTTACGTGGGTTACCGATATAACCAATGTACTGCTCTGGCGTATCAGTAACGAACTGTTGGAATGAACGCTCGATCTGGTTGGTGTGGTCTAATTTGATACGTAAATCACCGAAGTCAAACGACTCTTGATAGGTAATCACAATATCAACACCGCGAACGATTTGCTTCGCAGTGTTCAAGTAACCACCACGAACTTCTACGATACCGTAATCACCATCTGTACCGTCGGCACGAGTGAATTGATCACAGAATGGTTCGTTCGCAAAGTCATTCGACGTGTAACACTGGCTCAATACTGCACCACCAGTGACGCTTGAAATCTGATCGCTGATTTCAACATCATAGTAGTCAATTGACGCAGCAAAACCGCCATCTTCAGATGAGTAGACTAAACCAATACCTTCAGAAATCGAGGTTTCAGCTTGCAACTGACCTGCGCCACCGCCGGTAATTGAGGTCATCGAACCACGAATTGCCGCTGTGTAGTCTTCAGGAACGCCATCAGCCGCACAGTTCGCACGTACCAACGGGTTAGTTGACTCAACCCAGTTCAAACATGGATCTGATGTTTGACCCAAGAAACCAGTTTGATTTTCAAGGAACAATTCGTACAGAGCTGGAGCACGGAACGAACTACCACGTGATGCACGTACACGGAAGCCGGCACCGATTTCCCAGTTAGCGCTTACCTTGAAGGTCGTGTCGCTACCGTAGATATCTACGTCAGTCCAACGGCCAGAAGTTGTTAAGTCTAAGCTCTCAACAAATGGCAAGTCACGTAACAATGGAACTTGGAATTCTGCATATGCAGCAGTAGTTTTCGCTTCACCTGCAGTGATACCAGCGCCAGTTAAGCCCCATGAGTTACCTTGTAACGTGTTTTCACCTGGTACGTCTTCGATTTCGTCACGTTGCCAGTACACACCTACCGCAGTACCAACTGGACCAGCTGGCATTTCGAACAAGTCACCAGTGATGTAAGCATCAATCGTATCTTGTGTATAGGTTGTTTCACCAACGTCTTGACCGAACAAGAATTCACGAGCTTCAGCGCTTTGGTTACCCCAAACGTTTTGTGGATCGAACCAGTCGTAGTTCACACAAGCTTTGCCCGAAATTTCAGTCACACGACCTTCACATGGAACGCCAAGCAATGTTTCTTGAGCCATGATCATTGAATCGAAGAAGATGATGTCAGTTTTGTATTCGCCTTTGTTATGCGAACGCTGGTATGACACATCCCAGTTCCAGAAACCAATCGAACCTTCGAAACCAACGACTGCGCGAGCATAGTCGATAGTCGTTTCGTTACCGAAGTGATCAGTATAGTGTACTGGCATGACATAGTTGTCACCCTCGAAACCAGGTGCTAAACCAGACGAAACTGGGAATTGACCGATTTCACGAGTCCAGAACTGACGCGTATTACGTGATTCAGTTTTACGCTGGCTGTACAACAACTCACCGTACATAGAAGTTGTATCGGTAAGGTCATAATCACCTTGGAAATAAACTGAGTTTACAGTCGTTTCAGGGATCATCGTTTGGTTCAAACGGAATGGGTGGTTACCACCGTCCAATAAACCGTCAGATGCAGCATCATAACCAGCCCAATACCAACCATCTGGAGCTGCAGTGACACGCGGGTTCTCGTCAGCAATGTTAGCGAAACCATCATTAAAATAATCGTATTGAATACGACCATCAGATGCTAAACGACCATTAACGACTTGATAGTTGAAGATACCTGGACCTGATTCACTACAGTGGTACTCACCAGTACGTGGATCGATTGGATCAGCGCGCTCACCCGTTTCGATATCGTTGAAAAGGTAGCGAGTTGCACACGCGAAATAATCACGGTCGCCACGCTTCAAACCCGTGTTGACGTTGCGGTCAGCAACCACACGCCATGAACCACGGTCAAAAGAGTCACCGTATGTAGCGTTTAAACGATAAGTTTCGCCGCCACCTTCAAAAGGAGCTGAGCCAGAGAAGTTAACTTCGCCGCCTTCACCTTTTTTGGTGATGATGTTGATTACACCAGCAACCGCGTCAGAACCGTACAAAGATGATGCGCCATCTTTCAAGATTTCAACACGCTCGATGATGCTGATTGGTAATGCGTTCATGTCGAACGCAGAAACTGCGCCACGGGTACCAGCTGGGCCGGCACGACGGCCGTTCAAGAGAACGAGAGTACGACCAGCACCGAGACCACGCATAGAGATTGATTCAGCGCCGCTACCACCGTTGGTTACAAAACCAACAGAGTATGCAGAAATCAACTGGTCAGAACCAGAGGCAACTGTTGACGTACGCAACAATTCACCTAGGGTGTTCAAACCTTGATCGGTAGCAATTTCAGTAGTGATGATCTCAACCGGAGTTGGGCTGTCCAAACCGTCAGTACGGATACGAGAACCGGTTACTTGAATTTTTTCGGCAGCTTTCGCTTGTTCGCCGTCTTCGCTTTCATTGCTTTGGTCTTGCGCCATAGCCGGTGCGCCAGCTAATAGTGCAGAACCAAACCCTGCCATCATGATGGCGCGGATAGAATTTGACAAAAATGACTGCTTAGCCATGTAAGTCTCCCTGATTTTTTTATTGTTGATTTGGCTGATACGGAACTTTTGTAAAAGTTATTAGTCGTAAGCCTTAATAGTGGCTTCCAGTAAGAGATGCATCTACGCATGTCTTCTGAGTTCCGTTGCTAATACAACCACAGTTAAATGCTTTTTACAATAGTTTTGCAACAAGGTTTTTACCTGTTTTTTTGCACAGACTTGTAAACTTTTCGATAATTTGTTTTTAAGATAAATCTGAAATTCACAGCTGAGAGGTCTACTCGGTTGCGCTGAACCGCGTCCAACGGCCCTACAAAATCAACTGCGCGGTAACCTAACTACTTGAGCGCCCGCGTATTTATACAGTTGGGCCAACATCAATTCACCACAAGCAATGGCGTCGCTGAGCGCATGATGGGCATCATATTGCGGTAAGCCATAACGGCTGCGACAAGCACTTAAGGTTAAGCTACCTCGCTGAATATGATGTTGAGAATTCTTTAATCTTTGCCCCTCAAAGGTCAAGGTATCAAATCGTAGCAATGGCTTGAACCGCACTTGATGCGCTTTACCCGCTTGTTTTAAAAAAGCCCAATCCAGTTGCACATGATGACAGACCAAAACCGCACCATCGAGCACCTGTTCTAGTTCCTTGAGCACCTCAGCCAAAGGCGTCACTTGTTGTAAGTCGCGGCTCACTAAACCATGTACCACCGGCGACTGATTCAGTTCAGTTTGTGCCGTTGCCACGGTGTAATAACGGGCACTTTGGTAATCAAGCAAAGGTGGCGTGAGCTCCACCCAAGCCACCGCAATAATGTTATCGTGGCGCGCATCCAAACCACTGGTTTCTAGATCTAGTGCCACATAGCGCTGCGCTGTCCACGGCTGAGCTAAAGCTTGCCGCCGTTGCCACCAAGCCGCGAGTTTGGCAACTAAGCCGAACCCACCAGCAGGCTTAGATAAGGGAGGGGTAGAATGAGCCGCCATCAACCAATCCGTCCAAACTTCAAGCCAACCCCTTGCTGGCATTCTTTAATAATTCGAAAGGCGGTCTTTAATTGGCGTCGCGTTAAGGTACTGAGCTCATCAGGGTCTAACGCGTTTTTAGGCTGGTCACTGCCCCACGTCTGCAATTGGTGCTGTAGCCGTAGCTCAGTTAAAAATTGCCAAGCTTCTGCCAACGACTGGTTATCTTTATTATTGAGTAACTTACTGCCTCTCAATGCCTCTAAGCGAGCCAAGGTTTGCGGCACCATAATTCCTGCTTGCAAGGAATAAATGCGCACAATATCGTTAATCAAAGCAATGCCGTAACGCTTGATATTGATCAGATCCGAGTCTTTACCACTCTCGGTACCACGAAACCTATTAAACAAGCCTAACGGCACCTGCACACTCACCTGTAAACGTGCCAAATTACCTAAGAAAAAGTCCTTTTGGGCCAGCCGTGCAACTTGCTCACGATAGCGTTGGTATAGCCGCTTATTGCCGTAAACTAGCCGCGAATCGAAGAAGATTTGGCAATACATCAACGCCTTCGGCGTCGGGCTTTCCGTCCAGCTTTTAAAACGCTCCAGCCAGCCATCCAAGGTGCGTCGACAATCCACATTCGAGGCCATAATATCGCCCGGACACAGCGGAATACCGCATTCATGCAAACCGCCACTCACGTATTCGCCCAACCCTTTAAACCAATCCAACTGATTGTCGTTAAGCCCGTTACCCAGCAATAAACCATTATCTTGATCGGAACTCAGCACCTGGTCTTCACGCCCTTGCGAGCCAAACGCTATCCAGCAATAGGGCCCCGGCGCAACCCCATGTTCGTGTTCATACAAACTGATTAATTTACGCGTCATACTATCGGTTAACGACGCCAGCAGCCGTCCCACCATGGTGGTGTCATGCACGCGCGCAGCAAACGTCTGCATGTAGGCCGGAATATGCGCCGCCTCCGCCACTAGCTGCGCTTTACTCGCCGCTTTGTTCAGCGCACTGATCAGCATGATAGGTTCACTGCGCTGCTGCCGCATCAAGTCGGTATTGGTGATCATTCCTATCGGCTGGTCAGCGTCATTAAGTACCGGCAAATGGTGGATATTTTCTTGCGTCATAATCGCCAACGCATCCATCAGGGTCTGGCGCCCATACACAGTCGCTGGGGCTTGGGTCATTACCGCATTCACCTGTAAATCGTAGGCCAATCCTTGCGCTACCACCCGATTGCGCAAATCACGGTCGGTCAAAATTCCGCACAACTTCACCGCCGCTGCTTCGCTATCTGCAGGGCTATTCGCCGCAGTCTCGTTTACCGCAGTGTCGTTTACCACAGTCCCCTCTGCCACCGCATTTTCTGCCACAAGTCCTTCTACCACCAGCACCGAAGAAACTTTTTCGTCGCGCATGCGCTCGGCTGCTTCTTTGATGGTGGCATGGATAGACAACATCACCGGCGCCCGCACAATCACTTCGGCCACGGGCAATTGCAACGTATCATAACTGGCCACTGGCTCTTGCTTCGGCCTACTGGCCGCCAAGCCCTGCCGACCACGCTCGGCCGCACCAGAATCCACCTGACTCCCTTGCAGGCTGCCGCTACTGGTACCCGTTAAACTGCCTCGTCGTCCGACATCACCTTCTCGCCGTGCCGTCTCTGATAACAAACGCTGCTCATGCGCCCGGATAAAATATTGCTCGAACGCCCGCACATGCTGGCGGAGCTGATCAAATACCGCGGCAGTAATAATGTAAATAATGCCGTCTTCAATCACCTGCAGCTTGTTCACCACCGCCCGCCCACTTAGCAAGCTCGGAAAACCAAACAAATCATGGGACTCAAGTCGCTCAATCAAATGCCCATCTGGCGCCAGCAAATCAAAACCGCCTGAACGCACAATATAAAGCGCTGGGCTATGTTGTTTAAACAGCCCATCCACATTGTATTCGTTCACATAAGCAGCTTTAATTTGCCCCGCCACCCACTGGCGCTGCTCCCCATTGAGTTCATCAAAGGGCGGACAATCCAGTAAAAATCGTTGTACTTCTAACAGTTCCGGTTGCATAAGAACCTCGCTTTCCAATCAGAAAAAAGCCCGGCAGTGCCGGGCTTTGCAGTAGCTCATCATTAATGACTAGAGGCAGCGCCCGAGCCTTTCGGATACCGAATCGACTCAACCAAGTCTTGGGTATCCTGCGGCGCATCACCGGTCAGCTTGTGTACCACGTACGACACAATAAAGTTCAGTATCATACCGATAGTACCAATGCCTTCTGGCGAAATGCCGAACAACCAGTTGTCCGCAGTATTGGCAGCCGGGTTTACAAACTTGAAGTAAATAATATACGCCAAGGTAAAGACCACACCCACTAACATACCAGCAATAGCACCTGTGCTGTTCATGCGCTTATAGAAAATACCTAATATAATGGCCGGGAAGAAACTCGCTGCGGCCAAGCCGAACGCGAAGGCGACCACCTGCGCCACAAAGCCGGGCGGATTAATCCCGAACCAAGTAGACAGAGCAATAGCTACAGCGGCAGCGACCCGCGCCCACAGCAACTCTTGCTTATCGGTAATATTCGGCGTTAGCGTACGTTTCAACAAATCGTGCGACACCGACGTAGAGATAACCAACAACAAACCGGCTGAGGTTGATAACGCCGCGGCAACACCACCGGCTGCAACCAACGCCACTACCCAAGCTGGTAAATTAGCAATCTCAGGGTTTGCCAATACCATGATATCGCGGTCAACGGTCATTTCGTTGCGCTCATCACCAGCATAGAACATTTTGCCGTCGTTGTTTTTATCTTCCCACTTAATCAAACCGGTTTGTTCCCAGTTTTTCACCCAATCTGGAGCCGCATCATATTCCACGCCAGCCATATCCGGACCGTTAACGGTGTTGATCAAGTTCACTTTGGCAAAACCAGCAATCGATGGTGCAGTTAAATAAACAACTGAGATAAAGACCAATGCCCAGCCCGCTGAACGACGCGCATCACGTACTTTTGGCACGGTGAAGAAACGTACAATTACGTGTGGTAAACCAGCAGTACCTACCATCAAGGCACAGGTAATAGCAAACACGTCAATCTTAGATTTCAAGCCAGAGGTGTAAGCTGCTAAGCCCAGCTCTTCTGACAAGCCATCCAAGCGCGCTAACAAGTATTGCCCCTCACCTGATACACCATCAGCAATAGTCGCACCAAAACCGGTTTGCGGCAAAATGTGCCCCGTCATTTGGAACGAGATAAAGATAGCTGGCACCAAGTATGCAAAGGCTAATACGCAGTATTGCGCTACCTGAGTATAGGTAATACCTTTCATGCCACCTAACACGGTGTAGAAGAATACAATCACTGCGCCGATGTAAACACCGGTAGCAATTTCAACCTCTAAGAAGCGCGAGAACACCACGCCTACACCACGCATTTGTCCGGCAATGTATGTAAAGCTGATTAAGATTGCACAAATAACCGCAATAGTACGCGCTGTTTGCGAGTAATAACGGTCACCAATGAAATCTGGCACAGTAAACTTACCAAACTTACGCAGATAAGGTGCCAAACACAGTGCTAATAACACATAGCCACCGGTCCAACCCATCAAGTACACACTGCCATCATAACCAGCAAACGCGATAATACCTGCCATTGAAATAAACGACGCTGCCGACATCCAATCCGCCGCAGTTGCCATACCATTCATCACTGGATGGACGCCACCGCTCGCAACATAGAAATCAGAGGTAGAACCGGCACGAGACCAAATCGCAATCGCGATATATAAAGCAAAGGTCGCACCAACGATAATAAACGTGAGAGTTTGAATATCCATGGATGGGCCCCTTAGTCTTCGTGAACTTCGTATTTGTTATCAAGGGCCGCCATTCGTTTTACGTAAATAAAAATCAGAATGACGAAAGAAATAATCGACCCTTGCTGAGCAAACCAAAAGCCCAGTTTAAAGCCGAAAAAGGTAAATTGATTAAGCCAATCCACCAGGATAATGCCAAAGCCATAGGAAACGATAAACCAGACCGCCAGTAGCTTAAGTACCAGACTGATATTATCGCGCCAGTAGGCTTTTGCGAGTTCTTCGCTTTTGAAAGCCATACGTCCTCCAGGTTGTTCTAGTTGTGTTTGTTATTGTGATTTGTT
This sequence comes from Pseudidiomarina fusca, assembly GCF_032227045.1. Lineage (NCBI taxonomy): Bacteria > Pseudomonadati > Pseudomonadota > Gammaproteobacteria > Alteromonadales > Idiomarinaceae > Pseudidiomarina > Pseudidiomarina fusca. The sequence continues at coordinate 284,300 of NZ_JANFPJ010000006.1, forward strand.
CACTATGCAATCTAGACGCCTAATGGCAATGTAGGAAATACGACATTGGTCGTAAGGTTGATATTTCACTTGCCGAGTGGCTATCAACTATTAACCATTGACTCAATCAGATAAGATTTACTCTTGTCGCAGCCCCAAAAATCAATTAGCTTCGATCCGCAAATATTTTAGAACAAACGTGATTCGTGAGAACAAACGTGATTCGTGATTCGTACGCTGCGCTGTTGGTCCGCGCTTCGCGCTGTTCGTAACCGCCAACCGCCAACCCCGAACAGCGCAGCGGACGAACAGCGCAGCGCACGAATAGCGCGAAGCGCGCACGAACAACGAACTAGGTATCCAACATGACCCTACTGCTGATACTTGCCTCACTAGCTTATATTGCCCTACTTTTTGCGGTGGCCCATTGGGGCGACAAATCTAACTCGTTGGCCAACCGCATCAGTTATAAGCCCATCATTTACAGTATGAGCTTGGCCATCTATTGCACCAGCTGGACCTATTACGGCGCGGTGGGTAACGCCGCGACAGGCGGGTGGGCCTATATTCCGATTTTGCTGGGGCCGTTTTTACTCTTTATTTTTGCCTTGCCACTACTGCAAAAGCTGGTCAGTGTTTCCAAACAACAGAACATCACCTCGATTGCTGACTTTATTGCGAGCCGCTACGGCAAACGGCAACGATTGGCGCTGTTCGTGACACTTATCGCCGCGTTAGCAACCATTCCATACATTGCCTTGCAGCTCAAAGCGGTCGGTTTAACCTTTGTGGTGCTTACTGAAAACACCTCAGCCTTTACTGAATTTTCCATCAACGAGTTGATTGCCGCGGCGATTATGGCAGTGTTTGCCATGCTATTTGGTACTCGCCATATTGAGGTCACTGAATATCGTAACGGCATGATTCTAGCCATTGCCTTTGAGTCTGCGGTAAAGCTATTAGCGCTGTTGGCGGCGGCAGTATTTGCCTACATTTTATTTAACGACGCCTCGCCCGTTAGCATGTGGCAACAGCTGGCCAATCCCAGCAGCAAAGCCTGGAGTTGGGAAGCCCTAACAGAATTCGACTTTATCGTGCAGACTTTTATGGCGGCAGGGGTCATTCTCTGTTTGCCGCGCCAGTTTCATGTGGCGGTGGTTGATAACGTGGATGTAAACCATCTAAAAACCGCGCGCTGGGGTTTTCCGTTGTACTTGGTGCTGATTGCGCTTGCCATTGTGCCCATTGCCCTTGCCGGCCAATTATTCTTCGGTACCGGCGTGGACGGTGATACCTACGCCTTACGCTTACCGCTCCTACATGATCAAACCTGGCTCGCGGTATTTATCTTTATCGGTGGCTTTTCAGCCGCTACAGCGATGGTGATTATTGCCTCGGTAACCCTCAGCACCATGGTCACCAACGATGTTATCATGCCGATTATTCTGCAGCGCCAACAGCGCTTCCCTACCGGCTTTCAAAACCGCCTGCTGTTTATTCGCCGCGTTGCTATTGCCATTATCTTGCTACTCAGCTACCTCTGCTATGCCTTCTGGGCCGCCAACACCGGCCTAGTGAGTATCGGTTTGCTGGCCTTCTCGGTGGTCTTACAGCTGTTGCCAGCGGTGCTTGGCGGCCTCTACTGGCGTCGTGGCCACGCCCGCGGCGTCTATGTTGGCTTAGGCGCCGGCTTGCTAGCTTGGCTGTTTGCCGTGGCACTGCCCATGTACCTGCCTCACGACGGCAGCGATACCAGCATCATCACGCACGGCACCGTGATCAGTATGGCCATCAATACCCTTTGCTACGTGGTGTTCTCGATGCTGGCTCGGGCGCGCTTAGTCGATCGTATTCAAGCTACCGCCTTTGTGAAGCCGCGTAGTCATCTACAAGAACACACCATAGGTCGTCATCACCAAGCCACTAACGCCGATATGGTGTTATTGCTGACCACCTTTGTGGGCGAAGATCGCTGTCATCAATTGCTGACGTTCTTTGCTGAAAGCAAAGGCGGCGTTACCATGACTGCGGCTAATCGCGATGATGTGGCCTCGCGTGAGCTAATTGATTACGTTGAGCGGGCGCTGACTGGGGTACTTGGCGCCGCAACCGCGCGCTCGCTGGTAGAAGCAGCCCTGCGCGATAGACGCTTACACTTGGAAGAAGTGGTGCACTTTTTTGACGACACCACCCAAGCCCTACAAACTCAACAGTCTATTCTCTTCAGTAGCTTAGAGAACTTAGCTCAAGGCATTTCTGTGGTCGATGCCGAGCTGCGCCTTGTGGCTTGGAACAAGCGTTACCTTGATTTGTTTGAATACCCCGAAGGCATGGTCAAGCCTGGCCAGCCGATCGCCACGCTGATACGTTACAACGCCGAGCGCGGCGAATGCGGCCCGGGTGAAATTGACGAGCTGGTCACCAAACGCCTGAACTACATGCAAATGGGCTCGCCGCATCGATTTATTCGTCGCCGCGGCGATGGCCGAGTGATTGAGATGGTTGGCAACCCCTTACCTAACGGTGGCTTTGTAACTTCGTTCACCGACATTACAGAGCACGTAGAAACAGCTCAAGCCCTGGAAGAAGCCAACATCGATTTAGAGCAGCGCATTAACGTGCGTCAGCGAAAAATTCGGGAAATCAACAATGAGCTCACCGAAGAAATCGAACGCCGTCGTAAAGTTGAAGTCGAGCTAAAACAGGCCAAACAAGACGCCGAAGAAGCCAACGCCTCGAAGACCCGCTTCTTGGCGCTCGCCAGCCATGACATTTTACAGCCGCTGAACGCCGCCCGCTTGTATCTAAGTGCCATGGATGAGCACAGTATGAATGCTAACAATCGGCAGCTGGCAGGTAAGCTGGATACTGCGCTTGCCTCTACGGAACACCTGCTCAGCACCTTATTGCAAATTGCTAAAATGGACCAAGGCGCGCTGCAACCGCAGTTCAGACATTGCACCCTGCAAGATATTTTGGCGCCGCTGATCAACGAATATGCGGTATTAGCCGAACAACGCGGCATCAAATTACGCAGCCGAATACAAGATGGGGTGGTTTACACAGACCCCACTTACTTGCGTCGTATCGTCCAAAACTTTTTATCCAATGCGGTTAAATACAACCGCGATAACGGCCGTGTGCTGTTAGGCGTGCGTAAGCGCGGTGAGCACCTAGTTATTGCCGTATGGGATACCGGGCTAGGTATCACAGCGCAACAGCGCCATCGTATCTTTGATGCGTTTTATCGGGGCTCTAATACCCGCGTTGAAGGCGTGGGTTTGGGCTTAAGTGTTGCCAAGCGCATGAGTGAACAATTACGCTGCGAACTCACCTTGGTCACCCACGAAGGCAAAGGCAGTTGTTTTTCGGTAACCGTACCTATGGGCAGTGCTGCCCAAGTGTACGAACGCCCTATGGTCGCCAGCGCCGATACGCCCAACTCCAACTTGCTACTGATATGCGTAGACGATGACCAAGAAAACCTCTCGGCCATGCGTGCGCTGCTAGAAAAATGGGGGTGTACCGTAGAAACCTTTAATAGTAGTGCCACGGTCATGGAGTACGCGGCTACCCATCCACGCCCTGATGGTTTGTTACTTGATTATCAGCTGGGGGACGATGACTATGATGGCTTACGTTTGGCAAAGGCTTTACGCCAGCACTGGGGCGACAATGTAGCCGCGGCATTAGTCACAGCCATGGGCGATGACAGCGTGCGCAAACAAGCCCGTGAGAGTGGCTTGCATTTCTTAGCGAAGCCCGTTAAACCTGCGGCACTGAAAGCTCTGCTCAAACACATCGAACGCCATCGCTAACAAGATAAGGGCGGCCCAGGCCGCCCTTAGCTGTTTAGCGGTCTACCGATTGAACCACTTTACAAATACCACCCTCAAGCATCACGCCTGGCTTAGGCAGCATCTCACAAGTACTCATCTCGCCCGTTTGCGCTATCTGTTGTACCCGTAACTCCGTGTACTCATTGGCGAGTGCTTGCAGCTTAGCAGCATCAGAACTCACCGTTGAATACACCATATAAAACTCTGGGCCACCGCAGGCTCGCTTGCCCACCGCCAATAACTGGCACTGATCAAAACTATCGGCGCGCGCTATCCCAACTTCTTCACGAATGGCTCTATCTAGCGTGGTTAAACGCTCACTCAAGCTCTGCTCTTGCACACTAGCTGGCTCACCAGCCGCATCCGGCATCGCACTATCCAGTTGCACCGTGTCATCGGCACACCCCACCAGCGTCAGGCTAGCAGCTACTAGCATTGCAATTACACTTAAACGTGACATTCCCATGATGTTATTCTCCTGAGTATAAGCAACATTAGCTTAACCTCTACTCTAAAAAAAACGGCGATAGAAAGCTATCGCCGTTTCAATCTTTACACTCGAGTCACTTAGCTAGTGCGACGACGAGCCCATACCAAAGGTAATGCTAACAGGGTTAGCCACCAGCCAAAGGCACTGCTGCTCTTCGGTGGTACAATTTTAACCGAGGTAGGACGTACTACCGAGCCTGCACCATCACTCACAGTTACTTGCAATTGCAAGGTTTGCTCAGTTTCTACGTACGGCGCAGTAAGGGTGACTGAACTACCGGTTGCGCTACCTAAGGTTACCGCAGGGCCGCTAATCACTTCCCATTGATAAGTCAGGCTATCGCCATCCGCATCAGATGCAGAGACTGACAAGGTAATCTCATCACCTTCCGCTTTCGGTTCAGTTACCCCAGTCACAGTAGCTGTTGGGTTGGTGTTAGTCACCGCAACGGTTACAGTTCCTGCATCAGATACCGCACCAGACTCGTCCACTGCACGATAAGTAAAGCTATCGTCGCCAACAAAGCCTGCCGCTGGGGTGTAGGTTGCGGTCATGCCGTCTAGCTCAACCGTACCATTCGCTGGCTGGTCAACGATTTCAACTGTTAACGCGCCATCTGGGCTGATAGTTACAGGAACCATGTCTGTTACTTCGCCTTCGTCGGTGCTCGCAGCAAGCATAGCTACGACCTCACGGCTTGGCGTACCTACCGCTTCGGTTAAGTCAACAGTGATAGCACGGCTGTGCAGACCACTAGCTTCGCCAGCGCCAACTGCACCAAAGTTAGACACGCTGAAGTCAAAGCTTGCGCTTACTTCTGCGGCTTCACCCGGTACTAGATTAGCTTGTACTAACCAACCATCTTGCGGCATGCTGCCAGCTAAATCACCGCCGAATTCGGTACCACCGACATAGATAAAGCCACCACCGGTGCCATCCATGGTTTCAACACCACCCGCTAACGCAGCAGCTGGAGCCTGACCATTCACGTCCACGTAGTTAAACATCACGTCGGCTGAATCATCTAACGCTACCCAAGCACTAAAGGTATACGAAGAACCAGCTTCGTCATATTCAGATACGTTCACCCATTCCATCACCAAATAAGGTACACCCGCATTAACCACAGCGATACGCAATTCACCGCCTACGTTAACATTTTGATTCACCACCATATCCGCCCAGAATGGTGCTAAGACACCGTTTGGAGCAGTTGGATCAGGAATAAACGACAGTAGATACGTAGATTCAACGCGAGACTCACCAATCTCAATAATACCGTTCGACCACATCACGATGTTGTTGTACTCAACGCCATCGAACACAAAGCTTAAGTTACCTAACGGGATATTGATGCGAGTTTCATCACAGCCAGGCGCTTCGTTACAGAAGGTTTGATAATTTGTAACACCTAATTGATCCAAGGTTGCACCGGCAAAACCGCCGCTTAATATGGTCAGTTCTAACTCAGCAGGAGCATTGGTTTGTACCCCAGTCCAGGTATAGGTATTAGTCTCAGTATTTAAGCCTTTTTCGCTAGCTACTGAACCTACTTCCGTTTCTACCAACGTAGCTTCATCAATGGTCACGCCTTCTACTGGCAACTGCGCCGACAAAGTCACATTAGCCCCTTCAAGGGTACCTAAACGACCGGTCATGCTGAAGTTCAGTGGCGTATTGGTGGTTCCGGTATCAGCGTCACCGATAGAGCCACCGATTGAACCTACCGGTGCCATTTCTTCAGCAAACACCGCGATTGGCACATTTACTGGAGCATAGTCACCGGCATTGTGAGTTAGCGTTAAAGTACCGAACTGCCAGCCACCAGCACTTGCTGAAATATCGATTTCTACGCCTAATTCAGCAGCATCGCCGCCAGCAATAGTCACAGTTTCAGGGAAAGTTGCAGTCACTGCGCTGTCGTTGAAGCTAGCGCTTACGTTCCACACAGTTTCTTCGCCCACCAAACTGGTGATTTGGCGAGTGAACGAACACACATCTTTACAGAAGTTATTGGCAATACTCGCTGTATCTAGCGCTACTGCTACACGAGTGGCATTCAGTACATCAATACGACCACCACCAATATCAAACGGATCCGCTGCAGTTTGCGTGTCTTCTTTGGTCACCGCACGAACACCTGACGTCATCAGTACCGATTTTACCTGCGCCGGCGTTAGCTCTGGATTATTAGCTAACAACAAGGCCGCAGCACCAGCCACGTGTGGGCTCGCCATTGAAGTACCGCTCAGCAGGTTAAACTCCCCACCTGGCAATGATGACAGGATGCTTGAACCTGGTGCTGCCAAATCAGGCTTCAACACGTTCGAGTCACCGTTCGGACCACGGCTACTAAAGCCTGATACCGCATCTACGTTAGCTGGCACAACCCAAGCTTCAAACGGATTCAAGCTCACCGTTAAGCCCGGCTCGTACAAAGTCTCTAACTGCTCACCAATAGCTTGAGTGATAGACACTGCCGGCAAGGTGGCTTCAGCCATATTCATCGAAATGGTACCGGCAGCATTGTTATACACAATCATACCTACTGCACCTGCGGCTTGTACGCTCGCGGCTTTCTCAGCAAAGCTACACTCGCCTCGCGGTACCATGGCAATCGCACCTTCAAGCGAACCTGCTTCATAAGGCGCACAAGCCAACAAGTTGGTTTCGCTAATTTGCGATACTGGTAACCATCCACCGGTTACCGGTTCATCTAGGGTATAGCCATTATCGTAGTTACCTGGTAACGCTGTGATCGGATAAAAACCTTCCAATTCAATGTTGTTACCAAACTGACGACCATGCTGGGTGCTAGCTACGCTGATGGTATCTTCCACACAACCTGGGCAACCAATGGTATTTGGGCCAGGGCCATCATTACCAGCAGCAGTAACGGTAACTACGCCCATTTCTTGCAGGCTAGTCATGATAGTGCGATACGCACTGTTGGCAGGGTTGCCACCAGCACCACCACCCCATGAATTATTGATAACATCAGCGCCATCGGCTGCAGCATCTTCAAGGGCTGCGGCAAGGCTTAATGACGAACCAGAACCCACGCCATCTAACGTGGTAAACAAGGCTTTGTAAGCCATGATGTTAGCGCCCGGCGCTATACCGGTGACGTTTACCGCTAAGCCATTAAGGTTAATACTTAACGGGTTACCAGCAGCAGTACCAGCAACGTGGCTACCGTGGCCATCGGTATCTTGCGGTGAATCTAAGATTTCATCTTCGCTGATATCTTCTGGGTCAAATGGGTCATAGACCCGCGCCAACACAACTTTGTCGTTACAGAAAGTAGGATCGGTTACTGCACAATAATCGTCAGTAGGTAGACCTTCTGGACGACTATGCCCGTTATCGGCAAAAATCGGATGCGAACTATCAATACCGCTATCAATAATTGCAATATTGATACCTTCACCGGCGCGGTCCTGGCCACCTAACATGCCCCACACATCATCCGCATTAATCAATGCTGGTGATACGTCAGTTTTTAACCGCATCTCGGTATCACGATGCACAGCTTTGACGCCCGGCATGCCACGTAACTGGGCCGCTAAATCGCCACCAGCATAATCTACGATCATACCGTTTAAGGTTACGGTTAGATTCTTCTTCGCTTTCAGCCCTGGCGCGCGAGCACTCATTTGGCTTAGCATTTGGTTTTGACGCTGCACCAAATAGCTTTGGTAATCTTGTACTGGCTTGGTCTTCATGCTCAGTGTAGCAGCGCCGGTTGCCGCTGCTGAAGTTGCTGCAAAGCCAGCAACGCCGCCTTTATAGGTCGCTACTGGAGCATCTTCAAACTCAATCAAATAACGCGTGCTAGCACGTTTGTTCTGGCTGGAAATAATGCTTGTTTGGCGTGCACGTTTTTCAACTTTCAGCGCTTCTTCGTGCGGCTGAAGGTCGACTGCTAACGATTGCACGTCCTGTGCGGTCGCCACGCCCAAGCCCGTTGCTGTTGCTACTGCTAATGCAATTGCAGACCAGCGGGTATGGAGAGTTCTGCTCATGTTATCTACCTTGTTTTTGTAATAAGAAAGCGGACTTTATTGAAAAAGTCACAAGGTAGAAATTAACACAATTAATTCACATTTGAACAAATATAAATTTGTAATTGTAAGTATTTGTAACCGTACTGACACATGTCATAGCCACACCCTTGTACGAGCTGCTGCTAACTTATTCAGTTTGCATAAAAAAACGGCACCCGCTAAGGAGTGCCGCTTACACAACAAACAAAGTTTACATGTTATTTACGGCGACGTAACCATACCAATGGCAACGCCAGTAAGCTTAACCACCAAGCAAACGAGCTGCTTGATTTAGGTTCGGCTTTCAGTTCCATAGTTACGGTTTCTTCGCTGCTGGCCATGCCATCAGATACAGTGACTGTGAAGCTCACGTTAGTATCTTCTTCAAGGCCCGGCACCACAAAGCTAGCAATCGCTTGGCTGGCGTTAGTTAAGCTAACACTTGGGCCACTGGTCTGGCTCCAGCTGTAGCTCAAAGTATCACCATCAGCGTCCGAAGAGCCTGAGGCATCTAGCTGTACGGTAGCTTCAAATTCAGCTGACGCAGGTGCCGTGGCTGCCGCTACTGGGGCTGTATTGGTTAAAGTGACAGTCACAGTATTGCTAGCCGACGTTGCACCCGCTTCATCCACCATATGGAAGCTAAAGCTATCGGTACCAGCAAAACCACCCTCTGGCGTGTAAGTCGCGACCATGCCATCAAAGCTGACGCTACCATGCTCTGGCGCTGCAGTAACTGCAGGTGCTAAGGTGCCTTCAGGTTTGATTTTAATTGGCAAGACCGCTTCTGCCGCACGATCACCACTGGTCACGCTAAGCAAGGTTGCAAAATCGCGCTCCATTTCACCTACGGCTTCGCTTAAGTCAACCGTAACAGCGGTGTTATGACCGGTTTCTGTAGCCATTGCCGCTACATCACCAAAGTCACTTACGCTCACCTCAACATCTACTTGCAACTGCGCTGGAGTACCTGCTAACAAGCTCATTTCAAGGGCAGAACCATTAGCTGGTAAATCTGCGGTGGCGATGTAGTTAGAACCACCGGCGGTACCGTCGATATTTTCCAGACCAATCACCGCCCCACCATCTGGCGCTTCGCCTTGGTTCACATCAATAAAGTTCACGTACACTTTATCGGTGTTCAGCTCAAACCATGCGTTAAAGGTATAAGATGGGCCAGTTGGATCGTTCCAGTTACGCACGTTGTACCACTCTAAAATCAAGTAGCGAGTACCATCGGTGGTGTTAATTAAGCTATAACGTAACTCACCATCCTCAGCAAACACCTGGTAGTCAGCCCAGAATGGCGCAACGATACCGTTCGGTGAACTTGGATTCGGCAGATCTTGATTTATGAAAGTATATATCGCGCGGTTTTCACCCATCTCCACGACACCGTTTTCCCACATCACCAGGCCTGAGTAGTTCACCCCATCTAAAGTCCAATAGGTTTCGTCGTCAAGCTCACTGAGGTCAAATGAGATTGTCACCTCATCACAACCTTCAACGCAGAGCTTCTCGTGGCCAATGTCGGCAGCTTGTAAGTCATCTAAGCTCAGACCAGCAAATGGGAAGCTTTCTCCTGCTGCTGCAATGGTGGTAACAGCTGGATCATCGGTTTGGTCGCCAGTCCAGGTAAAGGTACGAGTTTCTGTATTGAAATCCCATTCGCTCGCCGTGGTACCGACTTCAGTTACTGCCAAAGATTCAGCATCAATCACAAAGCTTTCATCTTGCGGGAACTGCGCCACCATGGTGACTGGTTCAGCACTATCACCCATGCGTGCTAGCATGGTTGCAGTCATCGCCTGGCCTGCAGCAATCTCACCGGCGGTAATACCAGAGGTTAATACGCTCGAATCCGTAGATAACTCAGCATAAACCGCTACCGGCAAGCGTGCATCAGCAAAGGTGCCACTCGCGTCGGTTAAGGTGATGGTACCGAACTGCCAACCCGGCTCAGCCAAGCTACCGTTAAAGGTCACATCAAAGTCGAGGGTTTCGCCGGCAGCCAACGTCACTGTTGCTGGTAGCTCAACACTCATGCCAGCGTCAGCAAATTCCGCGCTGACGTTCCACACGGTTTCAGCATCAGCTAAGCTGGTGATGGTGCGGTCAAACTGACACTCATTCACACACATAGGATGCGCAAAACTAGCCACATCAAAGGTCACCCCAGTTTCCATGGCGGTTGCTAAATCTAACCGACCAGCACCCACATCAAACGGGTCTGCCAGCGTCACTGTGTCTTCTTTGCGCACGCCAGCGGCACTTGAAGTCATCAGAATCGACTTAACTTGTTGCGGTGCTAATTCAGGGTAGTTAGCCATCACTAGCGCCGCAGCACCTGCTACATGAGGACCAGCCATTGAGGTACCGCTCATCATGGCAAAGCCTTGACCCGGTGCCGCAGATAAAATATCCGAACCTGGTGCAGCAATTTCTGGTTTCAGCATGTTTGGGTCGCCATTCGGACCGCGCGAACTGAAGTCAGATAAAGCATCCACATTGGCATCAATCACTTGCACTGTATTTGGATTGATAGTGGCTTCCATACCCACGTCATAGGCCGCTAAAATCGCTTGCCCCGCAGCTTGGGTAATAGAAATACTAGGCAAGGTTGCCGCGCCCATGCCCATTAAAATGGTACCTTCGGCGTTGTTGTAAACAATCATACCTACTGCACCAGCAGCCTGTACTGTATTGGCTTTTTGCTCAAACGAACAAGTACCACGGCTCACCATCGCAATCTTGCCGGCAAAAGCATTTTCTGCAAAAGGTTCACAAGCTTCAAAGGCTGCTTCGTCTACTTCAAGCGCCGGTAACAGTTCAGCCGTAATCGGCTCAACCACACTAAACGCACCGTTACCTAATTGCGCTGAAATAGGGTCAAAGCCAGTCACGTTCACTTGGTTAGCAAAAATCCGCCCCGTTTGGGTACTAGCTACCGTAATGGTTTCTTCAATACAACCCGGACAACCCACGGTAGTTGGGCCAGGGCCCGAGTTACCAGCCGAAGTCACGGTCACCACGCCCATTTCATCGAGCGACTGCATGATAGGCGTGTAATAACTGCTTGCAGGATGCCCGCCAGCGCCACCGCCCCATGAGTTGTTGATAACATCAGCACCATCAGCCGCTGCGGCTTCGAGCGCTTCAGCCAAACTGATGGTCAAACCTGAACCACGGCCATCCGAGGTATTCCAAAGCGCTTTATAAACCAATAAGTTTGCGCCTGGTGCCACACCAGAAAAGTTTAAACCCACGCCATCGATGGTGGCGCTTACTGGGTTACCAGCCGCAGTACCAGCAACGTGCGAACCGTGGCCGTTCATATCCTGCGGCGAATCCATAAATTCTTCAGGGTGAACACTGCTTGGTGCATCAAAGAAACGCGCTACGGCAATCTTGTCATTACAGATCTCAACGTTGGTGGCACAGTAGTCATCACCTGGGCTAACCGCGATCGGATCATGACCATTATCAGCAAACATCGGATGTGCAAAATCAATACCGGTGTCGATAATAGCAACGTTGATGCCCTTACCAGCAGCCTCTTGACCACCCAATAGTGCCCAAGCACTTTCGCTATTAATCAATGAATTAGAAGAGTCCATGTGCACTTCTACTTCATAATCTTTATGCACTGCTTTCACGCCAGGAATATCACGCAACTGCCGGCTTAAATCGCCTGCGCCTTGGTGCTCCACCACAATCCCGTTAAAAGTTAAGGTTAACTGCGATTGCGCCTGTAATCCAGGTACCCGTTGCATGGCTGCAGCCAACACCTGTTGCTGCTGCGTACGCAAGTAATTTGCATAAGCACGTGCAGCACCGTTGTTAGCGTTCAATTGCTCGGCACCTGTCACTTTCGCTGAAGTAGCCGCATAACCTGCGATACCACCTTTGTAGGTCGCAACAGGGGCTTGCTCTAATTCAATCAGGTACCGGCTGGATTGTTTGGCGCCCTGTTTAGCCGCGGCTTTTTTCAGTAACGCTTTGTTAGCAATCGGCTTGGCACTTTGCTCGGTTACTTTAGGTTGGCTTGGTGAAGAATAGAGGTCTTGTGCAGCAAGCGTTGATACTCCCGTAGCGGCAGCAACAGCCAGTGCAATACTCGACCAGCGAATACGTCTTGTCGTTGTCATGTAACTTCCCATTTATTGTTGTTAGAGAAGTATCAAACTGTAACAGCTTATTAATCATTTTATAACGCAGTCGTTTGTTATATGAGCAGAGTATAATTCGCTATCGCTCGAAATAAATAACCAGGTAAATCATAGAGGTATGACCACCTCTGCATTCCTTACAAATAAAGGAAGCTTACATTTTAAGCAGCGTCTGAGCAGAAAACAGCCAGCCTAAATGCACCAGCAGTGTGCGTTTTATTGAAAACAAAGGTTAATAAAATGTTGCTGGATGCGTATAGACCATAGCGGCATAATGTCGCAGGCTAGCTTACAACGAGCAGCAACAAGGAAGTCATCAGCCAAGCTGCCCGTTAGTACTTAATGATTAGGTTCTAACTGCAACCGCTCTGCTAGCAACACCGCTTGGGTACGGCTATACACACCTAGCTTACGAAAAATCGCGGTGATATGCGCTTTCACAGTAGCTTCGGTAATATTCAGCTGATATGCAATTTGCTTGTTGAGTAAGCCTTCGTGTAGCAAAAACAGCACACGATATTGCTGGGGAGTTAAGTCAGCCACTTTCTTAGCTAACTCTTGATCTTCATCGGTAATAGAATCAAGACGACCGCGTACCTCGTTCGGTACCCAAGTATCGCCTTGTAAAATGGCATCAATGGCTTCCGCAATCTGCGCCGAGGGTAACGATTTCGGAATAAATCCAAGCGCACCAAAACCAATGCATTTAGCAATCACAGCAGCGTCTTCAGAGCCTGAAATGATCGCCACCGGTAACAACGGAAAGTCTTCTCGAATACGAATCAATCCATACAAGTCTCCGCTACCTGGCATGTGTAAATCCAGTAACAGCAGATCTAAGTCATCATCTTGTTGCAGCGCCGCTAAGGTCGCGTCTAAATCGCCGGCCTCTCGCAACTGTAACTCTGGATAATGATTGGCTAATGCCCCTTGTAATGCCTCCCGAAACAACGGGTGATCGTCCGCAATCAAAAATTTGGCCATACTAGCTTCCCGCGGCAATGCTAAGCCACCTAGCTACGGGAGTTAGGTGGCACATTGCATCGTTATTCGTTCATCCGGTACCGCTATAATTATTATTTATTCAAGCGGTTTTGAATTAACGAATCTACCACGCCAGGGTCAGCAAGGGTAGAGGTATCCCCCAAGTTTTCAAACTCATTGGCGGCAATCTTACGCAAAATACGCCGCATGATCTTACCTGAACGGGTCTTAGGTAAGTCTGCTGTCCAATGAATAAAGTCTGGCGTTGCAATTGGGCTAAGCTCTTTACGTACCCAGTCGCGTACCTCTTTGGTCAGCTCATCCGTTACCTCAGTACCAGCCATGGCCGACACATACACATAGATGCCCTGCCCTTTCACGTCGTGCGGATAACCCACCACAGCCGCTTCAGAAATCTTCGGATGCTCAACCAACACCGACTCAATTTCGGCGGTACCTAAACGGTGGCCGGATACGTTCAAGACATCATCAACTCGACCGGTGATCCAGAAGTAACCGTCTTCGTCACGACGCGCGCCGTCACCGGTAAAGTACATGTTCTTATAAGCTGAGAAATAAGTCTGTTCAAAGCGCTCGTGGTCACCCCACAAAGTACGGGCTTGGCCCGGCCATGAATCAAGAATAACCAAGTTACCCTCAACGGCGCCCTCTAGCACCTTACCATCAGCATCCACCAAGGATGGTTTCACGCCAAAGAACGGCCGTGTTGCTGAACCTGGTTTCAAATCAGTCGCACCTGGCAATGGCGTGATCATGATACCGCCCGTTTCAGTCTGCCACCAAGTATCAACAATCGGGCAGCGGCTATCGCCAATCACTTTGTAATACCACTCCCAGGCTTCTGGGTTAATGGGTTCACCCACTGAGCCCATGGTGCGCAATGATTTACGCGTTGAGGTTTCAGCCGCAGCAGTACCCTTCGCCATCAACGCACGGATCGCAGTAGGTGCAGTATATAAAATAGTCACACTATGTTTATCAATCACTTCGCCAATACGCCCCACGCCTGGGTAAGTTGGCAAACCTTCAAAGATTAAGGTGGTAGCACCGTTGGCTAAGGGTCCATAAACAATGTAGCTATGGCCCGTGATCCAGCCCACATCGGCCGCACACCAATAAACATCATCTTCATGATAGTCAAACACATACTGATGCGTCATCGACGCATAAACCATGTAGCCACCGGTGGTGTGTAACACCCCTTTAGGCTTACCCGTTGAACCTGAGGTATACAGAATAAACAGCGGGTCTTCAGCATTCATCACTTCTGGTTGGCACTCAGCCGGCACATCTTTCACCAGCTGGTCCCACGCCACATCGCGGTCATCGTGCCAGTCCACCTCACCATGGGTAACCTTGGCCACGACCACATGCTCTACCGTCGGGCACTTGCCATTACGCAACGCCTCATCAACGTTGGCTTTTAGTGGGGTCGCTTTGCCACCACGACGACCTTCGTCAGCAGTAACAATCACTTTTACGCCACAGTCGTTTACTCGGTCCGCAATCGCATTTGGCGAGAAGCCACCAAAAATAACCGTATGCACTGCACCAATACGGGCACACGCCAACATCGCATAGGCCGCTTCAGGCACCATCGGCATATAGATAGCTACCCGATCGCCTTTCGCTACACCTAATTTTTTCAAGCCATTGGCAAACCGCGATACTTCCGCGTGTAACTGCTTGTAGCTGATTTCATTACTAACGGACGGGTCATCGCCTTCCCAAATAATCGCGGTTTTGTCACCGCGCTCAGCTAAGTGGCGGTCGACACAGTTGTAACAGGCGTTCAAAGTACCATCTTCAAACCACTTTATGCTCACGTTGCCCGGTGCAAAACTGGTGTTTTTAACTTTGCTGTAAGGGCTAAACCAACTGATCCGTTGCCCCTGCTCACGCCAAAAACCCTCTGCATCATCAACACTTTGCTGATACATGGCGAGGTATTGGTCGTTATCAATCAGCGCCCGCGCTTTGGCATCCGCCGGCACTTTATATAAGTCATGTTGCATAAAACCTCCTTTCAACTGCGAAATCGTCACTGGCTATTGAACTGCGACATCGTCATTAGCTATTGGCTATTTGATATTGGTCCGCGATGGGCGTTCTCTAATAGCTAATATCTAATAGCTAATAGCTAATAGCGCTCTTGTTATTATGTTTTTCAATGCCCCTACCTTCATTTATTCGGGGCTGCGAAGCCATTAGACCATAGTCTAGATTGATAAATCACCCATCCTGCTATTGACTATAACTTAAGAGTGCCAGCGTCAAAGATTGCTGATATTAGCTTGATGTAACACAACAAATTAAAAGTGTAGCTGATATCTAATAGCCGACATCTCAATACGAACTTTATTTTAAGAACAACAAGGAGCACAGCAATGCTGCATAAAACTCTAACCAAATCGCTGATTGCCGGTGCAGTACTCAGCGGATTGGCATTCAATGCCCAAGCCGCAGAGGGCCCCGAATGGTCATTCGGTGGCTACGTAAAACTTGATGCCATGATATCTGATTATTCGGATGGTTCAGCCGGCTCTGGTAGCGACAAAAACATCGGTCGCCAGTTCTATATTCCTAGCCTAACCCCAGTAGGTGGTCGAGGTGACGATGCTGTCACCGACTTTCATGCGCGCCAATCACGCTTTTGGTTTGATGTGAAACAGGGCTTAGAAAACGGCGAAACCATCACCGGTCGTATTGAAATCGATTTTTTGACGGTGCCTAGTGGTGACGAGCGTATTTCTAACTCGTACGCGCCGCGTTTACGTCACGCTTTCTTGAAGTACAAGAACTGGACCATTGGCCACACCTGGTCCAACTTCCTAGATCTGAGCGTTTTTCCTGAATCCGTTGACTTTATCGGTGCTACCGACGGCATAGTGTTTATGCGCCAGCCACAAGTACGCTACACCCAAGGTAACCTGAGCTTCTCCCTAGAAAACCCAGAAACCACAGTTAGCCTTGTTTCTGGCACCGGGGCAGTATCACGCTTGGCCACCTCTGAAGGCATCATGCCAGACCTGACCATGAAGTACACCGGTAAAAGCGATAACTTCAGCTACAGCGTTGCTGGTTTAGTGCGTCAATTAGCACATGACATTGACGGTGACGGCGATGATGAAACCGTAGCTGGTTACGGTGTCACTTTTGGTGCTAAATACAGCCTCGGCAATGGTAACGACATTCGTGCCTCCTTTACTGCCGGCTCTGGCGTTGGTCGTTACATGGGTCTAAACACCTTCAACGGTGCTTACATTGCCAGCGATGGCAGCCTAGAAGCACTGGATGTAATGGGCGTAACCTTGGCCTATCGCCACAACTGGAACGAGAAAACCCGCTCTAACTTCGTCTTCAGCCGCGGCTGGGCCGATAATACCGATAATCTCGAAACCTCAAGTGCCACCGATTACACCCAACGTTTTGGCGTCAACGTCATGCACTCTGTTGACAAAAAACTCACCTTTGGTGCCGAAATCTCACGCGCCACTCGTGAAACAGCCAACAACCTTGATGGTGACCTAACCCGTCTCCAATTCATGGCCATGTATTCGTTCTAACAGCCCTTTAGAACTTCAAATCAAAAAAGGCAACGCATTATCGCGTTGCCTTTTTCTATTTCGTCACTTGACAACTCCAATGTTGATATATAGGCTAAAACCTATAAAACAAGGATGTTAATCATGTGGACAATACGAACTACGGATAGGTTTGATGCTTGGTTTGATGCATTAGATGATACAGACAAAGAAAACGTTATCGCTTCGTTGCTTCTATTGCAAAGTGAAGGACCTTTTCTGTCGAGACCTTATGCAGATACTTTATATGGTTCTGTTCACAGCAATCTTAAAGAATTACGAATTCAATCAAAAGGTAAGCCCATCAGGGTCTGTTTTGCATTTGATCTAAGCCGAACGGCGATTATCTTGTGTGCAGCGCATAAAAACCGCAACACTCGGCTTTTTTATCAAACGATGATCGCGACAGCAGACCAAGAGTTTACTCGACATTTAATCGCTATGGGGCAGAAAGACAATGGCTAGAACACTCGAGCAATTAATAGCCAACGAAAAACCAGAGCTCATTGCAAGAGCCAGCAAGAAGGCTGATGCTATGCTGCTAACTATTCGGCTAAGTGAGATCAGGAAGCTGGTTAATAAAACCCAAGTTGATCTAGCAAACTCTATGGGAATTAAACAACCCACGGTAGCAGGTATGGAAAAAACTGGAGCCGATATTAAGTTATCTAGCTTAAAAAAATATATCGAAGCTTGTGGTGCTCATTTAAAAGTGGATATTGAACTTCCTGACGGGAGCCATCACCAATTTAGCTTGTAAGCGATAAACTTCAAATCAAAAAAGGCAACGCCATTATCGCGTTGCCTTTTTATTTGTATCAACAAATAGGTGAATTACTTCAGCATCTCTTCTAATTCAGCTTTGGTTTTCTCAATCATAAATTGTTCAAACAAAGCCTGCTCAGAGGTTGGGTCTAATTGCATGCCACTCATGCCCACCATCTGGTTAAAGACTTCTTCTGGCTGTTCTAACGCAACCAACGCACACAGCTGTTTTTGGCCATCAATTTGCGCCAAAGTCACTTCTTTCGGAATCGCTCCCTCAAGTACTTCAGAGCTTAATTGGGTGCTAGCTTGCGCAAAACTACTGCTCACCATGGCGCTCACGCCCTCAATGGTTTTAGCGCTGACAGACTTATCTAACACCGCTGCGCGAGTGCGAATTTGTTGCGCCAAATCAGCACGTGCGGCCGCGATCACTTGGGCCCGGTCCACTTGCATCTGGCCACTCCACTGCACGCACTGAGAGCTCGCAAGAGCTCCTTCTACTTCCGGCAAAAACACCCAGCTAGGCGCATTATCCGTTTCGTTTTTAGTTACCTCGCGCATGGTTTGCGCGCCATCATTAGAACTACAAGCCGCTAAGGTGGCAGCTACAGCACCGGCTAACGCCAATTGTAAAACTTTAGAGTGTTTGTTCATGATTGTAATTCCTCTTTATAAAACTGCTGTCGCTGCACAACTTTGCGCAGATAATTCTTGGTTTCAGTAGCCGGCAAATGTTGCATCAAATGCTCATACACAGCTGCTGCGCTCATGCCATTAGCTCGCTGCGCCGCATCGCTCAGCGATTTCGTTTGGGCCATCGCCAAACTCACGTTACCTGGCCCCGTATTGTAGGCCGCAATCGCCAAATACATTCGGCTCACGGGATCTTCCACCTGCTTAAAGTACCTGTTACCAAGCAGATGCAAATACACGGTACCAGCCTGCACATTTTGCTCAGGGTCATACAAGTATTCCGCTGATAACACCCGTTGCTGCCCGGTTAAAAACTCAGTCACATCACGGCCCGCCGAGGTAGGCACAATTTGCATCAATCCAAAAGCAGGAATCGGCGACCGCGCCAACGGATTAAAACTCGACTCAGTGTGCATAATCGCCATCACCAATTCAACCGGCAAACCGCGTTGCATGGCATATTTTTCAGCAATCGGAAACATCCGTTGCGCCCGTTCACTGCTCACTTTCGTGGGCAATTGAATGGTCACCGAGGTGGTCTTGCCTTGGCGCTTTACTTGCGCGGGCTGCTGCTTCACCTCAGCCGCCGACACCCCGCCTAACAACGAACTTTGCTGCATCTGCTGGGAATTTTTAAGCTGAGCTAGATTCACCCCAGCATTCACATGAATGGGATCTTTAGCCACAGCTTCTGCTAACGAGGTTCCGGTCGCTTTGGCTAACACTTGTTCAGCCTCAGCGCGCACTGCTGCCTCAGATTTACCGGCCGTCTCAGAGGCTAAAAACTCCACCGTCACCGTGTCATTTTCATAATCGATGATGGTACGCTGGCTTTGGTCATCGGAGTAGCTCACCCACTTGGTTTTACCCGACACCATGCCATCGTTCCAGCGCTCTTTAAGCTGCTCTACGTAGTTCTTTTCGGCATCTTGCCAGCGTTTCACAAAAGCTCGAAATTCAGCTTCGCGCTGCTCCGAAAACTTCTCAAACTGGGCCTTATTTTGCTGCTTAAAGCGTTCAAAATCTGCTTGCTGGGCATGACCGTGCAACACCGCACCTGGCATCGCCACCGCCACTAATAAGGCCACCGCACTCATGCGTAAAGCACCAGTAGGTTTCATGCTAGTTGCCAAAGTAGCTGTTGAGGTCCATCGCTTGTTTCGCTTCATACGCGCGTAACTCCTGTTTGATTTGCGGCAGCAATTTTCTGCAGGCCACGCTACCACAGCTGTTAGCCAGCATCATGGCCGTTGCGATCTCGCCGCCTTGTAGCATCAACTCGGCCACCGCTAAGCGCGCATCATCCAATTGCAGCGCCGCTAAGTCTACGTTGGCTTTGGCATACGCCAACCCCTGTTGCGCAGGCGCCAATTTAGCAATCAGAGCAGCTCCATCAGCAGCAGTCGCACCATGGCTTAAGGCAACCTGTAACAACTGTTTTAACTGCTCTGGGGTTAACTCAGGGTATTGCGCCCAAGCAGCACGTACCGCCGTAGCGGCAATACTCAAAGGCATATCAGTAATACTCACCATGCCCGTACAAACATGCGCATCGGCGTTGCTACTCAGCTTAAAGTTAGTCACCTCAGCTTCAACGTAACCCACCTGCTCGTCTATCGCAAAACCGACCTGCTCCGCCAAACGAGCTCTCACCTGCGCCATGTCCTCAGCTTGCATGGCGGTGGTACAAGCATTGCGCAGCATGCCATCGGGCATATTCTTACTTTTTAGGATCTCACCTTGGCGTTGCTGCGCCGGCTCGTTCATACCAGCCGCCATCGCCGTAAAGCTAGCTAGGCTAAGCCCAGCTAGCAGCGCTAACACACCAACTTTATGAGCTGCGGCTAGCATTACAAGTTATCTTCATCGCTAACTTTGCCAGACGCGCCTTGTGAGTTCTTGGCACGCTCGTTCAATCCGCCACGGGCATTAGACTTGCCTTGCCCTGGTGCATCAGTGGCGTTCTGCCGCGCCGTAGCTTCTAATGAGGGTGCATACACAGCCACCGTGTACTGCCAAAAGCCATCTTCAGAGACAAACGAACGCAAACCTACTCCCGGCGGTAACTGGCCTTTGGTCAAAGTACCGTAGTCATCGCTTTGCTGCATTTGGTTTAAGAAAGTCACTTTATCTTGCTCTAAGCGAGTAACATTCTCAGGATCAGCCAACACCGGATCATCGTAAGTAAATTGCTCAGTGCTCTCTACTTGGCTTTCATCAAAGCTACCACGCCAGTACACTTCTTCGCCTTGCATGGTACTTAACAAGGCAGCGCGCGCCCGCGTTTGCGACTGACGCAAGGCCGCATCGGCTAAACGCGAAGCCAGCCGTGGGTTGCTATTCTGGCGAATAATTGACGAACCAAAGCCCATCACAATCACTTCGCCGGTATTGGCATGAGTTAATACCTTAGCGCCCATCGGCGGCATCACCCCATCTTGAATGTCGCTTACCACTTGCTTGAACACTTCGTTCGGGTCGGTCACCACATTCAACGCACCCACGTTGTCACGAATAATCGAACGGGTTTTTGGAGTTGAAATCACACTCACCCGTACCCGCTTGGTGTCCACGTCATCAAACACATCGTAAGTAACGTAACCTGCCACCGAGCCGTTCACCGACTCGCTACAAGCTTCTTCTGAACTCACAGATTCGTTACCCATACCATCGGTACCGCTGTCAATAAAGTCCATGCTCATGCTCACGAGGTTACTACAAACCACGTTCACACCTTTCTGGTGCTCTACTAAGCCTTTTTTAGCCACCAAAAACGCTTGGTTGTAGGCGGCACGCTTGCTCAATAGGCTCGCATTTGGGTTATCAAACAACTGATAACTTGCCGAACCTGTAGATAACACCCCAATCCCGCTTCCTACCGCGATGGTCATCACGCCATCTTGGGTGTTTTCCATCAGATTTTGGTGCGCCACGGTCACCGCTGTGGCTTCATCGTTGGCCACCACCACATTGTCTTTAACTTCATAGTCACCGCTGGTAGGCGCTGCTTGGCCTGGCCGCGCTGGCATCATGTCGGTTAAATCAAAATCTTGCGCCATGGTAGCTGCTGAGCTCAAACCCATCACACTGCTAATAACCACCGCAATCAACGAATGTTTCATAATTTGTCCTTAACTTACCTAAACTTATAGAAATTTAATTTTATAGGCGTTATCAATTCGCGCCTGCGGTAACGGTGCTGCTAATAACGGCGGCAGTACTTGGCTCAATACCGAGGCCAACTCCGCTGCGCTGCCGTTATAGCGCAACTGCGCCGTAACTAACTGCTCATTGCCACCTACCTGCACATCGCGCACACCGCCGATGGTCTGCAACACGCCAGGTAACTCTGCGGTACTACTCAAATAGCGCCGAGCAATGGCGATTTCATGAATCAGTCCGCCCTGCGCTACCATCTGGGTAAAAGCCTCATACAACGCGTTGGCTAAGGCCGCGCGCTGTTGCTCATGGCTTAAATGAACATCCAGTAAATCGCGATGAATACCTGTTTTGTTAGGCAGCGCTAATAATGCCGGGTTATTGTTCCACTGGCCATAAAGATTGCCGGCGGCATCTTCTACCTGCACACCTAAATGCAGCCGCGCACTATTGCCACTCACACGCACATCGGCATTGGCATTCACCAATAAACTGGCATTCTCACTTACTTCAATACCTTGCTGATTCAGCCACAAGCGCAAATGATCAGCCAGCGGTTGCGGTGCCATCACCCGTACCCGTGGCGAGCCAATCGCGGTCAGAATATCTTGCGCCGCTTGCGCTAGCTCTTGCTTTTCAACCACAGCTTCTAAGGTTAACTTAACGCCGCCATCACTCAGCATCTGGGTATCCAATAACTGCCAACGTTTTACCAAGCCATTGCTGCGAGTATGCAACTGTTGCGCCACCACATCCTTAAGGCTTTCGTTCACTTCGTCATTGGTTTGTTCAATCGACGAGTTAGAGTACTGGCTGTAGTTTTGCTGCAACCACACCCCAACCACTTGCGATACCGCCCGACGCAAGCCATCCACTTCCGCCACTTGTTGCGCGCTTAAGCCCTTGGCTTTATTCGGCCAACCTTCGCCGTTCACCACCACCGCAACTTCACGGCTGGCATCATCCCATACGATATCGCCATCCAAGGCATCAGCGCCACCGACATCCGTGCCTCGCACCAGCGTCATGCTGACGCACGTATCTGAACCTTGCAGCCAGGGTTGGCCACTTTGCACAAATAAATTAGCGACCGTGATGCCACTTTGGCTGGCCTCTTGCAAGCTCTGTACCCACTGCGTCGCTTCAGCGGCACTGGTGGTAGTTAGCGAGTCAGCTACCTCATTTAATTGCAGCAGTGCAGGCCCTTTCACAAAGGCCGCTAATTCTGCCGCTGCCTGCGCTTCAGCTTGTGCAATGGCTGCTGCACCGCGCCCATAGGCACAAGCCTGCACGGTAATATCGGCATTACTATTAAAACTAATCGAGCTGGCGTGTGCTGCCGGGGCCGCCCCAAACGCAAGCGCTACCAGCCCCGAAAGCATCGCCACTGCTGGTAATTTAGCAGTATAGTTGCGTGCTTTTATCATGTTCTATTCTCCAAGAACCCCGCTGGAGTTCCGACACTGATGGCGAAAATCTTAACGCCATTGCTTGGACGATAAATACCATTGCTGGCTGAACGTTCAATCTGATCGGCCAAGCGCGAATTTTTCCAACGCACGATCGTACCGTTGGCGCTATTAATCGACGGCTGCACTCGAGCAACCCCAATCGGCTCCACAAAACCAGCTTCGTATTGAAACACAATCATGGTTTCGTTAGGTAACACCCCAGCATTTTGGCCACGATCTAAGCTAATTTGGTCGCCTTTAATACCTAACACCTGCGCCGATGCAGGAATTTCTGACAGCATCCGCGTCAGCAAAATATCGATCCCGCGAGACGCCATATCATTGATCACTGCGTTTACATGAGCGCTGTCGTTATACCGGAAGCCCGAAACGTAACGGTTATTGGCCATGATAAACTTCAGCTCGCTACGGTCGCGCACTTCTTCTGATTTCACCCGCACTTTACCTAGGTTGGGATACGACATAATTTCACGGGTACGCGGATTGATGGTAGCCGCAGTAAGCTCCAAGGTGTAATCCATCCAGCCGGTAATCGAACCTTCGTTCTTAACCGTGCGTAAAGTATCAATTTTCACCACGTAATCAGGCAGTAACGGGCCTGAACCACTAAAGTATTCCGCCGCTTTTGCTGCGCCCTGCTGCTCTAACACTGTGGCGCTTTCAGCATCAATCACCGCATCATCACGGGTTACAATCCGGTAGCGGTTAATGCCACTGAATTGGTTTTCTAGCATAAACAGCAACTGGGTATCGTCGTAGGCCCGCAGAGCATCAACGCCTTGGCCTTCGCCACCCACGTCCGTGCCAGAAAAATACATGCGTACAATCGGTTTCTTCAACGGGCACGCAGAATGTTCGTTATCCACATCAAAGGTACAGTTCTCTAGCCCTTGCGTATTAAAAAATGCTGGTACCGAAATATCGCTATCATTGAATTGTTCAGGTGCCTTGGCAACATTTACTCCAGATGACCGATTCGACACCTTGGTGCTTTGCGTTTGGCTAGGTGCGGTAGATTGGCACGCCACCAACACACTCAAGGCGATAGCTGATACGGCTAATTTGGCAAACTTCATATTTGTTGTCCTTTACTATAAAAATAACCATGCCCGCAGGGGCTGTTCTAATTGTTGTTGCATGCTGCGCAGCGCAGCTTGCTCAGCGGCACTGGCACTAGCCCCTTCACCGATACTACGCAACTGTTGTTGCTGATACACGGTAAAAGGCGCGGTAGGGCTGGTTAACTGCACCTGCACCACGCGCTGTTCTATAAACTTACCTTGTTTTTGGCCGCGCTTACGCTGTTCCGTTAACCGTAACCAGAGTACGCTGTCGGTAGCTGCTGGTAATTGCGTCGATAAGGCCCCTACCAATGGCTGCAGTTCATAATTGGCAACCACCCGTACGCCCATATTCTGCCACACTTGCTGCACCTCGCGCTGCAATTGTTCTAAATGCATCCGCGCCATCGGTTGGCCACCGCCTAGTGCTGCCATGGCGCGCTCTAAGCGCAAGCCATCGTCGATACTCTGCCGATACTGTAAACTCCACAATAACTGTTGTGCTCGCCCTTGCTCGCTGGCGTCATCCATAAATGGAAAATTCAACGCCTCTAAGGGCCGCAAACGGTCATGCAAACCCGCAACAATCGCGGCCTTAGGCACCGCCAACAACACTGCAACTTGGCTGCCATCAGCATTTTCTAACAAGGCACTTTGCTGCTCTTCTACTTGCTCTAATTGCAAACCCAGCGCCTCTAACAGCGTCACTTGGCTAAAATCATCCTGAATTTCAGTAGCACCTGCGCTACGTTTACGCGCCAACACACTGCGCTGTAAGGTATTCACATCAGCCGATACTTGCAGGCTAATTTCAGCCAGCGCATGCTGCCGTGCCGTCGCCTTAGAAACGCCAAAACCCACTGCATACAAGTGGGTTGAGGGATAATCCGAGACCGGAGCAAACACCCAATCCGGCCAGTCGGCCTCCGTTGGGGTAGGCGGCTGCTGCGTCGCCGATTGCGTTGCCGACTGCGCTGGCGACTGTTGCGCCGCCGCGCTGGGCAGCGCTAGTAGCAGCCCCAACAGCATCGCCATCTTACCTGTGTGCATCCAAAATGTGTGCATCAATTCAGTTCCGTTCCTAAATGATAAAACTCGTTATCTTTACTCATCCCATCGTGCAGGTTGTTCTCAACTTGCTGCCGCATCAACAGAGCCGCTTCTAATCCATCTAACAGCTGTAGCTGTGAATCAGCGTCGTGTAAAAGCTGACCAGTAAGGTCATAAACATCGTTCAAATACATGAATCCCACATACAGATTATTTTCGGGGGTCTGGGGTACTGGCTTCGGGTAAGCTATAACACCCATGGATTTTGCTATCTCTGTCCCCAGCTCCACCAACGCCTCCTGAGCCTCAGCCCCTAAGGCTTCATGACTTTCATAAACCAGTCGATGATCTGCACGAAGCTGGGCCAGGCGCGCTGTGAAGCTCGACTGTGCCTTTAACTCCGTCACCAACGCATCCACTTCAGCCGGGCTTAATGCCTCCAACCGCTGTTGCAGCGATGCCTCGGTTTCATCGAGCTGCTGCCACTCATGTAGCAACAAATAAAGCTGCGGATATTGCAATAACCATTGGCGATACTGGTTTAGCCAGAGCTCGGTTTGCTCAACTACAACCACCATCGAGTTATTGAGCTCACCTAATTTGCCATCTTGGGCTAAGGGCACCGCCCGCTGAGCTGCCAACTCTTGCTGCAGCTCAACCATAGAATCTTTGCCACTCGCTATCAGCCGTTCTGCGCGCTGCTGCGGTGTCGGAGATAACGTACAACCTGCCAGGGCTACAGCCACAACAATGAGCAGGATTGATCTTGATTTTTTTAGCATGAATGCCATAAAGGTCTCAACTGCAACAGTAGGCACTGGCCTTATCAGCCAGTGCCTTACTTAATAGCTTATTTAGCTTCTAATTCAGCTTGCAAAGCATCAATCGCCAACATGGTATCTTGGTCAATCGAAATAAGGTCGCTTGCTTGAGTCGCCAAATCGATTTGATCCATAGCCCGAGTCATGGCCAGGCCAATGTTATTATTCACTGTTTGCTCTTCACCGCTGCCAAATATCACATATGCTTGAGCAATTGCGATAGCTTTGGCAATTTCAGTACCGTATTGACTCATTAGGTAAGTACCTTGAGCACCTTGAATCAAAATCTCTTCAAATAATTCTTGGTTAGCTGCAGAAACTTCTGCGATCGCGCCACGATAAGCATCGATCTTCGGACCAATTTTTTCTGCTTCAGTGGTTGCGCCTAAATCAAATTCCATAATAGCTGCTTTCAACTGCTCTGGCGTTGCTTCACGCTGCGCATACAAGAACGCCTGCACATCAGCATGGTTTTCTGCTTGGGTGCGATATAAGCCCATCACTTTCTTCTGACGCTCAGTGATATCTACTACGATATTTAAGAAGTCTTGAATACCAGGGAATGCGGTGATGCGTTCGTAGCCCAGCTCATCCATTTGTTCAGTTAATTCGGCAATCGCAAGATTACGATCTAACTTGGCTGCATCGCTGGTAGTAGCGCCACAACCGGCAAGCGTTAACATTGAAGCCAACAAAGCAGGAATGATTAATTTTTTCATAATAAGAGTCTCTCCGTAAGCTCCAACGAGCTTTCCATACGTTCCCCCAACCTAGCCTGTATACCAATAACTAACTAAGCTGAGAGAGGTCCAAGGCAAATTGTTATATAATTGTATACTTTGCCACTAGCGTTAAGGTAAATAATTTGTAAACGCATTGCAACAAAAAAATCTGAAATAGCTAAAAAAGTATTTAGCTGCTATTGAATGGTGCTTCTATTACAGGCATAGTAGCCCATAGCTACGCAATCTTTACGAAAGATTAACAGAGTAATAGCCGTTTTACAGGACGAAACTGCTGATGAAATATGTCAAAAAGCTAACAAAAATCGCACTTGGTAGCCTAACCTTAAGCGCAGTGGGCCTCTGCTCTAGCGTGAGTTTAGCTACCCCTGTTCAAGAATTACGACTGGCACAAGAAGCCTTCACTGAGTCGTACGCCTCCAACGTACCAGTAAGTGGGCGTATCTTAGTTGGGGTGGTGTATGCTTCTCCCAACCTTAGCGGAAACCTTGCCGTACGAGTGCCAAAAGTTGATTTAGATCAACCTATTTGTTTAAAGGTGCATTCGCGCGATGGTAGCTACAGCTCAGAAAATGAATACCGCATGGCCGCCGCCGCAGAGGCTGAGTTATATTCAGTAGAATATCCTAGTAAGCATACAGATGTGTTAGATAAGCTCTCAGCTGACGAGATGGCTATGGTCGCCGTACCCGGCTCTTGTGAGCAGAGTAACAGCATTCAACAAGTGTATTTAAGCTATCGCGGCGAAGAGCCAGGCGGCAAAGTATACGTATTCGCTAACTCAGGGCGTAGCGATGTGTTCATGCAACTGCAGCTCGACTCTGGCAACCAAAATCACCGCTGCCAAGCTATCAAGCAAGGCGTCCGCACCGGCTACGATACCCTGTGTGAAATCGACCCAGCATTACTGCGCGATGGCAGCAACGCCATCACCCTCGTCCGCCGCCAAGCCGGCCGCATGCTCCCCCCAGTCAAATTCGAATTAGTGTATTGATAACGGCAAAGGCGCCGTTAGCTATTAGATATTAGATATTCGAGCCGATGCTCCGCAATCAACTAATATTTAATATCTAATAGCTAATAACGTCTTCGCATTTAATAAGAAGAGATACTTATGTCCGTATTGAAAAATAGCGCGATGCGCATGTTTATGGTAACGCGGGTGAAGAACCTGCGCGGTCGCGGCTGGACTCGTAAAAGCGTGATTTTTTTGATTTTGTCGGGGATGGTAGCAGCGCTTGCGTACGTGCTTTTTGCCGATCGGGTCAACATCTACACGGTAAGCGCGAGAACGGACGTGATGAGCATTGTGACCGCCGACAGCACCATCAATCAGTGGCGTATCCCAAATGATGCGACTGTACTTAGCGGTATCACCGGCGAGGCACTGATGGACCCCGAGCAAAATCCAGCAGAACAAATGGAGCTGGTTGACTACAAAACTGGCGAGAATTTTATCATTGTTAATCCAGGTATTCAGGTTACCTTTTTTGTTAATCATGCTAATAGCGAGTTTGTCATTACCCTCGAACATCCAGACTTTGCTAACGGTTCAGTCGGCTACTTAGAACGTGACCTTGGCCGCCAAGAATTGGGTTCGTACGTGGATGTGATCATGGATCAATCACGCCAACTGCTCTTCCCTTTTATGGGAGAAGTGGTGATAGGTGACGACGTGAGTACTTCGGTAGCAGCAACGTTACTCAGTGGCAATATTCGTATCATCGAGCAGGAACTGTTTGGCGACGTACGTTACGTATCGGGCGAGTTTGAGTTAGACCAAGGCGACCGCGTGACGCTACACAACGATATTGAGCGCAACACCAACGCCGTGCTTCGTGGTTTTGTGCGCTATGAACCCGATGACAGCATGTATATCACCACCCATGGTGAGACCACGGTCGCACGGGTAGAGCGCCTTGGCAGCGCCGGCTACGATGCTAAAACCTCGCTATGGAAGCGCTTCGGTAACGATCCTGTGGTGATGGCGCTTACCAGTTTGTACGCGATTATCTTCCTCATGCTTGAGTTTACCGTGATGCTACGAAGCTTATTTGCTCCGAAAAAAGAACAAATCAAAGCAGAAGAAGTGGTGGTGAATCGCTAACAGCTGCACGTATAAAAACAATAGGTGATATCCGAATCATGGCTAAGTTACGACCTACAGCGGCAATCAAGCCGCTGCTAGCCGCCTCGGTGGGGCTAAGCATCGCCACCGCAGCTATTGCCCAACCAGCAGGGGCACAAAACACGCCCATTACTCCGGTATTTGTTGAGGCCGGCGAGATCGGCCAAGGCTTTTTGCTCAAACGCCTAGACAGCTGTTACCTGATCACCCCCGAGCACGTTGTCAAAGACAACTTTTTTGCCAACCTCACCGCCGCCAATGCTGCGCGCAGCAAAGGTGAAGCCGTTGCCATTCAAAACTTCGGTTACGACCTATCGATTATGGGCGTGAGTGGCCCTGCTGCTGAGGGCTGTGGCGCTAGCTTTAACGAGCTCACCAGCACCAGTGCTGATGTCCTCAAACAATTGCAAAGTGCTAGCCAACTCAGTGTTAGCACCGTTAGCGCCGATGGCGCTCGCACCTTAACCCCAGTAAGCATCAGCAGCGTTGATTTGTTGCGCCTTTACGTACAACCCATCGATGCTATCAACACACCTTTGTATCAAGGCATGAGCGGCAGTACCGTTTATGTCGGCCAAACGCCTGTGGGGATGTTGCAATCAGTGGATGCAGATAGCGGCCAAGGCTTGGTGTTGCGCATCGACCGTTTACTAGAAACCATCGGCCCTTTTTTCAATGATGGCTTGGTCGCAGATCTTGCCAATAATACCGGTCTGAATGCTCTACAACAAAGCGTGACGCTAAGTGCCTGGAGCCATGCGCCCAGCGCCGGTAGCAATAGTAATCTGCTCACCGATGGTGATACCGCCACCCATTGGAGCTATCAGCCGCAACAAGGGCCGAACTATAACAAGCTCGGTAACTATCAAGCACATAATCCTGTGCGGCTCACGTTTAGCCTAGGTGATAACTTACAACAGCTTAATAGCATTACCTTGGCTAACCATAGCAAGCAGCGTAGCAGCTTTATCCGTGATTTTGAGATCCTCGCCAACCGTTCCGAGCGCAGCGCGCAAGGCTGGGTGCCTGTGTATAGCGGAACTTGGATGCTCGGCCAAGAGCAAAAGGAGATCGATCTAAGCAAGGCCAACGTCGCAGCTCGCCAATTTATGCTGGTGGTGCATTCTCATTGGCAAGCTGACGCGGAACAGATCGTGATTTCAGAGGTTAAAACAAGTCAATCGTTGCTGGCAGAGTAACTCCTGCACAAGTCACACTGCCACTTAACTCACTCACGTCGTTAAGCTCAAATTTAGCGCTGCAGGCGTTTTGCGATAGGCTAACCTGCAGCCCAGCTACTTCACCATAACCATTGTGGCTACCGCCGAAGTTACGCACCTCAAAGCGGCCATTCACCTCGTTATAACTGCGCACGGTTACGTTCATCACGCCACCTAAACTGCGCCGCAATTGCTCGGCTTTTCCGCCATCACCTTCGTTTAAGGTGATCTGCAACGTCTGTACTTCGTTAAATCTATGGCTCAAAGTAATAGCGCGCGCCACATCGTCGGCACTACCAAAGCCGACCGCATAGGCCATTTCACGTAGCGCCGTATTCTCCGATTGCAACAACTTATTCAGTGCACTACTACGCACGTTGGCATCGGCATGACTCAATAGCTGCCGCGCCTGCGCTAACTGATTGACATCAGCCTGAATTTGCTGCACGTTAAGCTGGTTCGCCACCACGGGTGCCGCGCTGGCAGCGGTCGTTCCTGCCACCAACAAGAGCATAGCCGTAGCCATGTGGGTGATACCGCGCGCCGACCCAATAACCAACCTTTTATCATCCTGTAACATGCTTACGTCCTTCATTTCTACAACCTTTAACTTTCAAACAAATCCTCTAGGGGTACTGGCCGGCCAAAATAAAAGCCCTGCATATAATCACAACCTAGCTCAGTAACAAACTCAGCTTGTTGCGGGGTTTCTACCCCTTCTGCCACCACTTTAAAATTCAAACTTTGCGCAATTTTAATCACCGAGCCAATCAACACTCGGTCACTACGATGGGTTTTGATCCCTGCCACAAAACTCCGATCAATTTTTACTTTATCCACCGGCAAACGGCGCAAATAGCTCAAGCTGGAGAAGCCGGTACCAAAATCATCTAACGAGATGCTGATCTGCTTATCACGCAAGCTTTGCAAGATATCCACCGCATAGTCGGTGTTCTCCATCAAGATGCTTTCGGTAAGTTCTAGCTCTAACCACTGCGGCTGACAGCCGGTATCTTCTAACGTACGCTCTAAAAAGCCTTTAAATTCGCTTCGGTTAAAGTGCAAGGTACTTAAGTTAACCGCTACCTTACATGGCCCATATTGCTGCAATTGCACCGCTGCCTCACAGGCCCGTCTAAACACCCACTCACTTAACGGAATAATCTGGCCCGTCATCTCGGCCAAGGGAATAAACTCCGATGGCGGAATAAAGCGCCCAGGTTCACGCTCCCAACGCAACAGGGCTTCATAGCCCACTGTGGCGGTATCGCTACAGCGCACAATCGGCTGATAATGCAAGGCCAACTGATTGCGCTCAATCGCCTCCTGCAAACTCGAACGCATCGCCGCTGATGATTTAAACTGCAAGCTCATACTCTCTTGGTACACTTGCACGTGATTATGGCCTTGGCGCTTGGCTTGATGCATGGCCATATCGGCCCGCTGTACCAACTCCAATGGCGCATATTGGTCGTCCGTTTGATGCGCCACGCCAATACTGGCAGTTAAGTATATTTTATGGTGCATGATCCGATACGGCTGTGCGACGGCCGCTAATAACTTATCCGTCAGCTCTTTGACCGCTCGCTGATTATCATGCACTTTGTCGGTAATGATTAAAAACTCATCACCACCAAACCGGCCTAAGATAGCCTGCTTACCAACCACAGCTTCTAACCGCTGCGCCAGCACTTGGAGTAAGCGGTCACCCACTTGCAAGCCCAAGCTATCGTTGATGTAGGTAAAGCCATCCAAGTCGATAAACAACACCGTTTGCTGCTTGTTTTTATGGAACCTATCCGCTAGCACCTGCTCACTGGTGGTACGGTTAAGCAGCCCGGTCAGGGCATCATGCTCGGCCTGAAACTTCAGTTGCCGGCCCTGCAACACCAACTCGCGGTTACGCTCTACCGTCAGTGCCATCATCAGCACCAGCAAAATCCCCGCAAACACCACTAAGACCTCAAGATTAGCCCGCTCTTGTAAACTGCTGAGATCTACCAAGTAGGTTTGAATCGGGTTACCTGAGGTGTTGTAGTCTGTTACTAACGCACTGTCATACAAGAACAAAGCCTTACTGGCGAGGTAAGCTTTTTGCTCATCGCTGATCCAATACCCCGCATAGTCAATCAACACGCCTCGGCCAAGCATGGTGTATGCGGTAATAGGTGATTCCATAATGCGGGTTTGCGGCGCTAACATCAGCGGCACGTCAAACACCACCAATAAAGAGAACTGCCGCTCCGGCTGTTCTTGTTGCGGAGGATGCGCCTCGGTAAATTCCACCGGCAAACGCACAAACATCAAGGTTCCATCAGGCGAGTTCTCGCGAGAGGCAACCAGCATTTCAATTCGGGTTAAACTTGGCGCGGCATCCACGCGCAAATAGGGGTCGATGTTCCACAGATGGGTGTAATGGCTGTCGCCGTTTTTATTCTGCTCCCAAACCACATCTGTCCCTTCAAGCAGCATCATACTTTCAAGAAAATCAATATCTTCCAAATAGGCTTTAACATCTGCGTCCATCAATCGGTCATGATGGCTGGCAGGATAATCACTCCAGCGCTCGGCCACCCGCTCGAACGTCCGCAAATGCTGCGAACCTAGTGAACGCCTACTCTCGTTTAAATTCTGGGCAACCTCACGACCTTGCTCACGCAAGTTATTCATTTGGCTGTGAAAGGTGAGTAAAC
Organism: Pseudidiomarina fusca; assembly: GCF_032227045.1. Classification (NCBI taxonomy): domain Bacteria; kingdom Pseudomonadati; phylum Pseudomonadota; class Gammaproteobacteria; order Alteromonadales; family Idiomarinaceae; genus Pseudidiomarina; species Pseudidiomarina fusca. The sequence goes on from NZ_JANFPJ010000006.1 coordinate 317,220, forward strand.
CAAAGCTGGTTGCGGCGGCTAAACCTAACAAGACCATCCAGGTGGTCAACGCACTGACAGGAGGCAGGTACTCATGCCCAGCACGGCTGGCATTCCATACCGCCAATGCCGCTAGCAACACCAGCGTACAACTAATCAAACTGCCAATCGGATGCCGCGCCATCAACGGCTGCTGATAATAAAAATGCAGCACTATCATGGTTAACATGCCCAGCGCAATCGGGGCCGCCAGCAACGCTTGCACGCGCATCGCCACCCGCCCACGTAACCGCAGCGCTAACCACAGCGACAATAGCCCCATCAAGCCGTGCGTAATCGGATGCACCTGCGAATCGTAAGGATCAATCACGGAGCCAAACAAGCCGTTGGCAGCTACCACCACCCCAATAACGGCAAACGCCCGCGACAACCAAGGCTGCCACGAGCGTTTTGAATGCAAATCAAAGGTAAGGAGACTCAAGCCATTAAACACCGCACCTAATAGCAACGATGAGCTCATGGAGTGGTAAAGCGGCAACTGGGTCGGTTCCCAGTAGCGATAGCCCAGGATTAAAATCCCAGCTAATAGCAGTGAAAGCGACAACACCAAATGGGTCACTGCGCGTGCTTGTTGGTCTACCTGAATTATACGCATTCGGTAATCCTGCTAGTCTAATTATTCTTATTATTATGGGTAGCGCCGTCAGCTCATCACATCAGCATTTACGACATAAGCTTATATAACCATAAGAAGATAACCATGACTAGTCGGATTAGCGAGTTTGCCAACAAAAACCAAAAAAATCCTGATGAAGATAGAGATAACTAGTTTAAAAGTGATAGAGCGAATTTTAGATGTGTAACTACCGTGGGCATACCTTGCGGATTGCCTCATGAAGTCGCCTTAATGCAATAACTAACGCGACAACTAGCTTTAATGCGCTAGAATACTGATATGGAGCCGCTTAAAAATCGAAGCTGAGCGTGGTAACACCCAAAGCTTACCATTGCGATCCCGAAACACCGCGTGGGTCAGAATCGGTGACCGTTCCATTTCTATCATGGCCCGGCGCAAGGCTTGACCATTCGATTCACTGCTTGGCACCCCAATATCAGATAATTTTTCGTCACCGTTATATAACGATATCTTGCGGTGCCTCTTATAATGACCACTCTGACTAGCTGTCACTGCTTGTTCCCCCATGTCCGTACAGAAAATAGTGCTTATAATTGTAGGTAGTATGTAAAGATTACGCTATAAATCATTTTCGATATAGTAGGCGCAAAATCGTAACGATTTGTTGCGTCTTGGTTAACTTTTAAAGAATAAGGCACGAAAGGGGTAAAAAACAATCGGGTTTTATACGAAATCGTTGTCAGATTGGGGATGATTTGAGCGTCCGTTATTTTAACAGTGTAAAGGTTTTGGTGAGGGCTTGTTTGTTTGGAACTTAGCGGGGGCTTAATCAGAGCTTAATCGGAGCTTGTTCGGAGCTTGCGCTAGCGCATGAGGAGAATTAGAAGAGGCAGCAGTGCGACCAAAGTATGGATTACGGAGTTCGAACAAGGTGCTGCCTCTCCTAATACAAATAGGCTACCTGAGAGATCGGCTATTGTCAGTAATTTTTTTCTGGTCTAGGCTGATTTTTCGCTTATAACTCAAGGAGAAATGTAAATGGATATTACACATCATGGTGCTCATGAAGGGGTCACCGGTTCTTGCCATCAACTTCACCTCGATATCAAAGGTAGCTCCAGTCCATGTTCCGTGTTGATCGACTGCGGTATGTTTCAAGGGATGGATGCTAAACGCCATCAGCTTCATCAACAAATGCTAGCGGTCGCCGAGCAAGAGGGCACGCTGGGTTACAGCGGCGTTGGTGGAGCTGCTGGAGCTGGTGGTGGCGTTCGCGGTGCTAGCAGCATGAGCAGCCGAGATAGCAGCGGGCTTGGCTTTAGCATCGACGACATTGAAGCTTTGGTGCTCACTCATTGCCACATCGACCACGTCGGGCGCGTGCCACAGCTGATCACCGCCGGCTTCAGCGGCCCTATTTACTGCACACCAGCCACCGCTAGTTTGCTGCCGATCGTCTTGAGCGATGCACTAAAGTTGCAGCTCGGCCATACCAGCCAGCAAGACGACATGATTGACCACCTGGTGCGCCGCATCCAGCGCCAAGTCATACCCATCGCTTACGATCAATGGTTTACCCTACCCTTTAGCCGCGACCAAATCCGCTTACGGCTACGCAACGCCGGCCACATCTTAGGCTCTGCCTACGCCGAATTTGAGCGCATCGAAGACGGCTTTCGAGTGGTCTTTTCAGGCGATCTCGGTTGCAAAAATACGCCCTTGCTACCGGACCCGACCCCACTCGAGTACGCCGATATCTTAGTACTCGAAAGCACCTACGGCGACCGCCTGCACGAACCGCGCGAGCACCGGCAAGCAAAGCTCAAACAAGTCATCGAGCGGGCCTTTGAAGATAAAGGGACGGTACTTATTCCGGCGTTTAGTATCGGCCGCACCCAAGAGCTGCTGTACGAACTTGAAGATCTCATCCACAGCAACACCGATTGGGCCAAGATGACAGTGATTTTAGATTCGCCGCTAGCATCGCAATACACCGCCATGTATCGACGCCTGCGCCAGCAATGGGATGACGAAGCCAAGCAACGCCTGGCCGACGACCGCCATCCGCTTAATTTTGAACGGCTGCACATCGTTGAAAGCCACGAACAGCACGAACAACTGGTGGAACTCTTGCGTGATAGCGGCACCCCAGCGATTGTCATAGCCGCCAGCGGCATGTGCAGCGGTGGCCGCATCGTCAACTACCTGAAAGAGCTGCTGCCCGATGCTCGCACCGATCTGATTTTTGTCGGCTACCAAGCCGAAGGCACCCCCGGCCGCGACATCCAACGCTACGCCGAACACGGCCTCGGCTCCGGCAGTTCCGGCTACGTGGTACTCGACCACCAACGCATCGCCATCAACGCCCGTATCCATACCCTTGGCGGCTATTCAGCTCACGCCGATCAGCGCGAACTGGTCGAATTCGTACAAAGCGCCCAGCGCCCCATCCCCGACATCCGCCTCGTACACGGCGAACCCGCCGCCAAACGCGCCCTGCGCGCCGTCCTAGACAGCTTCGATTGAGCCGAAGAAGGACTTGCGGCCCCAGCTACGGAGCTGGGGCCGCAAGTTCCTCCAAACAATCTAAAACTTTACCAAAGTACGACCAATGTCGTACAATAGAGGCCTGCCATGGGATTTAACAACATTAAAAAGAGAGTCATCAAATGCTTGGATGAAGGACTCGTTTCTCACGAAATGAGAAACAACATTGACGTCAAAAACTTATTAGCGACCGGACAGGTAACTCTTAATGAGGTTGCAACCATTATTAAGCGAGCCAGAAGTACAGATTACATGACCAGCCCACATCATTTTGACGCCAGTATAGAAGTTCATGTTTTGAAGGTGACGTACTCATGCCAATTCTGGTATATCAAATGGTACTTCAATGAGGCAAACAGTGTATTTATCAGCATTCATATGTAAGAGGCTAAAATGAAAATATTCAAGGTTGGTGACTCACACAAAGCAGCCTGTACAACATGCCAATCATTTGGAGACACAACATTCCAGTTACGTGATGTCCCCTTCAGCGATGGCAGCGGTATCGTTAAAAATGTTCTGGTTGGCGTTTGCGACAAATGTGACAGCGTCGTTCTCCTTCCACACCAATCAACTCCCGCGGTTAAGCGCCAGTATGAAACCAAGCGCAAACCGGTCGAGGGACGCTTACCTGCACACCTGATCGATATCCTAAACCTAGCAACAATAGAAATTGGGGCTTCCATCGATTTCGTCCCCAATTTAATGAAATACTATATTCACGCATTGTCTGAGAATGAGATGGCAGCGAAATCTATCACACAGTATTTGAATAGCGAATTAGCAAAAGGTCGAGCAGATAAACGGCTATCCCTAAAAGGGCGGCTACTAGCTAGTGAAATTGAGCGTCTTAAAGTGATAACCGATATAGCAAACACAACTGATTTACTAAAAAGCATTGTTCTTAAGATTAACGAAGACCTTTTACTTAAACGAAAAGCAGCACCAATTAAAGAATTGAGAAATATATCAGCAGCATTGGCGTAGAGACTTAAATACCGGAGCCACCTGCGGCCCCAGCTAAGTAGCTGGGGCCGCAAGTCCCTCCAAGTCCCTGCAGACAGAAAAGAGCAACAAGCCTACTTAATCACAATCGGGTTAATCGGCGAGCCTGAGCCGCGTTCCATTTTCAGCGGCGCCGCGGTGAACATAAAGGTATACTGGCCATCTTTGGCGCTATCTGCAGCCAAATCGTCCAGCCAATACAACTCGCTCAGCACCACACCTAAATCACGAATCAGCGCGCCATGTAAAGGAATCACGTAGTCGTCACCCTCAATCTTTTGTGGTACCAATTCAACTGCTAAGTTATCCGCCGCAATCACCGGAATTTCCATCTGATCAATCCAGCGCACCAACTCTTTGCTGTAGCACAAACCTGGCTCGGTGGTAGCGCTCCATGGCGCATCTGGCGCATCGCTATAAAAACGGCCAACGGAGCCCGTACGAATCAGCAGAATATCACGCTTCTGAAGCGTTACGCCTTGGGCCTTTGCTGTCTCTTTCAGATCTTGCAAAGTCACGCAGCTGCTAGGTGGCAAACGCCCGGCATCACCGCCTTTACGCAAACCAACATCCAGCAACACCCCGCGTCCCACAATACCGTGACTCGCCAAGCTACCAATATCCACATGGTCATGCCCATGCACCGTACTATCAGCGCTCACCCCACCGTAAACTTGGTCACCGTACCAAGCATGGCCTAACGCATCCATGTGCGTGGTTCCTTGCAGGTACATAAATACCGCATCATCAGAATACTTCACGCCACCCGCCAGTTTATCCAGCTTACCGGTGTCGTACATGCTCTCATCTTGAGTCATATAGTGCATGGCCGGCACTCGACCAGGAAAGACCGGTCCCACGCCATGAATCATCGGCAACTGTAAAGTAAATGTCTTACCTTGCTTCACAGCTTTTACCCCACGCATCGCCTGCGCGTCATCGAGGTAATTCAGCGCACCAATTTGGTCGTCATCTCCCCATTTGCCCCAGTTCTTCGGCATATCGGCCTGTAATTTCTCAATCGGTGTTTGTTGTGCCAGAGCTGCTGTTGATAAACCCATCAGCATGGCTGCAATCGCTACTGGTAGTACTTTCTTTGTTGTTTTCATAATGTAAGTCCTTATTGTTATTGGAATAAAACTTAGTTACTCAATTTAATGTATTTGGTTTCGAGATATTCCTCGATCCCTTGACGGCCGCCTTCACGACCCATACCCGACGCTTTGACTCCGCCAAATGGCACCGCAGCATCTGAGATAAGGCCCGTGTTGACACCCACCATGCCTACCTCAAGCTCTCGTGCAAAGCGTTGAATTCGTTTTAAATCTTGGCTGTAGACGTAGGCAGCCAAGCCTGCCTCTTGCTGGCGTAACTGCTGAATTAATTGGGTCTCGTCAGTAAAGCGCACCAAAGGTGCTACCGGCCCAAAAATCTCCTCTTGCACGCACTCCATAGCAAAACTGGCGTCAGCCAATACCGTGGGTAAAAACCAATTAGCATCGCTCTGCCAACGTTTACCACCGCATAACAGCTTGGCCCCTTTGGTGAGCGCATCTAACAACAGCTTTTCTACTTTATGCAGGGCCGCCCGGTTGATTAACGGCCCAATCGTGACATCAGTCTGATCGCCAGAGCCCAAGCGCAACTGCTGCACCTTCTCAACTAAGCGTTCAGCAAATGGCTGATACACTTCATCGGCAACAAACAGGGCATTGGCGCACACGCAGGTTTGCCCAGCATTACGAAACTTAGCCGCAATAGCTCCATCCACCGCAGCCTCAATATCCGCATCGGCGCAAACAACAAAAGGAGCATTACCACCCAGTTCTAACGACAGTCGCTTCAAGGTTGGAGCACATTGAGCCATCAACAAGCGCCCCACCGCAGTCGAGCCAGTAAAACTCAACTTACGAACCTGCTTGGAAGCCGTTAATTGAGCTCCTACCTGCTGTGCATCGCCGGTGATCACATTCAACACCCCAGCTGGTAGCCCCGCGCGTTGCGCGAGCTCAGCCAAAGCCAATGCTGTAAAAGGTGTATCCGGCGCTGGTTTAACAATCATGGTGCAGCCCGCAGCTAAGGCCGGCGCTACCTTACGAGTGATCATCGCCGCCGGAAAATTCCATGGTGTAATGGCCGCACACACCCCTACCGGCTCTTTAACGACCAACATCGATAAGGGGGTTTCGCCGTAGGGCAAGGTCGCCCCACCATCAAGCAGGCTCGGCTGCGCAAACCATTGAATGTAACTCGCAGCATAAGTTATCTCACCGAGCGCTTCAGCCAACGGCTTACCCTGCTCCAGCGTCAAAATCCGCGCCAAGCGCTCGCGCTCAGCCATAATCAACTCATACCAAGCCTGCAACAGCGCACAACGCTCACGAACCGGTACCTGCCGCCACAGGTAATAGGCTTGTTCGGCAGCAGCAATACAGGCCTCAACTTGCGCGCTATTGAGTTGTGGCACCGTGCCTAAGCACTCTCCTGTTGCTGGGTTGACGACCTCCTCTACCGCATCGGCATCAAGCCACTGGCCATTCACTAATGCCTGCTGGCGTAACTCAATCACGTCGTTTTTAAACATCTTTAAACTCCACTGTATTGCGGTTTTCCACAGCTTGCTGGGCCCGCCAGCGTTGTTGCTTTTTCACCAAAGTCGATTGATCAATGCCCAGCGCTGCCGCCGCTTGGCGGGTAGTGCCGTACATGGCCAGAGCCTGCTCAATCAGCTCACGCTCTAAACCTTCTACTTGTTCTTTCAAGCCCATGCCAAGGGCCGTAAAACCTGTATCTACTCGCATTTCGCGTGGCAGTTGCGCCGTGGTAATCAGCGATTGCTCTGCAGTCACCACCAATCGCTCGGTCAGGTTGATCAACTCGCGAATGTTGCCCGGCCAGTGATAGCGTTGTAACCGAGCAATCACATCGCTGTGCCAACGACAATCAAACTCGTACTTAGCATTAAAATGGCTTAGATAATGCTGCAGCAAGGCTTCAACTTCTTCAGCCCGCTCGCGCAGCGGTGGCAATTCCAGTGGCACCACACTCAAGCGATACAACAAATCTTCACGAAATTGGTGCTGTGCCACCAATTCATGCAAGTTATGGTGGGTTGCAGAAATCAACCTGAAATTGGTATTTTTGAATTGAATACCGCCAACCGGAATAAACCGGTTTTCAGCAATCACTTTGAGCAGTTTGGCTTGCAAGCTCAGCGGCAAATCGCCAATCTCATCAAGAAATAAAGTGCCGTTATTAGCGGCCTCAAGCAGCCCCGTCTTGCCTTTCTGAGCAGCCCCAGTAAAGGCCCCCGGCACATAGCCGAACAATTCTGCTTCTAACAGACTCTCTGGCATGGCAGCACAATTCAACTCAATAAAGGGCCCTTGCGCCACGGCGCTGTAATCATGAATGGTGCGCGCCAGTAACGTCTTACCAGTGCCGGTTTCACCCTGAATCAGAACCTTGGCGGCGGTGGGAGCAACTCGTTTGGCGAGATCGTAGCAACGCTGGGTTGCCCGACTGATAATCACCGCATCGTTGGCCTCGTGCGCACCATAATGGTCACGCACATGTAAGATCTGCTCCAACTGTTCTTCGGCGCGTTTGGCCTGCAGCAACTCGGTAACGTCACGCACGGTCGTAACTATGTATTCAAGTCGCCCTTGCGGGTCGAACATGGGCGTACCCGAGACTAAAATATTATGATCATTGCCAATGGTCTGAGTGAGCGTGACCGGACCTTGCTCTTTCAACACCTCCAACGACACCGAACGCGAGATGTAGCCTCGCTGTACCACTTCAGACATGTGTAAGCCCACGAGCGCACTACGTGGGATGCGGGTAATACGCTCGTACGCCTTATTCACAGTGACCGTCACGCCATGACCATCGGTGATATAGACACCATCACTTAACGCATCAATCACTCGCTGTAAATTATCGCCGGACATCATGCGCGTTGCTCCCTTAGGCGCCAGCCGTACACTAAAAAGCACAGCAACAGCCCGGCTGCAAAGGCCCAAGTAGCACCTTTCACCACCAAAATGGCAGCAATCACCCCAGCAATCCCTAAATCACGCTCGGAGCGTGCCTCTTGAATGCCAATACGCACGCTCACATAGCCTTGAATAAGCAGAGTGAGCGCTAAAGCGATCCCCAAAATCGGCTGCACCAAACTCACCACCGGCAACAACAACAAGCCGGTATTGGTGCCCCAACGAAACGAGCCGGCGCCACCAAAAATCGAGTCCATCGCTTGCCGCCCCTTTTTGAAGCGCTCCACAATCACCACATGCATGGCCGCCCACAAGGGTCCGCACATAGTCACATCGGGTCCGATCACGCTCATGCCGAGGTTGCGCGCACCAAAGATCAAATGCGCACGATTAGGGTCGTAATCAATTTTCTCATCTTGGCGTACCTCGTCTGCTTCATCCAAGATAGCCTTGCTTTGCAACACATCACCAAACAACACAATGTACGCCGCAAGCACCGTCGGAATCGCACTCAAGTACATACTCCAAGGCGGAAAACCCACTCCGAACAAGGTGTATTGACTAAACATGGTGGCAAAATCAGGCGAGGTGAATCCCCACTCCAACTGCGGCCAAGGCGCTTCTGAAAACAGCGGGGCCAGTACAATCGCCAAGGCAATAATCGGGAAAATACCTAGCTTACCTAACGCCGCAAACACCCAATGACGATCTTGCAAGGCTGCAAAATGCTTAGAAAAGATCAGATAAAAGGCAATACCCACCGCAATAGAAATGGTAAATGGATAACTTTCAAAGCGCCCACCATCGTCAAACACCACAGCCACCGCTGCTAGCCCAGCCCCCATAATAATGCCGGCTTTGATGGCACTGGGTATCAACTGCACTACCCGCTTAGCAGCGCCCGAGGCGCCCAGCAAAATAGCAAACAACCCCAGCAACATCTGAAACGCAATCAATGCATGCACCCGCGCCTCACCTTCCGGGAACATCGACACATACATCATCAGTAACGGAATCGCTGGGGTTATCCACCCAGGGACCACAGGATCACCAAGCAAATGGTGCAGTAAATAAAACAAACCATTGAGCACCACAATCGCTAACGCCGCCTCGAACGGCATGCCCAGCAGTTCGGTCATTAATGAGATGGCGGCAAGATCAACCGCACACATCAACAGCCCTTGAAAATAGTCCGGCCATTCAAAGCGATAATGCACAAACGGCAACCGCACTTTAAACGGACCAAGGGCAAAAAACGGTGCTTCAGCGCCGCTAACGCGTTGTTTCCATAACGACATCAGAGGCTCCTTAGTAGGCTTCGCGATAAATGGCTTCGATATCTTGCACCGAGAGCTCGCGCGGATTATTGCGCAATAGCCGAGTGACCCCACTTGCGGCTTTTGCAAGCTCTGGTAAGGCCGACTCAGGGATGTCAAACTCGCGCAGTTGCGCCGGAATATTGACCGCCGCACACAACGCCTGCATTTGCTGTAAGACATAATCCCCAGCCGCTTCTGCGCTGATACTATCGGCCGCACCAAAAGCTTTGGCTAATTCGACAAAGCGCTCAGGACAAGCCGCTTGGTTCCAACGCATCACTGGCACCAACATCACCGCATTGCTCATACCGTGTGACAAATGATAACGGCCTCCTAGCGGGTACGCCAAAGCATGAACAGCACCCACCCCAGCGTTACCAAAAGCCAGCCCAGCCATCAAACTGGCGGTGGCCATTTCTTCGCGGGCGACCATGTTGTCAGGCTCTTGATAAGCCTGCACCAAACTGGCTTTGATTTTACGGATAGCCGCCAACGAATAGGGCTCGGTTAACGCCGTCGCAAATCTTGAAAGGTAACTTTCTACGGCATGCACCAACGCATCAATACCGCTGGCCGCAGTAACACCTGGCGGACAGCTCAGCGTGAGCTCTGGCGCCACAATGGCCACATCAGGCAACATCTCATTACTCACAATGCCCTTTTTTAACTGGGCTTGGGTATCAGCCAAAATAGAAATGTTGGTAACTTCTGATCCGGTACCTGCGGTAGTAGGTAAACAAATCAGCGGATATTGCCGAGGTTTCACTTGGTCTTCACCAAACAGCTCCGCTAACGGGCGCGTATCACCAGCGTAAACCGCCACGGCCTTGGCCGTATCCATGGCACTACCGCCACCAATCGCCACAATGCCATCGCAACCTTTTGCCATAAACAGCTCGCGACAGGCTTCAACCACCGCCATCTCAGGTTCAGCTGAAATCGCATCAAAGACAGTCACGTGATGCACACCAGCTTGGTTCAACTGGGCGGTAACCGTAGCGATAATGCCCGCCTCACTCACCCCGCGATCACTCACCAATAACGGGCGCTGCATAGCAAGCTGTTGCATCTCGTGCGCCAACTGATGACTAGCATGGGCGCCAGTTAGCAACCGTCGAGCGGTTTTAAAGGTTTGAACGGTTGAAGTACTCATGATCTTCCTCTCGTTGTTCTTGTTCTTGTTATTGGCGTTCGATAGTCGGTACCTTGGATGACAAAGACAGATGCAAACAGCGTACCAACTTTCATAAAATTCATAACACCATGTTTTTAAATGAATTTATTATTTACCCCGAAGAGTCTTGTTCATTCTTTTGATGACAATCATCATCAAATTACACCTTACGATGACGATTGTCATCAATGTTATTCATATCCTCAAAAATAAATAGCTTTAAAAACATGGAGTTATAAATAGCTACCGACTTGGCACAGCCATTGCACCTATCACCCACATCAGCATCATCTCATTCTGAGAGCTGTCACCAACGATAATAACAACAAGAGGCAATGGTTATGACTGACAAAACAACACGGCTTTATCTTCCAGCAGTAATGAGCGCTCTGTTACTGGGTACCGCACCAGCCTATGCCAACAGCAGCAGCGAGCCCGCTTGGGATTTTGGCTTTCACGGTTATGTGAACGCCCATGCGGTATTCGCCGATTGCGATGACTCCGGGGCCGTCGTTGCAGGCAATGCTCTGCTCTGTACCGGCGAAGATGCTACCTCGGTATCCAACGGCTACAGCCCCGCTAGTTTCCAATTCTCCGCCAGCACCCAACGCGAAGGCTTTGATATCAAAGCAGTGATCGCCATCGAGCCCGGCACCACTGATAACAGCGCCTTTAACGGCAACGGCGACAACCGTGCTTATCGCGCCTTCTTTACGGTAGGCAACGCAGAACTAGGAACCATCAAAGTGGGTCGTGATTACGGCGTATTCGGTATCGATGTAGTACTAGAAGATATGGCATTAGGCGGAGTTGGCGCACCAGCGTCCATTCGTAGTCCTCTGAACACCACTCTAGGTGCGGCTGGCTACGGCTACGTATTTGCAGATAGGCTGTCACAAATCACATACAGCCGTCAGTTTGGCGAACAATGGCAGGCCGATATCGGTATTTTTCAGCCGTTAGATCCAGTCAGTTTCGGCGGTAACGGCTATGTCGGCGACTCAGGCTCTGAACGGCCAGGCCTGCACGGCCGCCTACGCTACAACTACGAGCAAGGGTTTGTCTCTAGCACCTTCTACAACCAAGATGTTAGCACCCCAAGCGGCAGCTACAGCGCCCGTGGCATCGATATCACCGCGGCGCTGCAGTTGGGCGATACCCGCTTCATGGCTTCAGCGTTCGACGGTCAAGGTTTTGGCTATTACGGACTTCTGATTGATGCTGCCGATAGCAATGGCGCTCCACGCGATAGCTCGGGCTGGTTAGCCCAAGCCACCCACACCATAGGAGCCACCAAATTTGGCATCAACTACGGTGTCTCACAAGTAGACCTCGCTGGCGTTGATACCTTGGCGCAAGTAGAACAACAAAGCAAAGCCAGCATCGGCGTCTGGCACACCCTCTGGAGCATGTTCACCATCTCTGGTGAAGTCTCTCGCATGGATGCCGAAAGCCACGCCGGCGACAGCATCGAAAACACCGCCATCAGCGTCGGCCTCGCCCTCAGCTTTTGAGGAACTTGCAGACCCACCTCCGGACCCCGCTCCGGAGCCACTTGCGGCCCCAGCTCCGTAGCTGGGGCCGCAAGTCCCTCAAAGCCCCTCCCGATGCTCGCAAACTTCTGCTATCCTACCCACCACCACCCCGCAGCGAGCGCTATCTATGGCCAAATACATCACACTGAACATTAATCTTGAAGATGCCCCTTACCAAGTGTCGCGCCAGCTGTTGGTGCCAGCTAAAATCGATTTATACCGGCTGCATTACTACATTCAGCTAGCGATGGGGTGGACCAATTCCCATCTGCATATGTTCAAAACTGCAGCAGGCTTCTTCTCGAACAACGATGACCCTTTTGATGATCCTTTTGATAACGAGCAACCTGAAATAGGTGCCAAGCTAGTCGCCCAGCTGCCTCGCAAAGGCGATAGCCTGCTTTACGTTTATGATTTTGGCGATGACTGGCGTCATACGGTAACTCATGGGGGCAGCAGCATTCAGCCTCGGCACAGCTCAGTTAAAATCATCGAAGCGGTGGGTGCTTGCCCTACTGAAGATAGCGGCGGCGTTGCACATATGCCCGAGCGCTCCAGCAACAAGCCGAACCTAGCGCAGATCCAACAGCGCCTCGATCAGTTTATCGAACTAACAGAACAACAAGCCCACGACCACGACCGTGCTTTTGCTTTTGTGATGGGTGACCAGGATGCACTAGATGAGACTGACGGCGAGGATTTTCTTGACGAAGAGGCGTTAGCAGCCTTTATAGCGGCCGATGAGGCCGAAGAGTTTAACGAGGATGAACTCACGCCCGAGCGGCAGCAAGCATTTGCTGAGCTGAAGCTGGACATGCAAAAGCAAGCAGCCCAACTACTGTTACAACAAATTATCGCGAACATGCATGCGCAGCAGCGTTATCAGCATGTGAACGAGTTTATCAACAAGCCATTTACGCACACGCCGATGCACCTTGCCCCGCCACCTAACGAGCTGGTCGCTGAGGCGCCGATTATGAAAGCTCTGCTGCCGCTACTGCAAACCATGTGCGACAAGCCCATTAAGCTCACGGCTGCAGGCTATCTGCCGGTAGCTTGGGTCAAACATATGTGGACTGAGCTCAATAGCCCCGACACTCCGTGCATTGGCAAACAGCAATACGAAGTACCTAACTCAGAATCAAAAGTCACCATGGTTGCTGCTGCTCGACACATTATGGCGCAGAGTAGCTTAGTTAAAGCCAACAAAACCAGTTTAACCATCACCGCGAAAGGCAAAAAACTAATAGCTAGCCAAGCGCTGGGCGAGATTTATCACGAACTATTAAAAGCCTGCTTAACCACGTTTCATTGGGGTTTTGTGTTCGGCGACCAGGTGTGTCCACTGCAACGTGCCGTAGCTCCTTCGGTGCTTGCCATCAGCCACTATCTGCCGCAGCACGAGTTTCCGGTTAACATGCTGTACGACATGACCAGCACCTTAATACCCGCGCTTAACGAAGAGCCGATCCCGGCTAGCGCGTGGCGAGATGATAGCGATCATAGCGAACGACAATTCTACTTCGCCTATCGCTACCTCACGTTGTTCGGCATCTTCGGCATCTGGCAACACCAAGCCACCAACGACTACCGCCGCTTCGACACCCAAGCCTACCAAGTCACAGTTACCGATCTTGGCCGCAGCTTGCTGGCGCCATGATGTGAGGTATCTAAAGTGGCATCGGTTTAAATACTAATCAGCGGGTTGAGTTTGACGTTTTTAATTCCAACTTCATCTTTAAATAAAGGGGTATACGGATTTAATGGTTGATGGGGCATCTTCACCCCACCAACCTGATACCACCCTCAGATGGTTGATAGATCGACCCCGTAGTTGAGTTCCTCTGCGAAGTCCGGCAGTCCGTAACCGATGGTTTTCTTGTGGAACGGAGAGACCTTTGCAGTCGGGGGCTTCTTCTTGTGCTTCGTGGTGTACAGCATTCGTTCCCGCATCACTTCGAAGGAGTAACCACGCCCTTCACGGTTCTTGTCTTTGGCCAGTCGG